>JALONI010000072.1 GCA_025455015.1 Cyclobacteriaceae bacterium | reverse complement strand
ATCTTCAGCCACAATGTGGCCGTGCAGCGTGCCCGCTGAGGATAGCGCAAACGGGTCGATCAACAACTGCGTGGCGAAGTGGAGGCCCCGCTTGCCATGAATTTTGTACAACGCCTCTTTGGCACACCAGTACACACAGTGTTTCACCACATCTTCGCCTGCGTTCTGCTGTTCGGCAGGCGACAGCACGCGGTGGGCAATGGTCAATAGCTTTTGCTTGGGTTGCTCCAGGTCAATACCCACCTCCTGGTCGCGGTCTACCTGAGCGGCCACGTAAGGAAACGAATGAGAGAGGGAGACGCGGTGAGGCAGGTCTTTCAGGGCCGGTTTTCCGTACGCATCCTTTTTGACGCCCGCGTAGGTCAGCCCGCTGTTTTCAACCAACGCCCGTACCAACGCCCGGCCCGCCAGCCACTCCAGTCTTTTTTGCGGGTTCACGATGTCTTCCGGGCAGGACTCCATCGCCTCGAAGCCCAGCTCCTGCTCGTTTTCGCTGATGTACCACAGTCCCCAGGCGCTTTGTTTGTCCAAACGTGTGATTTTTAACCGCGGCATTCTGGTAACTTTGCGATACAAGTTTGCAAAAAATCCCGTCTTTCGCGCATGAGTCCGCTTACCGTTTCCAAAGTACACACGCTCACCGGCCACCGCGACTGCGTGTATACGCTGGAGCGCGATGTGGCGGAAACCCATTTTTTTTCGGCCGGGGGCGATGGCATGGTGGTGCGCTGGGATTTGCGCGCACCGGAAGCAGGTGAATTGATTGCCCAACTGCCCAACTCGATCTACGCCATCCACCGCATCCCTCACTCTTCGTGGTTGGTGGTGGGCCATAACTACGAGGGCATTCACGTGCTGGATGTGCAGTCCAAGAAGGAAATAGCCTCGCTTCGGCTGACGGATGCCGCCATTTTTGATGTGCTAACCGTGGGCGCTGAGGTGTGGGTGGCCTGTGGCGATGGCACCGTGGCGATGGTGGATAGCGCCACCTGGACGGTCAAAACCAAAATCCGCGCCAGCGATAAAAGTGCGCGGTGCCTGGCGCTCCATCCGCAAGGCAACGAAGTAGCCGTAGGGTATAGCGACCACCACGTTCGCATCATTGACGTAGGCTCGCACCGTGTCAAGCATACTTGGCCGGCACATCAGAACTCGGTGTTTTCGCTTTCCTTTACGCCCGCGGGCGACCGGCTGATCACCGCTTCGCGCGATGCGCGGCTGAAGGCGTGGCGCTGGCCGCTGTACGATCAGACAAACGAAGTGGTGGCGCATCTGTTTGCCATCAACCACGTGGCATGGCACGCTCAAGGCCACTGGTTTGCCACGGGCAGCATGGACAAGTCGGTAAAAGTGTGGGATGGCCACGCGCTGAAGCTGTTGAAAGTAATTGACAAGGCGCGCCATGCCGGCCATGGCACCTCGGTGAACAAGCTGCTGTGGTCTTCCTTCAACCATTGGCTGATCAGCGCCAGCGATGACCGCTCCATTTCCGTGTGGCAGGTAACGGGCCCGTAGCGGTGCCCCCGGGCTTGCTTATTGCTTGAAAATGAGTACTTTTGGCCTGCTGTTGACATTTTTTGCAGCCATTTTTTATTTTTCAACTTAACCAAATCGGGGTATGAAAGTCACACCGTTGGAAATCCGCCAGAAGTCATTTGAGCGCACCTTGCGCGGGTACGACAAAGATGAGGTAAATGCCTTTTTGCTTTCGCTGTCACAAGAGTGGGAGCGCGTGTTGGATGAGACCAAGGAATTGAAAATGAAGTATGAGTCGGCCGAGCGCGAGGTAGCCAAGCTGCGCGAGGTGGAGACCTCGTTGTTCAAAACACTGAAGACGGCTGAAGATACCGGTGCCAGCGTGGTGGAGCAAGCCAATAAGACGGCCGAGTTGCACATGCGCGAAACGCAATTGAAAGTGGAGGCCATGCTGCACGAAGCCAAGAGCAAGGCCAAAGACATTATCGAAGAGGCCGAAGCCACTTCGCGCGAATGGGCAGACGAAATGGAAGAACGGATGCGCGCGCTGGCGCAAGACTACAAGCGGCTGGAGTTGCACCGCGAAAACCTGTTGTCAGACCTCAAGCGCATGGCGCAGGAAACCATCGAACGCGTAGACCGCGCCAAGCAGTTGGCCGATTCGTTTAACCCCGATCAGCACGTGGCCCAGGCCAAGCGCGAAGTGAAAAAAATAGTTCATCCCAACAGCGAAATGCCCCCGCCCGCCCCGGCTGTTTCCGAACCCATCAAAAAAGAGGAAGCCAAACCGGTGTTGGTGGAAGACCTCTTCCAAAAGTCTTTTTTTGACGACATTCAGTAACGGCCTGCATGAAGGGCACCATCATACTGGAGGGGTTGGAGTTTCACGCCTATCACGGGGTGTATCCGCACGAGCGTTCTTCGGGCAATAAGTTTGAAGTAGACCTGGCAGTGCAAACGGAAATACAGGAAACGGCTTTTGCCGATGATCTTTCGGGCACGCTCAATTACGAAGATCTCTATGCCTTGGTCAAGGCAGAAATGGAAAAGCCCTCAAAGCTGCTGGAACGCGTGGCCCACGCCATTGCTGCATCGGTGCTCCGGGCATCTTCACAAGCCCTGGCGGCCGAGGTAAAAATCTCGAAATTCAATCCTCCCATCGGGGGCGTGTGCAAAAAAGCCAGCGTGGTGGTTACGTTGCGCAAGCCATAGCCGTCTTTCAAGCCGGAACCTCGCGGGCGTCTACAAACAAAAATCCCCGTGCATCGCTGCCTTCGTAAAAGTCCACTTGCTTGCCGATGAGGTACAGAGTGTGGCGTTTGTCTACCAACACCGGGATGGAGTCGATGGTATAGGCCAGGTCACTTTCTTTTTTTTTGTCGAAGCCGATCATCAGCGTGGCACCCCCACAGCCACCCCCGCCCCGCACGCCTACGCGCAGGCAATAGCCCTCGGGCACCTTTTTGGCCTCCATGATTTTGCGCACCTCTTGGGCGGCTTTGGGCGTAAGTCCCACCGGTTTTAATTGTTCAAACATCTCCCCGCCAAAGGCATAAAATTATCTAAATTTCAAACACCTTTGCAGCCACACTGGTTCACATGGAAGCGTTTATCGACTTGATTAAAATCCTGATTCCCGCGGGGGTAGTCTTATATGCCGCCTATTTGATGGTGCGTGCCCAAATTGACAAGGAGGTGGAGTTGAGGCGGCTGGAAGTGCGCGGGCGCAGCCTGGAGACAATATTGCCGGCCCGGCTGCAAGCGTACGAACGGATGACGTTGTTTTTGGAACGCATGTCTCCGCAAAACCTGTTGATGCGCCTGTCCAACCCCGCCTTTTCGGCCCGCGATTTTCAAAAGATGCTGCTGGATGAAATCCGCAATGAATACAACCACAATGCCTCGCAACAAGTGTACATGAGCGATGAGGTGTGGAGTCAGATCAAAAGTGCCAAAGAGGATATTGTGATGACCATCAACGAAGCCGCAGGCAGCCTGCCGCCCGAGGCCACTTCGCTTGACCTGTCGCGCAAAATATTTGAGCAAATGCTGGAGAAAAAAGTGGACCCGATTGCCTTGGCGATGGGCAGTTTGAAAAACGAAATCCAACAAACGTTCTAAAGGCGGTGAACGTTCGCCCGCGTTTTTTTGTATCGAGGTCAGATTAGGCACTCATGAACCATTCCGTCATCTCTCCACACGTCTTCGACCAAGCGTATTCATACACTTCGTATCGCCAACAGTTGGACCGGCTGATGGCTCAAAACAAAACCACGGGCCCTACCCAAACGGATGAGCTCGTGCACTACGCGCGGCTGAACATCCAGCGGATGAACCGCCTGGACAAGCAAGTCACGCTGACCGAGGAACTGCGCACGGCTTTGATGGCCTTGTCCGCCTCATCGGTTTGGCTTGTCATTACCGAAGGCTGGTGTGGCGATGCGGCCCAAAACCTGCCCGTCATCGCCAAGATGGCCGAGGCACAACCACGGATTGACTTAAAATTGATTTTGCGCGATGAACACCCGGCCATCATGGATCGCTATCTTTTTCATGGCACGCGCTCCATCCCCCGCTTGGTGGTCATAGATTCGGCAACGCACCAAGACCTGGCCGTGTGGGGCCCACGCCCCAGCGAAGCACAGGATCTCGTGTGGCAGTTGAAGGACTCGGGCCAGCCGCACGAGGTATGGGTAGAAAAAGTGCACGCCTGGTATGCGGCCAACAAAACGATGGCCCTGCAACACGAGTTGACCGAACTTATTCGATCTTTGCCCGCATGAGCAGGGGAAAAACAGCCGTGGTGGCCGGTGCCACGGGCTTGATTGGCCAACAAGTGGTGGCGTTATTGCTCCGCGATGAGCGCTATGCGCGTGTACTGGCCTTCGTGCGAAAGCCGTTGCCGATCACGCATGCAAAATTAGAACAACGCGTGGTAGACTGGAAAACGCTGGGGGACGAAGCCGTGGCGTGCGACCATGTGTTTTGTTGCCTGGGCACCACCATCCGCAAAGTGAAAACCAAAGAGGCATTTCGCGAGGTGGATTTTACCTACCCCGTGAACTTGGCCAAGGCCACCCACGCGGGGGGCGCCACTTGTTTTGTGCTGGTGTCTGCCCTGGGGGCCGATGCGCGCGCGTCTGTCTTTTACAATCGGGTCAAAGGCGAGGCCGAAGAGGCGATCAAGCAAATCGGTTTTCCCACGCTCCATGTCCTGCAACCCTCGCTGTTGTTGGGCCCGCGCCAGGAATACCGGTCGGGCGAGGCTGCGGCCAAATGGTTTTTTAAGGTGTTCGGCTTTTTGATCCCCCCAAAATACAAGGCCATTGAGTCAGCCAAAGTGGCGCGGGCTGCGTTAAACTACGCAAACTCTACCTCGCATGGAACGTTCGTTCACCCCTCGGCCGACATGCAATCGGCATAGCCTGTATTTTCTATTCTTGTTTTTCACGACTTCGTGGACGGCCGTGGCGCAAAATGTCGTGTCCGGGCGCGTAACGGACTCGCTCACCAATGAGCCCCTTCCGTATGTCAACGTGTTTTTTGCCAATACCTCCTTCGGGGCCAGTACCGATGGCAATGGCGAATACCGCTTTTCCGGATTTCCGTCTGGCAAATACGACCTTACCTTCACCTATGTGGGGTACGTGATGACCCAGCAGTCAGTGACTTTTTCGGGCAATACGCGTGTGGTAGCGAATCAACCGTTGGTACAGGAGGCAAAGGTGTTGAGCGAAGTGCTCGTTAAACCCGACACGCTGAACTGGAAGCGAAACTACCAGAGCTTCAAGCATCATTTTCTGGGCGTCTCCAAAAATGCTGCGGCCTGCGAAATCAAAAATCCGAAATCGATATTTCTGTATTTTGATCCACGCGATGCCGTGCTGGTGGCGCATGCGCGCGAGCCCATCATCGTGGAAAACAATGCCATGGGCTATCGTATCAAATACCACTTGCATCACTTTGAATACCAAGGGCGGCCGGGGCTGTTCACGATTTTTGGGCTGCCGCAGTTTGAGGAGATGGAACCCAAAAATGAACGTGAGCGAAAGCGATGGCTGCGCGAACGCGACCGCGCTTTTTATGGGTCACTCAACCATTTTATGCGTGCCTGGCAACAGCAAGCGTGGAAAGAAAACGACTTCCGCGTATCCCGACTCTACCGCATTCCCAACAAAGACAGACCATCCGATGCGTTTTTGGATAGCCGCATCCATGCGCTCCGCAAGAAGGGCGACATGGTCACGATTTCTACGGGCACCGCAGGGCCGATGGAAAAACCCCGGGTAGTGAATGGCGATAGTTTAAGCTACTACGTTCAACTGCGCGCCTTGCCCAAGGAAATTGATAGCGTGGTAAATGAGTCGCTCACCGGCAAAGAGTTTTCCGCCACGGCAAATGGCCCGATCAATTTCCGTGGCCTGTTACAAGTGCGGTACAAGGAGATGGAAGAACCCGGCTATGCCGTCATGGTGGGGCGCCCGGATAAGCGCACCCAACAACGCTCCATTGTGCACGTGTTTGAACCGATTCGCATCTATGACAACGGATACTATGAAGACGTTCGGTCTATCTTCATGGAAAACTATTGGTCGTGGTCGGAAAAAATAGCCACGCTGTTGCCCTTAGAATTTCAACCGCAGCCCAAGTAATTTTTTGTTGGAATCGATAAGTGAACGTCATATGGTGGTGGTCATACAACGGGTTAGTCAGGCGTCTGTCAGCATTTCGGGATCGATTTTTTCGGCTATTGGCCACGGGCTGTTGGTGCTGGTGGGCATGGAAGAGGCAGACGCTCAGGAAGACATCACCTGGCTGGCCGCCAAGATCGTCAACCTGCGTATCTTCAATGACGAAGCGGGTATCATGAACGTGAGCGTCAAAGACGTAGCGGGCGAAGTGTTGATTGTTAGTCAATTTACGCTGCAGGCCTGCACCAAGAAGGGCAACCGCCCCTCGTACATCAAGGCGGCCCGGCCCGAGGTGGCCATCCCCTTGTACGAGGCGTTTGGTGCTTCGGTGGCGGGCGCGTTGGGCAAGGCCGTGCAAACGGGTCAGTTTGGAGCCGACATGAAGGTGTCGCTCATCAACGATGGGCCCGTGACGATTGTGATAGACTCCAAAAACCGCGTGTAACCATACGGTGGGTGTTATGAAAACAACTCATCGCTACCAGATAGCCAGCAGCACAAAAATCAGGTTACAGGCGAAGTATAACGTGGCCACCAGGCGCGCACCCTGGCGGTTCAAGGCTTCGGATTTCTCTTTTTCCCCTTTGTCATAGAGTTGCAGGGCCAAGGCCGACACCAGCAAAATGCCAAAGATGGCGATGAAGGTCAAGGCGTGCAGGGTATCCACCAACGTAAACGAAGACGACTCGGGCAGCAGCGAGTCGATGATGTATTTGTTTCCCACCGCAGCAAACAAGCCACCCACGGGTAACCCAAAGCGCGGCTCCATTTCGGAGGGGTGGGGCGTAAAGCTGATCATGGAAATTAAAAAGGCGATGTACATGCCCAGAAAGATCTTGGCAAACAGGCCCCAGGCGTTTCGCTCAATGTTCATTTCGATCAGGAAGGTGGAGAAGTTCTGTAGTTGACGCTCAGGCGCGGGGTCGCCAAAGCCGCTCTCATAATCGTTGGTGCCCGTGTGCACGCGGAAGTTTTTCACCCGCCAGCCGTCAATGGCTTCTTTGTAGTCAAACTGAGTACCGCGGGTGTCGGGTTCAAAAACAAGACTGCGGTTGTCAAACAGCGTGTTTTCAATTTGTACCTTCAGGTGCTGCTCGTCAAACGGAAAATCCTGCACGTCCCAGTTTTGCTTCATGGTGCACTTCATTTTCATGATCACCCAGGCTTTACCGTTCAGGCTGTCCGTGATCACTTCGGGCGCTTCGATGGATTTGGCGTTGGGGATGTCCAGTTGTTTGGTAAAGTCGAATTCCGGATTGCGGTACTGGAACCAGAGCCAGAAGCGGATCGTAAATTCCTTTTCGCGGAAGTTGATATCATGCACACTGATGACGTAGGCACCCACCCGCACGGTGTCATGCTGGGCACAGGCCACCCCAAGGGTGACTACGTATAGCAAAAGAATCAGTTTGATTTTCACGGGCCCAAAGAAAACGAAAAATTGTCTAACCGGCCGTCTGGCAGGCGATGGTCAGCCATCGATGCCCGTTGCGTGGGCCCAAGGCCCGTCAGAAAAAAGGCCACCCTCAATGGGTGGCCTTTTGTGAGCGTGGATTACCACCGTTATTTGATGCCCGCCCGCGGGCCATTGGCGTTCTTCACATACTTCTCCAACCACTGGTCCATCTCCCACAACATGTGCAGTACCGATTCCTTGGCGCGGTAGCCGTGGCTCTCATAGGGCAACAAGACAAAGCGCGCGGTGCCGCCATGCCCTTTGATGGCGTTGTAAAACCGCTCGCTCTGAATCGGAAAGGTGCCCGAGTTGTTGTCGGCTTCTCCGTGGATCATCAAAATCGGTTCTTTCAGTTTATCGGCAAACGAAAAAGGGGACATGTCAAAATAAACCGTAGGCGCCTGCCAGTACGTACGCTCTTCGGCCTGAAACCCAAAGGGCGTAAGCGTGCGGTTGTAGGCTCCGCTCCGCGCGATGCCCGCGGCAAACAAATCGCTATGCGCCAACAGATTGCCGGTCATAAAGGCCCCATAGCTGTGGCCACCGGCCGCCACGCGCTTAGGGTCTACCACACCCAAACTGGCACCATAGTCAATTGCTGCTTTGGCGCTGGCCACCAACTGTTGTACATACGTGTCGTTGGGCTCTTGATCCCCTTCGCCCACAATGGGAATCGAGGCATTGTCAAGAATGGCGTAACCACGCGTAACCCAGTAAATGGGGGTGCCCCAGTTCAACCGGGTAAAGGTGTGGGGCGAACCTTTTACCTGGCCCGCGTTTGCCTTCGACTTGAACTCTTCGGGGTAAGCCCAGAAAAAGGCGGGCAAGGGGCCGTCTTCTTTTTTGTAGTTGGCCGGCACGTACAAATCGGCTGTCAGTTCCACGCCATCCTCGCGTTTGTATTTGAGCACTTGCTTTTTGACGTCTTTGATTTGCGGATACGGGTGCGGAAAGGCGGTGAGTTGGGTGCTGGTTTTGGCACCCAACGTCCGCAAATGATAGTTGGGGTTTTCCGTTGCCGACTCGCGCGAGGTGATGAAGGTCACTTTTTTGCCGGGCAATACGCTTACCACATACTCAAAATACGGAGTCTCGCTGCGCCACAGCCTCGTCACTTTGTTTGTTTTCAAATCCATCTTATCCAAAAAAGGTCGGTCGCCTTCGGGAGACGATCCCAAACCGGTCAGGTACACAGAGTTGTCGGCATTGACCTGGATCACCGGACGGCCAAAGCTGTTGGCGGTAGTGAGCACGTTGCCCGGGTCGGTATAAGCGTCTTCAGACGATCGGTCAAACACCACCTTTTTGGTGCCCGGTACCGAAGGGTTGATTTGATAGGTACGCTCCTTGCGATCGGCCCACCAATTTTCATACACCCAGGCCAATTGGTTGTTGCCCCAAGTGATACCGCCATAGCGCAGCGGCAAACTCACCAACTCCGTGGTTTGCGTAAACGGAGCCGCGGAGACAAACACTTTGTCGCGCACGTCAGTCTTCACCTTGGGGTCGCCACCGTCTTGGGCTTCGGCCCAGTACAGCGTGGCTGCGGCATCGGTACGCCACGCGTGGCCGCGTGGCCCTTTGAGGGTGGCACTAAAGCCCAGGGGAATGTTGTCGGCCAAGGGAATGTCGGCCATGCGCTTGACTACCTTTCCTTGCCTGTCGATGACGGTTACTTGTTGCGGAAACAGGTTGACGGGCACCAGGTAGGAGTAAGGTCGTTGCACGGTGCGTGTCAAGATGAGCGAACCATCGGGCGAGGGGTTTTGCGCGTTGTACACCGCGGGGCTCCCGAGCAGCGTCTCTTCGCCCGCCAACGTGGCCGAGATCAACTGGCTGGTGCAGATGAAATCAAAAACAGACTCATCATACGGGTTCTTCAGCAAGTCTTGATAGGTGCGGGAGGGTGCGCGCTTGCCCAGGTTTTCCTCTACTACCGGGCCTACCGGCACACGCGACTTGGGCGGCAGGCTTCCGGTGTTGGCCACGGTCAGCAGCAACAAGGTATTTGAATCCGACAGCCAGCTCAGGGGGTTGCCGAGCGTGGCATTGATTTTTCGGGTCGATATTCTTTTAGCCGTGAAACCGGTCAGGTCAATGACCCACGCCTCAAGGCGGTCCGGATAGGTCTGAAGCCATGCCAGCTTTTTGCTGTCGGGCGAGAAGGAGGCGTTGCTGATCTGTAGCGGGGCGGGCAGGCCGCGCACGGTATACTCTTTCCCGTCTTTTACGTTTTTGAATTTGACACCTACAAAATAGCTGCCACGGCTGGGGCCAAAATTGTCAGGATTTACGCGCAACCCGGCTATGCGCAACTCGGGCCGCGATAGCTCTTCAATGGTGGGATAGTCAGACCTGTCCAGCAACGCCATCACACTCTTGTCGGGCGACAGCACCACGGCTGGGGTGGAAGTAGCCTCTACCAATTGGGCAATTTCTTCGGGCGGGCGTTGATACACCAGCGCCTCCTGGGCCCGGCCACCCAGCGCAAGCCCACACCACACCAGGATACACAATACTTTTTTCATACGCTCTTTATTTTTGATTTAGGAAACCGATCGGGAGACGCGCGAAAGTACAAAGAGAGGCCCGGAATAGCCACGGTATTTTCGAGGTCGGCAAAACCCCCGTTTTCGGGGTCAAATGACGCTTCGTTCCTGTGCTATAAACGTGTAATTTGCGCTAAAATTCAAAGGTATGTACACGGGTCTCGTTCACACGCATTCTTCGCTTCGCTATTTGGTATTGGCCCTCTTGCTGGCCGTCATCGTCAAAGCCCTGGCCGGATGGCAGGGTAAAAAGCCCTTCACCCCGGTGGATGATAAACTCAGCTTGATTTTACTCATCCTCTCGCACATTCAAGGGGTGGTGGGCTTGGTACTGTATGTGAAAAGCCCCTTTGTGCAATTCAATGAAATGACGATGAAGGATGCGGGCCTGCGTTATTGGGCGGTGGAACATATTTCACTGATGCTCATCGCCATCGTATTGATTACCGTGGCCCGAAGCACCGCCAAGCGGATGGCGGAGGCAGCAGCCAAACACAAGCGGTTGTTTCTGTTCAATACCATGGCGTTGGCCATCATCGTTTTGGCGATCGCCATGAGCGGCCGCGGTTTTTTCAGTATTCCCGCGGTGGCCTAACGGTGCGGCTGGCGCGTTCGCACGGATCAAAGGAAAGTTAACCAAGAAGTATGAAGAACGTATTTTACGCAGTCGCATGGCTGGTAGGGGCCGGCCCACTGGGTGCACAGGAAATCAGCCCGCGCTATGAACTGGTGCGCATGAGCACCGCCAAAGTGAATACCACGTTTGATGATGTTTCGCCCGTGATCTCCAACGATGGCAAACAGATTTACTACTTCATCTTCAACCATCCGGAAAACACCTATGGCCGCGACAACAGCCAGGATATTTGGGTAACCAGCCAAGACGAAAAAGGGGAGTGGACACAAGCCAAGCACCTGGGCGCGCCTTTCAATCAAAATCGCTACAACCAGGTGTTCAACATTCTGCCGGACGGCAACTTGTTCATCCGCGGGGGACGGGCCAAAAACGCAGTGGGCTTTTCGTTGGTCAGCCCCAACGGGGCCAGTTGGACGGAGATCAAAATCCCCGAGTTTGAGAAAATGAATAAAGGCGTGTTTTATGGCGGCTGCCTTTCGGCCGATGGAAATCACCTGCTCATGTATTTTTCTGAGGTGGCCGGCTCGCGCTACAGCGACTTCTACATCTCCAGCAAAAAGGGCGGTGACTGGACGCGGCCCTCCAAACTCAAGCTCAGCTCCGATTACGATGACTATGCACTGTTCATCGGCCCCGATCAAAAAACCGTGTTCTTTGCCAGTGATCGGCCATCCAAAGACAAGGTGGGCAACACCGACATTTTCAAAGCCACGCGATTGGATGACACCTGGACCACTTGGTCGGATCCGGTGAATTTGGGTAACCGCATCAACACGGGCGTGAAAGACGCTTATTTTTCGATTGACACCCACGGCAACATATTTACCGCCCGCATGAACTCGCGTGCCGAGGGGGGCAACTTTGATCTGTTTCTGTTAAAGCCCCGCACCGTCACCATCACCTTGAAGGGAAATGTTTTTGACCAAAAAACCCAGCAGCCCATGGTGGCAGAGGTAGTCTTGGCACTGAAAGACAAAACGCCCAGCGGATTTACGTCTAACAAGCAAGGCCAATTTGAAACGAAATTGCCCGAGATAAAGGAATATCACATTCTATCCAAGGCCTCGGGCTACCTGCCCTTCGATCAGAACTTTACCATGCCCAAAGTAAACAACGACACGACCGTGGTGGTGAACATACCCATGACGCCCATTGCCAAAAAGCTTGTGCTGAACGGGGCCGTGCGCGATAAAAAGACAAACGAAGTCATCCCGGGGGCAAAGGCCTCCCTGGTGATGAGAAGCAATGGTACCTCCCTGGACGCCAGGCTGGCCCGCGGCACTTACCAAGCTGATATCCCCTCGCTGGGCTGGTACCGCATCTCGGCCACAGCCGAGGGATACTTGAATGGCACAGACAGCGTGGAGGTGAACAACCCCGAGGTAACACCCATTGTCAAAGATGTGTATCTGGCGCCCATTGAAGTGGGCCTCACCATTGTTCTCAAAAACATTTATTTTGATTTTGACCGCACCACCTTAAAGCCCGAGTCATTCACCGAGTTGAATAAGGTGGTGGAATTTCTGCAGCAAAACCCCCGCGTGGAAGTGGAGATTGCCGGGCATACTGACAGCAAGGGGTCGGATACTTATAATTTGAATCTGTCGCAGGGCCGGTCGCAGTCGGTGGTCGACTACATCGTCAGCCAAGGCATTGACGCCAGCCGCATCACCGCGCAGGGTTATGGCGAAAGCCGCCCCATTGACACTAACGACACGGAAGAAGGCCGCGCCAACAACAGGCGGGTGGAGTTTACCGTAGTCAAGAATTAGACCGGCTGGTGGCCACGTAACGGGGCCCACGGCTGACAGCGGAGAGCTAGTTTTCCGTTTCCAGTATTTCGCGCACCCGGTCCCAATCCGCTTCAAAGATGTGCAGTTGCACCCCGGCAAAGAGTTCGTTTCGGAAGGGGTAGAGGCTGTTAAAGTTCTCGCCAGAAAGAAAGCACGGCACCCCATAGGCGTCCAGTTTGGTCTTGGCCAGGTTGGCCTGCACAGCGGTATCGTAGGCGGCAAAGACCACAATTTTTTGATCGGGCTCGGTCATGGTAGCGAATATAGGCAATACTTCAGCCGCGTAAAGAGTTCGCGGGCCATTATCTTGCGCTGCTACCCGTAAAAACTTTTGAAACGCCTGTAACAAACTACCCTTGGGCCCGTCTTGCCTTTGAAACGATGGATCTCGAATTCTTTGAAACCCAGGTTCTGCCGGCCAAAAACAAGCTTTACCGCTTTGCGCTGAGGCTGCTGGCCAACGAAGAGGAAGCCAAAGACGTGGTGCAGGAAGTGCTCATACGCGTGTGGCGCGATCAAGGGAAAGCAGAGGAGGTACAAAACTGGGAGGCTTGGTGTATGCGCATCACCAAAAACCTCTCGCTGGATCGCCTCCGGCTCACCCAACGCAGGGCCACCGGCCCCCTCTCCGAAAACCTCGAGGTTCACGACCAAAACGGGACACCGCATGAAACGACCGAACGACAGGAAAGTATGCAGCGCATCAACCAACTGATGGCCACCCTGCCTGAAAAGCAGCGGCAGGTCATACACCTCCGCGATGTGGAAGGGTATAGCTATCACGAGATTTGTGACATTCTGGAGCTGGACATGAATCAGGTAAAAGTGAGCCTGTTCCGCGCCCGCAATGCCATCAAAGCGAAACTGATGAAACTGAATGCCTATGGACTCTAAGCACATCGAAGCGTTGCTGGAGAAGTATTGGAACTGCGAGACTTCGCTGGAGGAAGAGCAACAACTCAAAGACTACTTCGCCCAGGGCGAGGTGGCCGAGCCGCTCCGCGAAGCCGCCCCATTGTTCCGGTACCTGCACGAACAAAAAAGCAAACACATTACCGATGTAGTGTTTGACAAACAGGTGAGTGACCAACTCCGGAAAAAGCCGAGGGGCAAGGTGGTGTGGTGGACGTTCAATGCCGCGCGCATGGCTGCGGGAATCGCAGTGGTGATCGTAGCCGGGTATTTTGTGCGGCAGGAAATCCGAGCCTCCTACCCCGAAGAAGTGACCGACACCTACTCAGATCCCAAGTTGGCGTTCGAAGAAACCAAAAAAGCCCTCCTGATGATTTCGAAAGGATTCAACCGCGGGCAGAAAGAGACCAGCAAGATTAAACTGTTTAACCAAGCCGAAGAAAAAATTCAAGGAAAAGACAAGAAAGAAGAAGCAACCATTTAATGTACGAATTACCCTTTTAAAGCATATGAAAAATATCATCATCACCGTTTTTACCCTCGCCTCGTTTGCCGCACAGGCCCAAGGCGATGCCATCTCCAAGTTTTTCAGTAAGTATCAAAATGATGACACCTTCAGCCAGGTAACGGTGAGCAGCAAAATGTTCAGCCTGTTCACCAACATGGAAATGGAGAGCCAAGAAGACCAGGAAATACTCAATGCCATCAGCAAACTGAAGGGCTTGCGCATCCTGGCCAAAGAAAACGCCCGTAACTCGCGCGAGTTGTACAAGGAAGCGATGGGAATGATCCCCACCAAGGACTACGAAGAGTTGATGAGCGTGCGCGACAAAGACCAAGACTTCAAATTCTTTATCAAAGAACTTTCGCCCGGCAAAATCAGCGAACTGGTAATGGTTATGGGGGGCAACGAAGAGTTTATGGTCATGAGCCTCTTTGGCGAGATAGACCTCAAGCAAGTGTCGAAGCTCGGACGGAAGATGGACATTGAGGGCTTGCAGCAACTTGAGAAAATGAAAGACAAAAAGAATTGATTCGGCAGCAGCCGGAAAAATAATTGACCTTCTCCGTATCCTGCTGCTTTCTTTTTCGTACAACCTCTCAACCCCACGCTCATGAAGATTATTCCGTTTTTTTTACTCGTGCTCACTGCGGGCGTGACGCGCGCACAAAGCGAATCGTACGAGCAACTGCGCAACCGGTTTGTACGCCAACACGATGTGTATAGCTTCAGCGTAAGCGGATTCTGGTGTCGCCTGTTCGTAGGCTTTATGGGCGAGGAGGACCGAGTATTGCGCAAGGCCATGCAAGACGTAAAGCATGTGCGGTTGATGACCATCCCCGCAGAGCTGTGGAAAACACAGTTCAAGTCAACACGCCACTTTACACGCCTGTTGACCCAGGACGGATTTGAGGAACTGGCCACCATCCGCGACCAAGGCGATCACGTCTATTTCCACATGCGTTCGGATGGCAAGTGGAACCGATATTTTGTGTTGATTGAACAGCCGGACGAAGTGGTGGCGATAGAACTCAAAGGCTACCTTGACCCGGCCCTGCTCAAGGAAGCGCAGGTAACCACCCACAACCAATAGCCCATGCAACTGACTACCGTTTCCGCCCTGATGTTGTGGCTGCTGGCGATCCTCGCCACCCCGGCCCACGCCCAAACACAAACCACCGAGAAGCTGAGCAAGCGCTTTGGTGAATCGTTGAACCTGTATTTCTACAAGAACACGTTGCGCATGCTCAATCAAAAAGAAGACAAAGACTTTGACGCACTGATCAAAGACGTAGAGAAAATGCGTTTTTTGATGATTGATAAGGGTCAGCAGTTTTCGGCCACCGAATACAAAAGGATTTTGTCAGACTACCGCAGCGAAAATTACGAGGAGATGATGACCAGCCGGCATGAGGGCAAAAGTTTTGACGTGTATATCCGCGAGGTAAAGGGCGATGTCAAGGGCACGGTCATCCTCGTCAATGATTCCACCAATCTGTACGTGTTGGATATCTTGGGTAAAGTGGCCATCAACAAAGCGGCTTCGCTCTTCAATGCGTTGGACGATAGCTCCGACATCGGAAAGAAAATAAAGGAGTTCACAAAAAGTGTAGACTAACCCCCTCACCTTGGAAAAAGTACTACAAATCGACCGGCTCACCAAGCGGTTTGGCAAGCTCACGGCCGTCTATGAGCTTTCGTTGGAGGTGGCGCGCGGCCAGGTGTTTGGCATGCTGGGCCCCAACGGCAGCGGCAAAACCACCACCCTGGGCATGCTCATGGGCGTAACCAACCCCACCAGCGGCAGCTTTTCATGGTTTGGCCAGCCTCCGTCTCACCTCACCCGCCAAAAAATCGGGGCCGTGCTGGAGCATCCCATCTTCTATCCATACCTGAGCGGGCAGCGAAACCTGGAGGTGAATGCGGCCATCAAGCAGTGCGATCCCGCGCGCATCCCCACGGTATTGGAAATGGTGGAGCTGACCGGCCGCGAGCATGATAGATACAAAACCTACTCGCTGGGGATGAAGCAACGATTGGCGATAGCCTCCGCCCTGCTCAACGACCCTATCATTTTGATTTTGGACGAGCCCACCAATGGGCTGGACCCCATGGGCATTGCCGAGATACGCGAAATCATCAAACGCATAGCGGCCGATGGTAAGACCATCATCTTGGCCAGCCACCTGCTGGATGAAGTGCAGAAGGTATGTACCCATTTTGCCGTACTGCAAAAAGGCCATTTGCGCCACGTGGGCCCGGTGGATGAGGTCGGCAAGGGGGAGGAGATTGTAGAAGTGCAGGCCTACCACGATGACCTGGCCGTTTTGCTGCAGGAGTTTGCCGGCAGTGCGAACATCAAGCGCGAGCAGGCGTTTTATTCCGTCATGATGAAAGAGGGGTTTCAGGCCCACGACCTCAACCGGTTTCTGTTTGAAAAGGGCATTACGGCCTCGCACCTGGCCACGCGCAAAAAATCATTGGAAAAACAGTTTCTCGAAATCTTAGCCGAAAGTCATGCTGCACCTTCTATCCATTGAGTGGAAAAAAATGGCGGCCTACCGCACCTTTTGGGTGATTTGCGGGCTGTATTTTTTTATGTTGATTGTGAGTGCCGCCAGCGGCATGGAATTTTTAAAATGGCTCCACAGCAAAAGTGTGGAGTTTGGCGCCAACATCAACATCAACCGTGTGCCGCTGTATCACTTCCCCGATATCTGGCAAAACCTGGCGTGGGCTGCGGGGCTGTTGAAAATCGGATTGGCCATCATGGTTGTGGTATCCATCACCAACGAATTTTCCTACCGCACCATCCGCCAAAATATCATTGATGGCCTTAGCCGCGAAGAGTTCTTGTGCTCCAAGCTGCTCATGAACGGGGTATTGAGTCTGCTCAGCATGCTGGCGGTGTTTCTCATTGCACTGGTGGCAGGGCTTATCTATTCACCCACGTACGAGTTTCCTTATGGGCTCACCGGCATCGGCTTTTTTCCGGCCTACTTTCTCGAGGTCTTTGCCTATCTCTCGTTCGCACTCATGTTGGGCATGCTCATCCAGCGGTCGGGGCTCACCATCATTTTATTGCTGAATGCGGCCCTCATTGAGTTGATCATCAAGGAAAACATCAACGACTACGTGCCGGGCTTGATTCCCTTTTTTCCGCTGGAGTCCATCTCTAACTTGGTGCCCATGCCGCTGGCGCGCTACACATTTATGGCCATCCGCGACTATGTGACGGTGGGCTCAGTAATTTATGGCCATCCGCGACTATGTGACGGTGGGCTCAGTAGCGATCGCACTGGTTTGGAGCGCGGCCTTCAACTACTTCAGCTACCTGAAGTTGAAGCGGGCGGATATTTAGTGCCCGCGGTTTGCCTACCTTTGCCGGGCATGTGGAAACTGGCAATTTTGCTTTGGGCGATGGCGGATCAGCCGTCTCTCGCACGCAGGGTGATTGTGTTCGGAGACACTGCCCGCGAACCCGCCCGCACGCAGTGGCTTTTGCTTTCGCAGGATTCGCTTCCCGCACGTGAACGCGAGGTAGTCATCGAGCGCGGCACGCCTGCGCTGTATCGGCAATACCGCATTGCCAGTGATCAGTTTTGTGTGCTGTTGATCGGAAAAGACGGTGGCGAGAAATTCCGCAGCCTTACTCCGGTGCGCCCCCACCAGCTTTGGCAGCTCATCGATCAAATGCCCATGCGCCAACGGGAAATAAAAAAAACACCTCACTGACCGATGAACTCCTACCAATGGCTCGGCATCCTGGCGGGCACCCTTACCACCATTTCTTTTTTGCCGCAGGTGATCAAGACGTGGAAAAGCCGCTCGGCCAAAGACCTCTCGCTCGGCATGTTTTTGATTTTTTCATTGGGCATCGCGCTGTGGCTGGCCTATGTTTTTTTGATCGGTGATGTGCCCGTGATCCTCGCCAATGCGGTTACGCTGGTGCTGTCGCTCACACTCTTGTTTTTCAAATTCCGTTGGAAGTAGGTTGCCAAATTGGCAACACGGTGCGGGCCAAGTCCGTCATTTCGTGTCTTTTTTTGAAAACGTAGGTCG
>JALONI010000071.1 GCA_025455015.1 Cyclobacteriaceae bacterium | reverse complement strand
CTCGCGGTCGCCATTGATGCGCTGAAAGCTCGTGCCGCCATCATCGCTTCGGTAGAGGCCACCTTTTTCATTGTCGGGTGTTTCGAGCAGTACCCACACACGCTCGCCCTTTACTGGCGACACCGCCACGCTGATTTTGCCGAGGATGCCGGTGGGCAAACCGCCTTCTAGTTTTTTCCAGGTTTCTCCGCCATCGGCCGAGCGGTACACGCCTCCTTCGGGGCCACCGTCAATCAGCGTCCAGGGTTTGCGCTGCACTTGCCAGAATGCGGCATAAACGATGCGTGGGTTGCTGGGATCAATCACCACGTCCATGGCACCGGTTTGGTCGCTGACGAAGAGTTTACGCGTCCAGGATTTGCCGCCATCGCTGCTGCGGTACACGCCCCGCTCGGGGTTGGGGCCGAACGGATTGCCCAACACGGCCGCAAACACCATCTCCGCGTTTTGGGGATGCACATCCACGGTGGCGATCTGACCTCCTTTTTCCAGTCCCATCAACGCCCAGGTTTTGCCGCCATCGGTCGATTTATACAACCCCTTGCCGATGGACACGTTTCCGCGCGGATCTGCGGAGCCGGTTCCCACATAAATGACATTGGCATCGAGCCAATGGAGCCTACGCTGATAAATCCATCGGTGATGTTGGTCCAGCTGTTGCCTCCGTCATCGGTGCGCCAGACGCCCCCGCCCGTGGCGCCCATGAAAAAGGTGTGCGGCTGTGAGGCAATGCCGGCCACGGCCGTGGAGCGACCCCCGCGGGCGGGGCCGATGTTGCGAAACTTCAGCGCCTGAAACTGCGTCCACTCCGGGGCGGCCGCATGCGTGGGGGAGGCGGGTGATTTTTTCTGTGCGTGGGCCGACAGCAGCAGGCCGCACAAGGCGAGTGAGGACAGAAGACGGATCATGAAAAAGGGTTTCGGGGGAAAGATAGAAAGAGAAACAGGTTGCCCAAAGGCCGAAGCACAGCAGCGGCAAACGCGGGAGAAATTTGTATTTTTACTTCGTGCTTTCTCCACTCCATCCCCCAATCGCGCGCGAACCCGTGCCTGTGTATGGCAAACGAACGCTGTCAGTGGCCGAGTACCTGGCGTTTGAAAAGGCATCGCTTGAAAAACATGAGTTTTTTCAAGGAGAAGTATTTGCCATGGCAGGCGCCAGCGCACGGCACAATGTCATTTTCAGCAATCTTTTTGCCGCGCTTTTTAGTCGTCTGAAAGGTAAGCCTTGCCAACCGTATGGCAGCGACCTGCGCATTCACATCCCACAGAATGGCCTGTTCACGTATCCGGACATCTCCGTCATTTGCGGTGACATTGTTCCCTCGCGTGAGGATGCCGACACGGCTACGCTCCCCACGGTGTTGATCGAAATACTTTCCGAATCGACCAAAGACTATGACCGGGGCGGCAAGTTCAAGTTGTACCGCACCATTCCTACCCTGCGTGAGTATGTGTTGGTGGATTCCGAATCGGTGACGATCGAGGTCTTTCGCCTCAACCGTGGAGGCCACTGGGAGTTAGAAGAGTACCGCCTGCCAGCAGACGTGTTGGCCTTGCCTTCATTGGAGTTACACATTCCGCTGGCGGACATTTACGAACGCACCAAACTGCCGGGCACGTAGGGATTACTTGCGCGGGTAGCGTATCAAAGCCGCGCGCTGTTCCCGGGTGGTTTCACTCAACGTAAACAAAGCCGTGCCATCCAGCGAAAAACAAATGGCCTCGCCTTGCGCCTCGGGCTCATAGCGTACCTGTCGGTGCGGGGTCTGCAACAGTTTGCTGATCGGCCCAAAAGCTTCGCGTTTCCAGTAGTAGATGTGCTCATAGTCTTTGATGACCACTTCGGTTCCATCGGGCGAGATGTCAGCCGCGGTGATCATGGTGAAGGGCAGCTTCACGCGAAAGCGGGCCGTCAGCGTATCGCTAACAAAGGGATAGTCGATCTTGTAAAAGTGAACGGAGTCTTCGCGTTTGGACAACAAATACATGGCGTGGTGGACGGGATCAATCATGAGTGCTTCGGTGTCGCGCGGGCCGTCATCCAACCGAATGAAAAGCGTGTCTATATCGGTGATGTTTTTTTCGGAGGTATCGAAAGCGGGTTCTTTGAAGCGGTAGATCATTTTGAGCGGATAGTGGCCCAGGTTGTCACCAATGTCGGCCACGTACACATACGTTGCCAGTGAGTCGGCTCCCGGGCCATGGCCGATGGCGATGTCCTCCCAATCGCGGTTGCGGATGCCCTTGAGGACGCAGGTCATTTGGATGCGGCCGGTGGTGTCTATGAGGTAGAGTTCGGCTTTGTTGCCGCTGTCGTTGTGCGCCCACAGCAGGCCGGGGTTGGCGCGACTGGCCGTGAGGCCGGAGGCCTCGTCCAGCTTTCGGGATACCTTTCCCAGGGCCACCCCTTCGCGAAACGGGCTGTCGGCTTCGGCCACGGGCCGTTGGCAACCGGCCAACACGGCCGCGGCCCAACAAACAAAGAAGGCAACTTTCATGGCCGCGAAGGTCTGCGTTAGTTTTTGCAATGCAAAGAGCAGAGTTGTTTATCGGAGGAAATAAGGTGATGCCGAGGCGCGCAGAATTTCGGCAAACGATACCCTACTCTGGAAGAAGCAGTGGATAGCAAAGCGGCCGAGGGGGCTGCGGCCGCCTTACCGCCTCCACACCACTTTGTCTTGCACCGGCCGCCTGCGGCTGTCGTTCACGGGCCCCTTGGGCATGCCCACGTGCAAGAACCCACAGAGCTTGTCTTCTTCACCCAAATCAAAAAAAGGTTTTGCCTCGGCAAACTGCGTGATGCCCCCCGTGCTCAGGTACGAACCCACCCCGTGGGCGGCAGCCGTGAGCATCATGTTTTGGATGGCGCAAAAGACGGCTCCCAGTTCTTCCCACTCGGGCACGGACTTCTTCGGGTCGCGCTTCATACCGATGGCGATGATGTGCGAGGAAAACAGGGGCTTGGTGCGCAAGGCGTCAAAAAGATCGGCCTGAAACGTTTGGTTGGCGGTGGTTACGTGGCGGTAGCATTCGCTTTGAAAGGCGGCCAGCGCTTGCAACCCTGCGCCTGTAAACACGGTAAAGCGCCACGGCTCCGTCAGTTTGTGGGTGGGTGCCCAGTTGGCATTTTCCACCATCTGTTCAATGACGGAGTCGGGCACGGGCTCACCCGTGTAGTCGCGCGGATAGATGGATCTTCGGTGACGCAACAGGTGATTGAGTTCGGTGGTGTTGTAGCGCATGGAGAAAGAAGCAATGGGCAAAGCTAGGGAGAGAACGGCAAAAGACATTGAAGGGTGTATGCCAAGACACTTGGCCGGGCTATCAAAAAGTGAGGCCCGGCTCCCCAGCCAGGCCTCTCAACCTAAACCTATCCAATGATCAACCGTATGTTGAACGCGGAATAGACTGTCTGCTATGCGCCAGACAAAACAAAGAAAACATCTGTGAGGCAGCCGGTCATACCATGACATCATCAGCGGCACCATCGTTCCACGAGTGGAGGGCGTTATTAGAGCTTTATTAATGTTGGCGTCAATGCTTGGCAGGATAGAACTGTGTCACCAGGCGCAGGCCATCAAGGGTTAAGTGCGGTTCGAGGGCGGTAAAAAATCCGTTCAGCGGAGTGATGATGGACGAGAGGCCGCCTGTGGCGATGGCCGGCACGTTTTCGCCCACTTCTTGGCGCAAGCGACCCACCATGTTTTTAACCAGGCCTTCATAGCCAAACAAGATGCCCGACTGAATGGCCGTGATGGTGTTTTTCCCCAACGCTGAGGAGGGCATTTCCAAGGGCACATCAAAAAGGCGGGCCGTGTTTTGCGAAAGTGCGCGGATGGCGGTTTTCAACCCGGGGGTGATAGACACCCCGATGATCTTGCCTTCACCCGAAAGGGTCGTGAACGTGAGCGCGGTACCGAAGTCCACCACAATGCAGGGGCATCTGTATTTTTGGTGCGCGGCCAGCGCATTGGCCACCAAGTCCGAGCCAATTTCATAGGGATTGAGAATGTCGATGGGCAGCGCGTCATACACCCCCGGCCCCAGCACGATGGCCTCTTTGCCAAACAAGTTTCGCACCACGGACTTTAGCTTCTCGGTCAGGCGGGGTACCACGCTGCTCAACACAATGTGCTGCACGGCTTCGATGTTCGCCCCCGACTCCAAAAAGTAATCGCGCACACGCACGCCAAAAAACAATTCGGGAAGTTCGGGTTTGGAGGGCACCCGCCATACGTGTTTCCACGCTTCGTCTGCCCACAGGCCCAGCGTTACATCGCTGTTGCCAATGTCGATCGCCAATAGCATGTGCAAACGTATCTATTTTTTCACATACCCTTGGCCGCGGGGGTGTCAGGATTCTTTTAGCACCTGCTGGTACAAGGCCTGGCACTTTTCCTTGCGTAGGATATCGTCCGGCTCGCGCGGGGCCAGTGCGAGGGCGCGCTCCAGCAGTTTTTTGGCTTGTCCATAGTCTTCTTCGTACGCATAGACCGAGGCTTCGCCATATAAAAACAGGATGTTGTCGGCATCGAGCGCACTGGCTCTGCGAAAGTGGCGCGCGGCTTTTTCCATGGACACATCTTCGGGCAGGCCGCCAAAAAGCAAATCGCACGCCATCTGTTCTATCCAACTGAGTTTGGCCAACTCGTAATGCCATTTGCCCAACACAAAATAGGCGGGCGCGTAGGCGGAGTCCAGCTTCACGATGGCCTCGGCTTCTTCGCGGATGATTTTCGCATCGCGGATTTTTTCGCGCGGGTTGGAGGCGATCTCGGCCATGAGGCCCAGTGAAATGATGTGGCTGAAGCGCGCGTCTATCGAGGCGGGATTGACGTGGATGGATTGGACGGCTGCCGCTTTGGCTTTTTCATAGAACACCCGCTTTTGGCTTTTCTCTTTCAGGTGGCCCCCCACGTTGGAGTACATTCGGCTGGCATGCCAGAGGGCTTCGGCATGCCGGGGCTGCAACACCAACACAGCCTCAAATTTTTGCAACGCTTCTTTTACCTTGAATTCTTTCTCCAACCGCAGCCCTTCCTGCATCAAATCCTCGGCAGGCTGTGCCGCAGCCGCGTGGGCCGCGAGCCCCAAAATGGCGAACCAAATGATTTTCATACCTCAGCAAAAACGACCCAAAATTACTACGAAGGTTGGCGATTGAAAATTGTGTTGAATACTTACAAAAACCGCAAGGCCACTTTGCCTCCCCACCACAGTTGCAGACTGTTGCGGCCTACGGCTTGCTGGCGGATGATGGGGGGCTCATAGTCATAAAAAAGCCGGGGGTAGTCATCCGGGGAGCTGCGTGTGAGGTAGCCGTTGAGCGTGAGGCCCGTGTAGATCGAAAACTTGCGGGCGAGCCGCCAGTCCAGTCCCACGTGCACTTTGTTGAGCAGGCTGAGGGCTTCGGTGAATTTGCCTTGGCTGATGTGCTGGGCCGTCACGTCTACGTTTACGTGCAGCCAGCGGGCCGCCCTGCGCGCAGTGCCCACGCCATACCCTACCGTCCACACGCTGGCGGTATCCGCGAGCGACTGCGGTTGCAGGCCGGCTGTCAGGATGTTGTAGAACTGGCGCACGCCCGTGCGAAAGGCCAGGTTGGCATAAAAGACCTCATCGGCCGAGAGCTCCAGTTGGTGATAGCCGTTGCCCACGATGCTGATCAGCCCCACGGGCACCCCGGTCAGCCGCTTGGATATGTTGATCAGCCCTAGTTGGGTGCCGTTCACGTGTTTCCCAATGTTGATAACGCCAGCGATCTGCGAACCCCACAGCGTGTCGGTAGCCACATTGCCAAACCCGGCCACTTGCGAGCCCGTGTAGCGCTGGGCGTGCACGTTGACAAAGCCGGCTACTTGCACTCCCTGCGAAGGGCCATTGGCCACGTTGGCAAACCCGGCTACCAGGGCACCATCGGCCTGTCGTGTGTTTAGGTTGACAAAGCCGGCCACCTGCACCCCGTTGGCGGGGCCCAGGTTGATGTTGCTTGCGCCCGCCATTTGCACGGCCGTAGCGCCCGCTCCGTTTATGTTGGCCAGCCCGGCTCCCTGAAATCCGTTGACGTGGCCCCCCACCAAGTTGGTGAAGCCGGCTATCTGCAGCCACCGCACATCGCCCCGATCGATATTGACAAAAAAGCCCAACTCGATCTGGCGGGTGCCCAGCGAGTACCCGCCCAGCATGTTGATGGAGTAGTTGTTGATCACGTTGCCGCTGAGCCGCTCGTTGCTTCCCAGAAAGGGCAACAACGAAATTTGAATGTCGCGGTAGAGTGTGTCGCGGATGTTGCGGATGGCGGCCCGCTGCCGGTACGGCATAAACGTTTCGTGCCGGAACACGGAATCGACATCTTCGGCTGTCCAACCGGCCACGGTGTCTGCGGGTGTTTGCTCGGGCAACGCAGCGGGCGGCTCGGTGGGCCTCTGCGTAAGCGACATGGTCACGAATTGATTTTTGGCTTCAACAAATGTCCAGACCGTATCGGCATAGCCTTCTTTGCTCACAAACAAGCGCAGCGTATCGGCTTCTTTGTCCACCTTCAGGCGAAAGAAGCCATAGACATCAGTGGTGGCCGCGCTCAGCGAGGTTTTGTCGTACACACTGGCCTGCTCGATTTTCTGGTCGGTGCCACGTTGCACCACGTACCCTTGAATGACGATGGCGGTGGTGGCCTTGGGCACCGGCACCGATGCTCGCGTGAGGATGAGGTGGTTGGTGCGCGCCTTGTAGTGCACCGTGCCCTGGAAAATCTGGTTGAGCACATCGCGCACGGTTTTGTTGCGGGCCTGCACCGTCACGCGGGCGGGCGCGGTGATGACCGCGGGCGAATAGGAAAACGAAAAGCCGGCTTGGGTTCCAATCTTTTCCAACGCGTGGGCCAGTGGTTCGGCTTCGAGCGAAAGCGAAATGGTGCGCTCTAAAATAGGCGTTTGCGCGACTGCGCACAGCGACACCCAGCAGGCTATTGAAAGCCATCCTGCGCGCAGGTAGCTTATTCGGCTGGAGGGCATCCTTTTCCAGACAAGACAAACAAGCCGTCTTTCTCCGTCACGGTCAACCCGAGGGTTTCGGCAATGATTTCGGCAATGGTCTGTGGTGTTTCACGATCAAAGCCAACAGTTACCGTGCAAAGACCGATGGTGTCGTGCGCCAACGCTAACCGCGCCCCATATACTTCATTGACGCGTGCGATCACCTCCGCCACGGGGGCATTGCTAAACCGAAACACGCGGGTGGTGTAGGCCAGGCGGTTGGTATCAGTTTGCTCTTTTTTGGCGAATGTTTGTGTGGGTTTGTGGTAGATGCCCGTTTCGCCCGCCACCAATTGAATGCCCGGGTTGTGGGCGGAATAGAACAACACTTCGCCTTCGGTCACCATTACTTCAATGGTTTCGCGGTCAGCAAACGAGGTCACGTTAAACTGGGTACCGATGTCGCGGATAAACACTTCGTCTGCTTGGATCACAAATGCTTTTTCTGCTTCGTGCTTCACGTGGAAGAAGGCTTCGCCTTGCAGCTTGACCGTGCGGAGGTTTTGCCGGGCATCAAACGTATATTCCAGTTGCGAGGCTTTGTTGAGCGAGGCGGTTGTGCCATCGGGCAGCGTATCGCTGCGCACCTGCGAAGTGGCCACCCACTCCACTACGGGGGTCGGTTTTTGCGAGCGCCAGAAATACGAAACGCCCGCGATCAGCGCCACGCCTGCCGCGAGGCGATAGGGCCACGGGAACGCCACCCGCCTGGCGGATGGTTTGATCCGGGCCTTTACTTTTTGCCAAGCGCGCTCCTGGTCGAACATGGCCAGCTGTTTTTCATCGGCAGCGTGTTGAAAAACCGTTTCGCACTGGCGGAAGTACGTTTCGTTGGCGGGGTCCAGTTGTCGCCACGCACGCAAAGCCTCTTCTTCGGCCGCGGAGGCTTCGCGTGTCAGCACCTGGCCGATCAAGTCATCGATAGAGTCAGTGTGCGCTACCATTTTTGAAGATGATTGAGCAGGGCAACCAGCAGCAGGGGAAGGTAGTCCTTTAGCTGTTCGCGCATCAATTTTAAGGCTTTGCCCATGTGGTTTTCCACCGTTTTGATGGAGATGTTCAGTTGGGTGGCTATTTCCTGGTATTTGAGTTCTTCAAAGCGGCTCAGATGAAACACGAGGCGGCACTGTTCCGGCAGGGTGCGCAGCGCCTGGCCAATGCGCGTTTCCAGTTCCTGCGCTCCGATGGTTTGTGCCGTGGGGTTGTGTGCGGCATCGCGGGTTTGCAGGGCATAGGCCGCGTGTTGTTCTTTTACTTTTTCGTGTTTGATCACGTTCAGGCAGGCGTTGCGCACCATGCGGTACAAATACGCCTTGAACGAGCTCTCGATATCGATTACTTCTCTTTTTTCCCAGAATGAAATCAGGGTGGCTTGCACCACTTCCTCGGCTTCGTCACGGTCGCTCAAAAACTGGTAGGCATAGCCGCACAGCGGGCGGTAAAATTGTACGAAGACTTTTTCAAAAGCCCGTTCATCCCCTTTTCTCAGGCGATCCAAAACGGAAAGGTCAACAGCGGGCGCGGGCATGGACACACGAGGCCATGCAAGGTAGTACTCCGCCTGCACAAAATTAAACGGAGCGGCCACCCCCGTGTGGCGGGCCTGGCGTGCCGGTGGCGAAGAGGGAACCATCTGCACAAAGACAACCGTGCCCCGGGGCTACCCCTATTGCCGCAGGCCGCTATTTGGTGCGCAAGCGGTAGAACCGGGGCATCTCGGTGTTGTCGTTCATGGTCACTTTCAGGTCTTTGATGAGACCGTTTTTGATGTCATACACCCAGCCGTGCACGTACGGCAAGTTGCGCTTGGCCCAGGCGTTTTGGATGATGGATGTTTTGGTGACGTGAAACACTTGTTCGATCACGTTGAGCTCCGTAAACCGGTTTTCCTTTTGGGTGGCATCCACGATCTGGTCAAGTTCGTCATGGTGGAGGTCATAGGTGTCTTTGAGGTGGCGCAGCCAGTTGTCGATGAGCCCAAACTGTTGGTTGCCCATGGCTGCGCGCACGCCCCCGCAGCCATAGTGGCCGCAGACAATCACGTGGCGCACTTCCAATACGTTGACCGCGTAATCCAGCACGCTCAGCATGTTCATATCCGAGTGCACCACCATGTTGGCGATGTTGCGGTGTACGAAGATTTCGCCCGGATCGGTGCCGGTGATGTCATTGGCCGGCACGCGGCTGTCCGAGCAGCCAATCCACAAAAACTTGGGCGTTTGCACGTTTGACAGCCGGTTGAAAAAGTCTTTGTCTTCCCGGTTTTTTTGTTCTACCCAGGCTTTGTTTTGCAGCAGCAGTTGTTCGATAAATTTCATGGCAGGTTGGGATTATAGGCTGCGGGGCAGCTTCCAGTCAAGGTTGTTGATATGGGTGGTTTCCACGGTGATGTTGCGATTGATGGCTGCTTCGCTAAAGTCGCGCAGCAACTCCTGAATGTCTTGGTCGATGAAGTTGGCCTGCTTGCCATCGATGATCACCCGCGAGTCGTTCGGGATGCTGTTGAAGATGTGGCGCAGGGAGGCCTTGTTGAGAAATGTCACATCGCGGGTGAATTTCACCAGGTAGCTATGGTCGGTGCTCACCAGCACAACCGCGCGCTGGAAGTTGGTTCGCAAAATGTAAAACAAGGCCACCAAAATGCCGATCACCACGCCAATGAGCAAATCGGTAAACAAGATGGCCACCACGGTTACGATGAAGGGCACGAGCTGGCTGTTGCCTTTTTGGCGCATCTCCATAAAGAGAGAAGGCTTGGTGAGTTTATAGCCCACTGAAAAAAGCACGGCTGCCAGCGCGGCCTTGGGTATCAATTCCAGAAAGTGGGGGATGGCGATCACCGCGGCCAGCAAGATAAATCCGTGCGTGATGGCCGAGGCTTTGCTGCGCGCCCCTGCGCCAATGTTGGCGGAGCTGCGCACGATCACGGAGGTGAGCGGCAAGCCCCCGATCAGCCCGCTCACCACATTGCCAACACCCTGTGCGCGCAACTCACGGTTGAGCGGTGTATGGCGCTTGAACGGATCCAGCTTGTCAGAGGCTTCAATGCTGAGCAATGTTTCCAGGCTGGCCACCAATGCCAAGGTAAGGGCGATCACGTATACATCCGGGTTGCGCCAAACGCTGAAATCCGGAAAGACCAAAAAAGCCGACAGGCTATCCGTACGGGTGGATGGCAAGCTCACAAAATGAGAGACATCCGAAATGGCCCAACGGGTGGCCACTGACGTGAGCAGCACATTGAACACCGAGCCCGCCAACACCGCCACCAGCGCGCCCGGCACACGGGTAAAAAAAGCAAAACGTTTCAATGCGGGCCGCTCCCATCCGTAAATGATGGCCAACGTAAGCAGGCACACCAGAATGGCCCCCACCGTGGGATGCTGAATGGCTTCCGCGATTTCGGTAAAAGTGTTTTGGCCATCGGGTTGTTCAAAGCTTTCATCACCTTCAAAATCGGTATCGCGCCCCAGCGCATGCGGTATTTGTTTTAAGATGAGGGTGAGGCCAATGGCCGCCAACATGCCTTTGATGACCGACACCGGGAAAAAATGACCGATGTTGCCGCCTTTGGCAAAACCAAGAGCCACCTGAAACACCCCCGCCAGCACCAAGGCAAACAAAAACGCTTCGTACGATTGCAAGGTGGCGATGCCGGCCGACACGATGGTGATGAGCCCGGCTGCGGGGCCGCTCACGCTCAGCGAAGAGCCGCTGAGAAAACCAATCACCACACCCCCGATCACCCCGGCCACGATACCCGAAAACAACGGGGCACCCGAGGCCAACGCAATGCCCAAGCAAAGCGGCAGGGCCACCAAAAAAACAACCAAGGCTGCCGGCAAGTCGTGCCGCGCATAACTACGCAAATCCATAGATAAAGGTAAAGGGAGAAAACGTTGACAAAAGGCCTCAGGCGAGGCCGGACGCGGCCACTGCACGAGGCGGAGGCCCGTTTATCTCGCGCACATGGCTTTTGAACACCAAAAATTGCCGCGCCTCAATGATGAGCAGCGCAGCCGCGGGCATGACCATGGCCCACATTTCGGCTTCGCGCGTGAGTTCGTCATCGTCCACCTCTTCGAGTACTTCCGGTGGGGTGGTATCTTCGGCTTCGGGGCCCGTGGCTTGTTCCACACAAGGGCCCATCGCTCGTTTGTGGCCGATTGCCAGCCAAGAGGAACACCAACTCATCACAAACACGGCCACCATCAGGTGGAGGATAAACGATTTCATACGGGCGAACGTCAAATATAGCGAAACGGTATTCATGCCAACGGTCCATCCGCTGGTGAGGGTTGCCTAATTTATGCGGGCGGTGCCTTTGGGCGAAAGCAGCCGCTGGGCCAGCCCCTGGCGGATCAACCACTCCGCCAGCAGCAAGTTGGGCACCCACCCCAGCCAGGCCACCCACTGATAGGCGTCCATCGGGTGGGGATGAAAAAACAAGACGAGCAAAAACTTCCAGGCGCGCAGCGTGAGGGCCGAGAGTGTGAGCGCAAAGCTGCGCACCATCCATTGCCCGTGCGCAACCCACTGCCGGTGGCGTGCGGTGCGGTAGGCTTGCGCGGTGGTGTACATCCACAACATGCTGAGCAATGTGAAGGCCGTTTGCGACAGCCACCCACCATTGGCATACAGACTCATGACAAAACCGGCCGGCCCCGAAAAGCCCAGCAGCATGATCACGTACAGGCGGCCGGCTGTGCGGTGCATTTTTTTCCAGCGCGGTTGTGCCGCAGGGTAGAACTGCGTGAACCCGGCCACCAGCAAAAAGAGGCTGGTGAACACGTGTACAAAAAAGGCTATGCGCCATACATCGTGGTGGATGATCCATTGTTTGATGCGCAGAAAGGCCACATCAGTATCGAGCGACACATAGGGAAGGGTGATGCGCACCATCAGCACCGAGAAGAAGGCCAGTATCAATGACAATACCCATGCGCGCCACGTCATCCGGTAATGTTAAAAAAATTGTGCGTAACTTTTCGATGCCTTACGTACGCTTGCCTATGAAAAAAATCGTTTTACTCATGTTGGTGGTGGCTGCCTGTGGCCGCCCCGCCCCGGAAACCGCTACCCCCGAGGTGGGTGAGCCAGCCGCCCCTGCCGCGGTAGTACAAGTAGCGCGCGATGCGCGCACCATCGGTCCGGAGAAGTCGCCCGAACAAACGTTGATTGACGAGGCCATTGAAAAGATAAAGGCCCAACCCAACGATGCCGTCATCGGCTATTGGGTAGGGCTGTTTGGCAAAAACAAAATCAACATTGCCCTGGCCGAAGTGAGCGAAGACCACGCGCTGGGCTACACGGTGTGCGCGGGAAACTTTCGGCCCATCACGGGAAAAGTAACGAAGCGCACGGCCACGACCATTGAACTGTACATGAACGAGCCCGGCACCGATCCTTACGATGGCCACTTTGAATTGGTGATTGACGTGGCGGGGCAGACCCTGCGCGGCACGTGGGCGCCCTTCCAGCCCACCGTGAGCAACAAGGCATTTGCGTTGGCCAAAACCGCCTATGCCTACCGCACCGACACAGGCACTTACCCGGAGGGTTCGGCCCGGCTGCTGACAGAAGCAGATGTGGAAAACCTGCTGGAAGAAGAACTGGAGATGATGCGCAATGAAATCTATGCGCGCCACGGCTATTCATTCAAAGAAATGGAAGAGCGCAGGTATTTTGATGCGCAAGACTGGTACATCCCCATGGGCATCGACATCCGCGAGAAGCTAACCGACCTGGAGGTACAAAACATCGACTTGATTTACCGCTACGAAGACTACTATCAGGCGAACTACGATGACTACGGGCGGTAGTATTTCAAAAAACGTCCCAACGTAACTATGAATATCGCCCTTCAACACCTCCTGCAAGGCAATGAACGCTTCGTTCAGCGGAAGCTGAGCGAAAATGCCAACGTATTCAAGCAAACCGCGCAAGGGCAGCAGCCCCACGTGCTGTGGGTTGGGTGCAGTGACAGCCGCATTGACCCCAATGAAATCACGCAGACGGGCATTGGCGATCTGTTTGTTCACCGCAACATTGCCAACCTGGTGGTCGAGTTCGATTTGAATTTTCTCAGCGTGTTGCAATATGCCGTGGAGGTATTGAAAGTAGACGACATCATCATTTGCGGTCATTACGGCTGTGGCGGAGTGAATGCTGCCCTCAAGGGTGACCAACTCGGCCTGATCGACAGTTGGCTGGCGCACATCAAAAGCGCCCATCAATACTACGCATGGGAAATCGATGCGCTGCCCACCGAGCGCGAACGGCAGCGCAGGCTGGTGGAGCTGAACGTGCTGGAACAAATCAACAACCTGGGCAAAACACGCATCATCCGCGAGGCCTGGGCACGAGGGGCGCGCCCCACCCTGAATGGCTGGGTGTACGACCTGGAGACCGGCCAGTTAAACGTGTTGCACGACTCCATTGCCGATACCGACCAACTGAAACTGGCCTGTAAGTTTGAGCGCAAAAAACAGGCCTCCTGATCACCATTCCGGAACCACAGTATGGATCAACGTAAGCGTTCGCACCCGTGGAAGAAACGCTGGAACCTATGCCTGGTCGGGGGGTTCATCCTGTGCTGTACGGGCCCCCTGCAAGCCCAAACCGGCAGCGAAATTTTTTTGATAGATTTGAGAAAACGAGCGGGACAACCGATCTTGGGCACCCCGCAGAATGTGACCCAGCGTGCCGGGTACGACAACCAACCATCGTTTCATCCACGCGAGCCGTTGGTCTACTACGCCTCTTTTGACGACCGTGGCCGGGCGGACATTAAGCAATACCATTGGAGAAAAAGGGCGACCCAGGCCCTCACGCAAACGCCCGAGCGCGAGTATTCGCCCACCGTCACTCCTGACGGGCAGTTTTTATCTTGCATCATCCAACGCGACAACGGGGCACAAGACCTGGGCCAGTATCCGCTGAAGGGTGGCCAACCCATGATACTCGTTGACAACCTAACCGTAGGCTATCATGCTTGGGCCAGCCAAGAGGCGCTGCTGTTGTTTGTGCTCGGTGAGCCCGTCACGCTGAGGTGGTACGATGTCATCACCCGGAAGGATACGGTGCTGGCCACCTCCATTGGCCGTTCGTTGCATAAGATCCCCGGCCAGGCAGCCGTTAGTTTCGTGCACAAGGAGTCCGCCACGCGCTGGGTGGTGAAGCGCCTCGACCTGGCCACCCGCCACGTGAGCGACTGGGCGGAAACGCTCCCCGGCCGCGAAGACATGGCCTGGCTGCCGGATGGCACGCTGTTGTCCAGCGATGGCAATCAATTGTTTTGGTACGATGCGGGCAAGGCGCAATGGCGCGCCATAGCCACCCCGGCATCGCTGAAAGGCATTACCCGGCTGGCCGTAAGCCCCGATGGCAAAAAGCTGGCGGTGGTGGTGGCGGAGTAAGCCTGCGATTGGCGGCTACAGTCGGCTGCGCTACGGTGAAGTCTATTGCGGCTCAATCGTAAATCCTGCTTCGCGCACTTTTTGCAGGACCTCGTTTTCAGTGATGCCTTCCGAGTACACGGACAAAATTTTGTCGCGGTTGGTCGTATCCACTTGCCAGCGGCCAATGCCAAGCGCTTGGTTGAGGAAGGGAGATACTTTGGCCACGCAGCCTCCGCAGTGGATGTTGGTTTTGAAGGTCATGGGGTTCTTTTTGTGGTTCATGGTGTCGGGTATTACGGTTTGTACTTTAACAACAAACTGTTGCTTACTACGCTCACGCTGCTCAGGGCCATGGCCGCACCGGCCAGCATCGGGTTCAGTAAAAAACCGTTGAGGGGATATAAGAGCCCGGCCGCAAGCGGTATGCCGATCAAATTATAGATGAAGGCCCAAAATAGGTTTTGGTTAATGGTGTTCACGGTTGCTTTTGACAGGCGGATGGCTTCCGGCACCTTCGTCAGGTCAGACGAAACGATCGTCATGGCGGCTACGTCCATGGCAATGTCACTTCCCTTGCCCATGGCGATGCTTACATCGGCCTGCGCCAAAGCTGCGCTGTCGTTGATGCCATCGCCCACCATGGCTACTGTTTTTCCCTGCTTTTGTAGTTCCCGGATATAGGCCGCCTTTTGCTCGGGCAACACGCCCGCGCGATAACGGAGTATGCCCGTCTGGTCGGCCACCGTTTTCGCGGTGGTCTCAGCATCGCCCGTAAGCATGTGCACGTCAATCCCCATGGCATGCAAGGCTTCCATCGCCTTGGCGGATGTGGGCTTGATCTCATCGGCAATTGCCAGTACTGCCAAGGGGCGTCTTGCATCGGCAAACCAGATCACCGTTTTTCCTTCGCGGCCCCACGCTTCGGCCTGGTCGGCTTCGGCCTGCCCGATGGCTATGCCGTGTTCTTCCATAAGCCCTCGGTTGCCTACCCGGTACTCCTGACGTTCGATTATGGCTTGGGCGCCTTTGCCGGTCAGGCTTTCAAACTTCGTGACGGGCATGGTGGGGTACGCTTGCAGGTGCGCCACTACTGCGGTGGCCAGCGGATGCTCAGATTGCTTTTCGATGCTGAGCAACCGCTGCCGGGCCAGCGGTTCTTCGGTCAGCCAAAGGGCGTCTGTCACCACCGGCTTGCCGTACGTGAGGGTGCCGGTCTTGTCCAACACGATGGTGTTTACGTTTCGCGCCCGCTCAAGGCTTTCCGCATTTTTGATCAGAATGCCTTTTTCTGCGCCTTTGCCTACGCCCACCATGATGGCCGTAGGCGTGGCCAGCCCGAGTGCGCAAGGACAGGCAATAACCAATACCGTTACCAGCGCCAATATACCTTGCGTGAATGCATGGTCGCCTCCCCACATCCACCAACCCGCCAAGGCCATTAAGGCCACAGCCATGACGATGGGCACAAACACCCCCGCTATTTTGTCTACCTTTTTCTGAACCGGTGCTTTGCTGCCCTGTGCCGTCTGCACGGCCTGGATGATGTGGGCCAACAGCGTTTCGCGCCCGACTTTCGTGGCCCGAAACTGAAAGCTTCCCTTTTGGTTGATGGTTCCGGCAAAGACATGCTCACCTGCTTTTTTCAATACGGGTACAGGCTCACCGCTCAGCATGCTTTCGTCCACATAGGATTCACCGCTGAGTACGATTCCATCGACTGCCACTTTTTCCCCCGGCTTGATGAGCACCACGTCTTCCAGCGCCACTTCGGCTACGGGCACGGACCGGGCGTGGCCATGGGCGTTCAGAATCGTGACGGTTTTGGGTTGCAAACCCATCAACTTCTTGATGGCTGCAGACGTGCTTCGCTTGGCGCGCTCTTCCAAGAGTTTACCCAACAGGATGAAGGCAATGACCACGGCAGCCGCCTCAAAGTACACATGGGCATGCAGGCCCTGGCGGTGCCATACGTGTGGAAACAGCGTATTGAACACGCTGAATGCGTATGCTACTCCCGTGCTCAGCGCCACCAGTGTATCCATGTTGGCCGAACCGTGACGGGCCTGTTGCCACGCCCGCACAAAAAAGTCGCGGCCGAGCCACACCACCACGGGCGTGCTCAACGCCCACATGATCTCATTGGCAAAAGGCATGTCCATCAAAAACATGCCGATGACCACCACCGGGGCGGATAGCCCCAAAGCCCAAGACGTTTTTCGCTTCAACTGACCCAACTTTTCGCGTTGAATCTTCTCCAGGTCCTCGTCTTGCGAAGGGCTTTCCCCGATGAGCAAGTCGTAGCCCATGTCCTGCGCGGCCTGTTGCAAATCCATTGGGTGCGCCAACCCCGGAACAAACTCAACCAGGGCGGTGGCAGTGGCGAAGTTTACGCTGGCGTTCACCACGCCTGTTTGCACTTTGAGCATACTCTCTACGCTGATGGCGCACGAAGCACAAGACATTTGCAACACAGGGTAATTTTTTTTGACGGTGGGTACATCGTACCCCAGGTCGCGGATTTTTTGGATGGCCTCCGAAACGGCTTCCGGGTTATCGGTTTGGATGATGGCCCGTTGGTTGTTTAGTTCAACCCGATGAGCCGTGACGCCTGTCAGTTTGGCGAGGCCACTGTCCACCAGCAGGGCGCAATGCTCGCTGTGGACGCCCAGCAAGGGAATTTGGATTTCGGTGGGTGATGCCATGCGGTCCTTTGATTTTGGGCTACAAAGGTGGCCGCGGGAGGGCGCAGGAGTGTTGCAGGATTCCGGGAAAGTGTTGCAGGATTCAGACCTTGTCCAGGGGTGTACGCTTGTCGGCCCGGATGCTCTTGAAGTGGCTGGGCGTGAGACCGGTCACTTTTTTGAATTGATTGCTCAGGTGGGCCACGCTGGAGTAGTGCAACTGATGGGCAATTTCACTCAGGGTCAATTCATCGTACACCAGCAGTTCTTTCACCTTCTCTATCTTCTGCGCAATAAAATATTTTTCAAGAGTGATGCCTTCCACTTCCGAAAACAGATGGGAGAGATAGGAATAGTCGTGGTGCAGTTTTTCGCTCAGGTAATCGGAGAGGTTGACTTTAAGGTCGTTGTTGCGCTGATGCACCAATTCAATGATGGCCGATTTGATTTGGCCAATCAGGCGGCTACGTTTGTCATCGATCAACTCAAAGCCAAAACCCTGCACGTGGTGGTGGATGGTTTCTTTGTCCGCAGCGGTGAGGTTTTTGTCCCATTCCACTTCGCCCAGCCGCACCTCTCGGGGTCTGAAACCCAGGCGCTCCAACTCGGTTTTGACAACCCAGATGCAGCGATCGCAAACCATGTTTTTGATGTATATCGTCATCGGCCAATGGTGGCTTTAGCGGGGTTTTCCGATCCTTCCTTCAACTCACGCCCTCGGTCATTTTCTCCGCTGCTTCGGCAATTTTCAGTTGTTCGATGAAGGCGTCAATGTCGCCATTCATGACGGCCGGCAGGTTGTACTGGGTGAAACCGATGCGGTGGTCGGTGACGCGACTTTGCGGATAATTGTACGTGCGGATCTTTTCGGAGCGGTCGCCACTGCGCACCTGGCTTCTGCGGGCAGCGCCAATTTGAGCCTGCTGCTTTTCTAACTCCATTTC
>JALONI010000131.1 GCA_025455015.1 Cyclobacteriaceae bacterium | reverse complement strand
GGACCATCAATGAAATTCAGGTCTCGGGCACGTGCGCGAATCAAATTAATGTTGGTTAGTGCTTCGCTGTTGGGATAGCCCAATTCGTTCAACGCCTCAGCAATAATCAGGTAACACTCGGTAAGGCGCATCGGTATGAAGTTGAACGGATCCGGGGGGTCCCACCAGGGTGCTGCGTTCCGGTACTTGATGGCATAAATCTGATTGGGAAATTCAATCCGCTGCGACATCGAAAACACTTTGCGCACATCCCGTGGGTTGGTGGCTGTGCCTTCAAACAAGTCGTACGCCTCCTGTGTGGCACCTCGCCTGGGCGACCCGTCTTGGTGAAACCACGAATAGCCACCGTTATTGTTAAACTGATCCGGCCCGCGCCTGTTTTGAATTTCCAAAATTGACTCTGACGTATTCTGGTTGCCCGAACTCTCGGGCGAATTGAAGATTCTGGTCCAGCGGGTCTCCAGTCGATACTCACCGCTGGCAATGATTTCGCGGCACTTGTCGATGGCGAGCTGCCATTCCTCATTGTACAAATGTATGCGTGCTATCAGTAATTTGGCTGCCGCTTTGGTGGCTCTGCCCTTTGATTGGATCAGCTGATCTTCGGGCAACACCGCCCTGCCTTCGTGATTCCAGGGGATGTTGGTTTCGGCAAACGCCAAGTCATTCATCACTTGCGCCATCACTTGTTCTTTCGGTGTCCTGCTCACTAAATTGTCTTGAGGATCGGAACTTTTAGGGAACTCGGTGATCAGCGGCACATCACCATAAAATAAGGTCAGGTGATAGTAAATATAGGCGCGTAAAAAGCGGGCTTCGCCCAAAATCTGCTGTTGTCGGTTAGCCACCCCGGGTTGGGTCGGCACCGCAAACAGGTTCGGGTTAATTGCGGGTACGCGTTCGAGCAGCAGGTTGATGGAAGCCAAGGCACTGTAGGAACTGTTCCAGAGCGCAGTCGGCTCTCCGGAGCCGATGTTCAGGCTCGGTCGGAACATCAACACGTCTGTTTGTCGGCCATCCAAGGGGGCGGTCAAATCATCGGATGATCGGTTGTTAAAAAGCAGCAGGTCCGTAAACAAGAAGTACGTTTGGATGTAGCTACCAATCAAGGCCGATTCCGCCTCTGACGGCACGGCATAAAAATCCTCCAAATCAATGGTGTCATTCGGTGTGATGTCGAGCAGATCGCAGGTGGTCAAGCTCAGCAGCAGGCAGATAAAAATACTTGTTCTCGCTCTTTTCATGGCTCTTTAAGTCATACGTTTTTTACAAACCAATATTTATCCCCAGCGTAATCGTTTTGGGGCTGTTGGGGTATGTACCACTATCAATGCCGGGGGCTATGTTCGTGCCAAAATTATGGCTCACTTCCGGGTCGTAGCCGGAGTAGCGGGTAAGCGTCAATAAATTATTTACCGTCAGGTTGAACCGAACCGATGATAGCTTGGCGCGTTCAGCCCGCTCACGCGGTAGGTTGTATCCGATCTGGATGGCCCGCAACCGTAGAAACGACCCGTCTTCCAAATTTTGATCGGTGGGCACACCTCCGGCCGCGAGCGACCCGGGCGATACCACATCGCTGTTGGAATAGTCAATGCCAGGAAAGCTCGCCACATCTCCCGGCCTGGTCCATCGGCCCAAGGCCTCAGTCGATAGATTGGTACCCACCGCATTAATGGTGGATTTACCCACGTCCTGCACAAAGCCGCGTGTGTTATTGATCAAATAGTTTCCGTACGACCAGTTAAAAAAAACACTTCCGTCAAAGCGCCCGTAGGTGAAGTTGTTGGTGAAGCCACCGATGTGGATAGGTAGGGCGTTGGCCAGCACAGTTAGATCGCCTCCGTCACGGGCACCATTGCCATTAAGGTCTTTGATCCTGCGCCTGCCCGTCTCCGGGTCAACCGTTGCTTCCAGTTGGTACAGTTGAATGGCACCAATGGGAAACCCTTCGCGGGCCACATGCGAAAATCCAAAGTTGCCGCTTACGACTTCGCTGATACTAACCAAATCCAAGACCTCATTCCGATTGAACGCCATGTTGTAGGCGGCATTCCAGGCAAACGGGCCGCGTTGCAATACTTTAGCCGTGACCATGAATTCCAACCCTCGGTTCACCATGTCACCGATGTTTTTAGTTGCGCTGCCAAACCCCGTGGTGCGGGGCAGCGGCAAGGGCAACAACAAATCGTTTGTTCTGCGTTGGTACACATCCACCACCAGGCCAAAACGGCCGTTTAGGAAATCAAAATCAAATCCGAGGTTGCTGGAAATGTTGGTTTCCCATGAGTAGGTCTCGTTTACGATGCTGATGGGCACTACTCCGATTTGGCCCAGATACTTCACCGCCAAGGGGGCACCCCGGGCGCGCCACTCAAAAGCACCAATTTGATCATTGCCGGCCATACCCCAACTGCCTCTGATTTTGAAATCGGTCACCACGTTACTGCTATAGAAATTTTCTTTTGACACCCGCCACGCGCCCGACACTCCGGGGAAAAAACCAAACCTCCGGTCGGGCCCGAATCGGGACGAGCCATCGGTACGTATGTTTAGTGTCAGGTAATACTTCTTGTTGAAATCGTAAATGGCGCGCGAAAAAAACGAAAGCATCCCCCATCGGGCATCTGGATCTGAGTACTGAGGCAGCTCGCGGCTGCCGCTTTGAATGGTCGTGATGGTGCTGGACGGAATATCAGCCGTACCAACCCAAAAGCCATCGGCTGCCGAATTTTGGGTAGAAACGCCCACCAAAAAATTATAGCTATGTTTTTTGTTTTCGGATATCCGGTCATACTTCAACACGCTTTCGCTGGTAAAGATGCGTTCGCGAAAGCTGCGCTTAACCAGCGTGGCCCCGGTGGGCGAGTTGGGCGCGGCTTGCTGATAGTAGGTTTCATTCTCATCGCGCATATCGATGCCGATGCTGGTCCGCAGCGAGAGCTGCTTGGTCAGCTTGTATTCCAAGAACATATTCCCAATCATGCGCAGGCCTTGTGACTTGATTTCGCCCTGTCGGGCCAGTGCCACGGGGTTAGCAATGGAGGTGAGGCTATCTTGAAAAAAGCGACCATCGGGTGTGAAGATGGGCGAGTTGGGGTTTTTGACCAAGGCAGAGCCCAGGATGCTGGGTCCAAAAACAGAGTTTCCATTGAATGCATCTTGCACATTGGCGCCTCCGTTGTTGCGAAGGCGAACGTTGTTGCTGAGCGAAAACATCATGCTGGTACCCACTTTTACGCGATCCGAAACGTCATAGTCCAAATTGGCCCGGTAGCTAAACCGGTCAAAGCCGGAGTTAATGATAATGCCTTGCTGATTAAAGTACCCCACGGACGTCATATAGCGGATGCGCTCGTTGCCCCCCGACACTTGGGCAGTGGCACTGAACATAGGGGCAATCTGAAAAATGGCGTCTTGCCAGTCGGTATTGAAAGGCGTTTCGGTGATGATGTTAGTCGTGCCCCCGCCCCCGAGGCGGATGAGCCCCTCGTTAACAGCCGCGGCATATTGCTGCGCGTTAAGGAGATCATAGCGTCTGGTCATGGCCTGAGCTCCGCTCAGGATATTGATACTCAGGGCAGGCGTGCCACTCTTACCGCGTTTGGTGGTGATGAGCACTACCCCATTGGCCGCACGCGCGCCATAAATACTGGCCGCGGCTGCATCTTTCAGCACATCTATTTTTTCAATGTCGTCCATGTTGATACCGGCCAGGCCATTAATCACTTCGTTGCCGGTTTGGCCTCCAAAATTTTCCCCAGGGCGTGAGGTGGACCCCGTAGCGGTGTTGTTGATGGGCACACCATCAACGATATAAAGCGGCTCTTGTCCAGCAAAAATGGAAGCGGTACCGCGGATGCGCACCGATACTGCTCCTCCGGGTGCGCCCGTGTTTTTAAATACCTGAACGCCCGCCATCCGGCCCTGCATCGCTTGGTCTAAACTCGGCACGGGTGTCTTTTCAAGGTCGGTGGCACGCACGCTCGAAATGGCGGTGGTCAGGTCCTTGCTTTGCTGCGTACCATATCCAATGTCCACGATTTCTACGGCCTGCAACTCGGTTTGATCTTCTTTCAACAATACGTAAACAGTTGACCGCCCTTGGATTTTCTCTTCCTGCGGTACGTATCCGATAAAGGAAAACACCAGGATGCCGTCTGCGGGCACTTCCAGGCTGTATTTGCCGTCAATGTCGCTAATGGTGCCTTTGGATGTGCCTTTCAGAAGGATGTTAACCCCCGGCAAAGGCTGTCGGGCTTGGTCATAGACCGTGCCGGTAACAACGTACGTTTGGCCAAACGAAGCCGATGCAAACAGCAGAAAGGCGAAAGCTAGTAGTAGAAGTCTTTTCATGCCAAGAATTTGGGTGATTGTGGGTTAAAAGTTCGGTCTTAAAGCGACCCAAAGTCAATAAATCTGCTTTTTTTCCTGCTTTTTTATCAGGCCAGCAGCGCGTAAAAAAGCCGGCTTATACGGTTACGGCACAATCGATACGGTTTTTTTGTACGCTTTTAGAGGTCCGTTCGCGTTAAAGCAAACGATTGCATCGCAAAAGTCCGGCAATTGTAGTTTTATGAACTGGCTCAGCGAATAGGGGTTGTCTATGCCAGCTCGATGCGGGGGCGCGACCTCAAAGGAGCCATCTCCCACATTTAACAGAACCAGTCCGGCCGAGGCATCCACGGGGCCAAAAGTTGCCTCTTGAAATACCTTGTTTCCGCCCGCCAGCAGATCACTTCGTCCATCCCCATTCAGGTCAGCGACTAAAAAGTCATTGATGGACGACCATTGTGCCCGAAATGGAAACGGACAGAAACGAAACTTGCCCCCCTCGTTGAGCGCCACGCCCGACCGGCTTTCGGTTACTTCCAAGTAGTAGGCCTCCCGGTACTTGGAGCCCAATATATCTTCGGGTGTGGCTGATGCGTAGGCCGCGTAGCTATTGAATTTCTTTTTTAAGGAGGGAATCTGCTCCATCAGTTGATCGCGGGTCGGATCGTAGGGCGTTTT
>JALONI010000130.1 GCA_025455015.1 Cyclobacteriaceae bacterium | reverse complement strand
TGATGTATTGCATTTGGCCCGCGCCATTCAACACGATGTAATGGAAAAATTTTCCATTGCATTGACACCCGAAGTCAACATCATTGGATGACTACCGTTGCACCAGTTATGATCACACAACGCGCGTATCGGTGGATAACGATTTCCGTCACTTTTGAAAATTTCTGCGAAATATTTTTGCGAAATAATTTTTTGTTATACCTTTCGGTAACGTTTAACAAATTTTTAATTCTAAACATTAAACGCTATGGCAAAAAAACCCGCAAAAAAAGCAGCTAAGAAAGCAAAGAAGGCTGCTAAGAAGAAGAAGTAATCAAGCTTGCTTGATGCTTTTAGAAAAGAGAAGCGGTCCAGGACCGCTTCTCTTTTTTTGTCCCGTTCACTCACGCATCTTCGCGCACTTCTCGGCACAGCCGTTTCTTGTCTATCTTTGATCACCCATGAGTAAACCTGCCTTTGACGATATCTTCATGGAACTGGCCGTAAACCTGGCCAGGCGCTCGCATTGCATCAAACGGCACGTGGGTGCTGTGCTCACCAAAGACACGCGCATCATTTCCATCGGCTACAACGGCCCTCCCGCGGGCACACACAATTGCGATGAAGAATGGCCCGAAGTCGGTTGCCCGCGCGACTCCAAGGGTGGCTGCTCGCTGGCGTTGCATGCCGAACAGAATGCCATCTTATATGCCGTCAAAAACAAGACCTCGGTAGAAGACGCCACGCTGTACGTCACGCTGTCGCCCTGCCTGGCGTGCTCGCGCATTATCTACAGCATGGGCATCAAGCGCGTCATCTACCTGAATTCCTATGCCGAACACAAAGGACTTGCGTCTGATGAGGGCGTGGATTTTTTGCTTCGCTTTGGCGTGGCCTGTGAAAAGTACCACGGCCAACTCAGCAACGTCACGCACATGATTTGACGGGCCGTGCCGGCCGCCATTTTGCAGATCAAAAAAAAGCCCGACTCAGGTGAGCCGGGCATCGAATAGCTGCGCGTGGTGTCTATTTAAACGAAGCCAATGTCTTTTCGATATCGCTGATCAATTTGGCCGTGATGCCTTTGGTCTTTTTTGCCTGCTCGGCTTTTAAGATAGTCAACGCCTGGGAGGCCATCTCATATAAGCCTACCGGGTTGCCATCATGACGATAGCTGCCCAAACACCAGGCGATGTCCGCCTGCAACGCGGGTGCCAGCTCCAGCGCCACCAGTTTGGCATGAATGGTTTCCACCACCGACTCTATGGAAAGAGCGGTGGCCTTGGGTTTGCCGACTGACTTAGTTGATGTTTTGGTAGGGGTGCTCTCTTTCACCGCTGTTTTTGCCATGGTTCTGCTGTTTTGGTTGCAAAGGTAGGGCCAACACGCCAAGCAAGGCAAGCAAAAAGGCCACAATAGTTACGCAAACGAGTGTGGATCAATTTGAATTTCAATGGATTGCAATGCGTTTAGCGCAAGAGATTGAGCGATCCGTCACCCGTTTGGTGGCCGCTTGTCTCACTCGCTATCGCTGTCAGTCAGTGCGTGCATGAACTTCACCAGATCACGCTGCTCCGTAGGGGTGAGGCCCAGCGGCTCCGCTGGCAATGTTTGGGTGGGCAGGTCGATGCCGATACCAATGCCTCCTCCGCGATTGTAGAAATCCACCACTTGCTCCAGCGTTTGATACACTCCGTTGTGCATGTAAGGCGCGGTGAGCGCGATGTTTCGCAACGTGGGGGTTTTGAACATAAACCGATGCAGCTCCCGATGATACGTGGAAAACTTGCCTACGTCCGGGTCAATCCCTGCCCGGGCGGTATCGGGTTGGTGTGGCACGCCAATGATCTCCGACTCCGATTCGTGAAATCCGGGAGGGATCAAGCCGTTGGTCAACGGCATAAAATGGCAGGTAGCGCACTTGGCTTTGCCCATATACAGGTTTAACCCATGTATTTCATCCGGATTCAATTGCGCGCTATCGCCACGCAGGTACTTATCGACCCGTGACTCAAAGGTGGCGAGCGACCGAATATACGAAGCCAGCGCGGCCAGCACGGTCCCTTCGGTGATCTCACTGGCGGGCAATGATGTCTTAAAAAAATCCTGGTATTTTTCGCTGCGCTTCATGGTTTGACACGCGGCCTGAATGTCGCCATGCATCTCGTTCGGATTGGCGACTACGTCTCTTATCTGATCTTCGAGGAAGTGAACGCGGGAATCCCAAAACTGTGCCTTTTGAAAGCCGGAATAAAGAACGGTGGGCGTGTTGCGCATGGGGCTCGCGCGACCGGGCAACAAAAGGCCGGTAGTCCGTCCATCGGTAAATGCGTTGGAAGGCTGATGGCACGAAGCACACGATCGGCTTTGGTCGCCTGAAAGTATGGGATCAAAAAAAAGCATTTCGCCAAGGGCTACCATTTCCTGGCTTACTTCGCGGTTGTACGCAGGCGCAAAATGACGAATCTCCCAGGCGCCCTTCTCGAGAAAAGACGCCTTGGTCATGTCCAGTGCGATGGTCAAGTTATTGTCAGGAATGCCAAGCGAGTTCTGGATTGACAGTAATTCAGCGGCTATCCTGCGCCAATACCGCACCATGAACTCGGCACGGTCAAACGCATTGAAATCAACGGGCTTATCCAGATAGGCTGCCGTTTGCGCAGCTAAGCTCGTCCATGCCTTCGCGTTCTCGTCCGCCAGCGGGTAAAACGAAAGGATGCGACTGATGCCCTCCAGATGAGCTTTTGTTTCTCGCACAGACAACAGCGCCACGGGCGAGTCAAAGCCGGTGATGCCCAGACTTAACACGCGCATCCACCCAAGACGGGTGGCCTCAAAAACGTTTGCATCCGAAACCTGATTGGACTCAGACAGCGCGCGAAGGCGAACCACGGCCGAAGCGAGCAGCGCCACGTGCGTTTCAATTTCATCTAGTGACGCGGTGTCTACCACCGGAAAAATCAATTCCTCCAATACCTGAAAGCCGGTGGCCTCCACCACCTTGTCATCGTATTCGTCAGCTTCGTCCAGGGCGGGCCCATTAAGCACCTCACACACACCCGGAAAGTAGAATTCATACAGCCCCTCCCCTCGTTTATAGTATTGGCGGGCCTCCGAAAATTGCCGTGGTAGCCGTTCCCAATCGTTTGTCTGAACGGACTTCTTCATGGCTTCCATGTAGATGGCGATGGAATCCGCTTGTTGGATCATAAATGCCTTGACCCGATCCGCGGGGTTGCCCTGAGGACGGCTGCAAGCAGCAGTCAAAAAAACAAGCCATACAATACCAAACCGGATAGCGTGCCGCATACAATCTGCCAATAGAAACTGCCCGGGTCGGGTACCCAGGCAGTTTTGTTAAACAACTCTATAACTCGTGCGAAAAAAAACTATTTGGGAAGGCCTTTAATGATCACCACTTGGCTGCCCTGACGCTCGTTGGGCCGCAGGGTGCCACCGTCTACGCCCTTGAAATCATCACTTAACCACGTATGTGGCTGAATGCAAATGGCGTACGTATCTTCAATGCCAATTTCTTTGGAAATATCAATCATGGCACCGTATTCCCACGTGCCGTAACCCGAACGATCCGCTACCGGCTGTGGGTATCCGCCAAAAGGGCCCACGTTGTACTTGGCAGCGTCCGCTTGATCGCGTCTGTGGTCAGTTACCAGTACGGGCTTCAATTCTTTGCTCGTCAAATTGTATTGGTAGATGTAGCTGTCATGCGTTTGATCATTGTAGCCTGCGTTCGGATCTTCTTGAATGTAGGCAAAGTTTGCTCCTACGTAAATGTTATCGGGGTTTTGAAACTCCCCTGCTTTTCCCGACCGGTTGTCACCATCTAAGATTAACTCCAGTGTACCTTTCAATGGGTCATTGGCGTTGAGTACGAGTTTGTACACGCGGCCATACTTTGTGCGGGCTGAATTACCAGCCTGCCCGGTCACATTGAAATAGATCTCACGGCCAACTCCGTCTTTGCGGTAGTCGATATCTTCCACGCGTCCAAACGATATGCCTTTCAGTTGAGTCGAAATCGTGTTCATTTGAGCACCTGTCAACAAGCGGTGATCCGGTATCTGCACAAACTCGATGTTGACGGCAGCCCCTTCCACCAAGTCCATCTCACGGGTGTTTTGATCCGCCCGCCTGAGCAAGTAAAGCGCCCCGTTGATCAAATCGCCCGGGGTGTTGGTCAGGTACAACGCCACCTGCCCACCATCGGTACCAGAGTCATCATCGCCAATAATCACCGCGGTTTTACCGGGATAGGCCGTTTTCGGAAGAGGCACCGCATTTTCGGCACTCCAACGGCCAAAGCCCGCCAACTCGCGCGTTTGTGCTGCCTGGGCGGCTGTGGCGCGCGGGTCTAGCGCATGCGTGCGCGACTCTTGACCACTTTCACCGCACGTCAAAAATACCGGGCCAAAGCCATGCTCTTCGTCCGTAGCCAACGTAGCCGAGCACAAACGCCAAATGCCTCCGTTGGAATTAAGAATGTATTCGCCTTTCACGGGCTTGAACGTTTTATCAAGCGTTACGCGCGACACGGCAAAATTGTCCTCGTGATTGACCACCAGCGAAAATGTACCATCTTCGTTTTTCAGCAGACCGGCTCCGTCCGCAGAACCTCCAAACGTAAAGTCAGGCGATTCGGCATACACATCATCACTGCCTACCAACGAAAAAATTTCCAGGTTTTCGAATCCACTAAGCGGCTTGATCAATGCGGGCGTTACCGAATGGTTCTTGAGTTCAATTTGAGTGGTGGGGCTATCTGTGCCATTTTCACTGCCGCAACTCGCGGCCACGATCAACACAGCTACAGCCAACAAACTTACGTAGGGTCGGTTTGGGTTCATACTTTTTTTCTTCAAAAGTAGAGAGCCAAAACGATGATAAGATTACGGGCAGTTTAAACGTACTTTAAGTGTAGTACTAAAAGCATAACGTGGACATGACATTCGGTACCAAAAAACTCCTGTTTACTTACTGCCGATTCAAATCCCAGTTGGTGCGCTGGTAGGTGAT
>JALONI010000129.1 GCA_025455015.1 Cyclobacteriaceae bacterium | reverse complement strand
TCGCATCAAAGCATCCCCGCTGGCCAAAAAAATGGCCAAGGACAAAGGGCTCGACCTCACCAAAATATCCGGCACGGGCGATCAGGGCCGCATTACCCGAAAGGACGTGGAAAACTACAAGCCAGCGACTGAGTCCAAAGCAGATGCCGGCAAGGCCACCGCAGCGGCACCCGTGGTGCTCCCGGCTGTGGTAGGTCAAGAAAGTTTTGAAGAAATCAACGTGTCGCAGATGCGCAAAACCATCGCCAAGCGATTGAGCGAGAGCATGTACACGGCCCCCCACTTCTACCTGACCATGGAGATAAACATGGACAAGGCCGTGGAGGCGCGCAAGAGCATGAATGACGTAAGCCCGGTCAAGATATCGTTCAACGACATGGTCATCAAAGCGGTGGCGGCCGCCCTGCGCCAACACCCCGATGTGAACGTAAGTTGGCTGGGTGATAAAATCCGCAAGAACCATCATATCCACATCGGTGTGGCCGTGGCCGTGAAAGACGGGCTGCTGGTGCCGGTGGTGCGCTTCGCGGATAACAAGTCGCTCTCGCACATTGCAGCCGAAGTAAAAGACCTGGCCCAAAAAGCCCACGACAAGAAACTGCAACCGAAAGACTGGGAGGGAAGCACGTTTTCCATTTCGAATCTGGGCATGTTTGGCATTGAGGAATTCACCGCCATCATCAACCCGCCTGACGCCTGCATTTTGGCCGTGGGCGGCATCAAGGAAACGGCCGTAGTGAAAAACGGACAACTGGTACCGGGCAACGTGATGAAGGTAACGCTCTCATGCGACCACCGGGCGGTGGACGGGGCCGTGGGCTCCGCCTTCCTGAAAACGCTGAAAGGATTGCTGGAAGACCCGGTGCGGATTTTGATATGACAAGCGCATAATCATGGCTCTGCTTCGCGAACCGATTGAAGCGTACGGTAAAAAGAGATTTACGGTAGCTGAGTACTTGGCGTATGAGCGGGCTTCGTCTGTCAAGCACGAATACTTTAACGGTGAGATTTTTCCGCTTTGGGGAAATGCCACTTCACAACAAATGGACGTACGCGCGATGTCCGGGGCAAGCCAAACCCACAACGTCATTGCCGTTAACCTAATTGGCCAGTTGTACACGTTGCTCAAAGGAAAATCATGTCGCCCCTACGGAAGTGATATGCGGGTGTACATTCCAGAGAATTCGCTGTTCACCTATCCGGATGTGTCTGTTTTTTGCGGTGATGTGAAAACGTGGGAAGGCGATTCGGCCATCGGCCCCGTGGTAATCATCGAAGTGTTGTCCAAGTCCACACAAGCCTATGATCGTGGAGAAAAATTCAAGTTGTATCGCGCCATCCCTGGTTTACGGGAGTATGTGATGGTTGACTCAGAAGCCTGTGGGGTGGAGGCTTTTCGTGTCAATGCAGCCGGCCATTGGGAATTGGAAGAACTACGGTCGCTTGCCGACACGCTGTCTTTGCCTTCCTTGCACGTTTCTATTTCCTTGCAGGAGATCTATTACGCTACCTCCATTTCATAGATGAGCACGCCAACCATTCACGCCACTACCGTACTGGCCGTTATGCACAATGGCCAGGTGGCCATCGGGGCCGATGGGCAAGCCACGTTGGGTAACACCATCGCCAAAAGCAATGTCAAAAAAATACGCAAGCTGCTTGAGGGCAAGGTGGTCGTAGGCTTTGCCGGCTCCACGGCCGATGCCTTCACCCTGCTGGAGCGGTTTGAGGAAAAACTGAATGCCTACGGAGGCAACATGAAACGCGGAGCCATTGAGCTGGCCAAAGATTGGCGCACCGACCGCTACCTGCGCAGGCTGGAAGCCATGCTCATTGCCGCCAGCCGCGATGAAGTACTGATCATTTCCGGCACGGGCGATGTCATTGAACCGGACAAGCAAGTGGCGGCCATCGGATCAGGCGCCATGTATGCGCAGTCGGCCGCCTTGGCGCTGAAAAAACATGCGCCCCAGTTAACGGCCGAGGAGATGGTGCGCGAAAGCCTGTCCATTGCGGCTGACATCTGCATCTACACCAACCATAACCTGACAATTGAACGACTTTAGTGTCGGTTGACGGGTTCTCCGCTAAGCGTTTTTACTCGTATCCACTTCCGGCATAACCGAACTGTCCATGGGCGGAGTCTCTTCGTCTTTTTTGGGCTTGGTATCATCCTCCAGCAAAATCACAAACGGACGTAGCCGATCGGAATGCTGGAGAAAAATCTTGAGCACCCCAATGGCCGGCACCGCCAAAATCATCCCGGCAATTCCCAAAACCATGCCGCCTATCACCAGCGCGATGATGGCGGCCAGCGCATTGATGCTGACTTTGGAGCCGGTGATGCGAGGGGTGATGAAATTTCCTTCCAGAAACTGAACCACCGAAAAAATGCCCACGACCCCCACGGCATACCAGGCGTTGTCTTTGGTGATCAGGGCAAGAATCACCGGCAGGGTGGCCCCAATAAAGATGCCGATGTAGGGAATGACCGTCAGCAACCCGGATAAGATACCAAAGAAGACTGCGTGCTCAATGCCCAGGATCAACAACCCCAGGGTGTTGAGTGTGGCGATGATCACCGTGACCAACGCCAGCCCGGAGATGTACCCCTGCAAAACGCCTTCCAGGTCTTTCTTCCACGCCTGTGCTTCCAGGCCGGGCACGATTTGCGAAAAGAACAGGCGGAATTTTTCGCGGTAAATGAGAAAGAGGAAGATATAGATCGGAACCTGGATGACGAGTGACAGCGCGTTGGTGGTCGAGAGCAACAACTCCCCCGCGTACGTGCTCACCGTTTTCAGTGCCTCTTTGACGTACGTATTCTGTTCGGACACCGAAATGCCAAAGTCATTGCGAAGCAGGCGGCTGATGCGCTTGATAAAGGCGTCCAACTGGCTTTCGATGTCGGGCAAATCGTTGATCAACGCAATCAACTGGTCTACGATGAGCCAGATCAGCAGCCCCAGGGCAAGCGTGAAACCAAGCAATACCAGCGTTACCGCCAGCACCATGTTTACGTTGCGCTGTTCCAGCCACTTCACCAAAGGCGACATGACTACGGCAAAAAATCCTGCAAAAGCGAGGGGGATAAACAAGTCTTTTGCCAGCACCAGGGCCGTTACGCACAGGGCCATCACCACCAACAGCTTGTACGCGTAGTCCAGTCGGTTAAACGTGTTGCTCTCCATGGCCGAAAGCTACGGCTATTTGGAGGGGCTGGCAAGCGCCTGCACGATGGCTTCGTGAATGAGGTGGCACGCCTCGCGGATTTCAGACTCCGTAATCGTGAGCGGGGGCGCCAGGCGAAAACTGTGGGGATGCGAAAGAAACCAGTAGCAGATGACGCCCTTCTCCTTGGCATGCTGCACAATGCGGTTCACCACCTCAGCAGATTCAAAGTCAACGGCAAACAGTAAGCCCGCCCGTCTGATCTCGCGGATGGCCGGATGCTGCAGCAGCGACTCGATCAGTTGTCCTTTGGCTTCCACGGACGCCAGCAGCCCCTCCGTCTCAATCACTTCCAGCACGGCCAGGGCTGCGGCACAACAGACCGGATTGCCGCCAAACGTGGTGATGTGGCCCAGGGGCGGATCGTACGTCAACGTTTTCATGAGCCGCTGGTCAGCGATGAACGCACCCATGGGCAGCCCGCCCCCAAAAGCTTTGCCGAGGGTGAGGATATCCGGTACCACCCCGTAATGTTCGAAGGCAAAGAGTTTTCCGGTACGCCCCATGCCGCATTGAATCTCGTCAAAGATCAATAACACGCAATGATCATCGCAACGTTGGCGCAACGCCTGCAGGTAGGCACGCGAGGGGATGCGCACACCCGCATCGCCCTGCACGGTTTCAATGATCACACAAGCCGTGCGGTGGGTGATCTTCTCCAACGCCTCGGGGCGGTTGAAGTCTATAAATGTAACATCGGGAAGCAGCGGTCGAAAGGCGTTCTTCTTGGTTTCATTGCCCGACACGCTCAGCGAGCCATGCGTGCTGCCGTGGTAGGATTTCTTACAGGCGATGATCTCCGTGCGGCCCGTCACACGCTTCGCCAGTTTCAGCGCTCCTTCGTTGGCCTCCGTGCCCGAGTTCACAAAGTAGCAGCAGTTGAGCGTGGGCGGCAGCAGTGACGTGAGCTTCTCCGCCAACCGGTTGGGGGCCGACTGCACAAACTCGCCATAGACCATCACGTGCAAGTGTTTGTCCAACTGATCCTTGATGGCCTGGATAACATGTGGGTGGCGATGGCCCACGTTGCTCACGGCAATGCCCGAGATCATGTCCAGGTAGCGCGTGCCATCGGGGGCATACAAGTAAACTCCCTCGGCCCGCTCAATGGCCACGTGGTAAGGGTGGGGCGTGGTTTGCGCAAGCCGGTTCAGGAAGATATCGTCACGGAAGTCCATGGCGTAAAGCTAACAGGGGTTGGCGCAAAAAAGAAGCCCCGCAGTTTCCTGACGGGGCCTTTCACCAAACACCCAAAAGACGTTAACGCTCGCTGGCGCGGGGCGCGGCCTCCGGTCGTAGGTGGTCGGGCGGGTCCACCTCCGCTTGCGGTTTGTAGCCACCCTGCTTTTTGCGGAACAGGCCGGCAAACACCGGTTGGCGGTCGCGCTGCTTTCGTTTCTTTTTTCGGAGGAGATGGCACACGTCATCGCCCCGTTGAATCTGGTAGCGGTACTTGTGGCGGTAGTGCTTTTCGCGCGCCTGGCGGAAATCCTGCGCGCGGACGACCGGGGCCCACGCAACCAGTGCGATGATCAACACCATAACCCAACCCACGGCCGATCGCTTCATACTTTTTTTTATGATGGCACAAAGTTCGGCACAGGTGCTGGATGAAAAACGATCAAACCGGGATAAAACTTACATCGTCAGGTAAGTGTATAGTGTGTCAGGCTGCGCCTCAAGCCGTCATTCGAGCCGTCATGGCCACCTGCATCGGCAAGTCCTTTGAAAAGAGCATCCGCCAAACGGCCGACAAACCATACTACGATCAGATGCATGAGCGGCTGAAAACACCATACGC
>JALONI010000128.1 GCA_025455015.1 Cyclobacteriaceae bacterium | reverse complement strand
GCACCCGCATCACGGCAACTACTTCCGGGTTGATCTCGGGGCGGAAATACCCTTGTTCCTGGCCCAACTTAATGTTGCGCACCACCGATTCTTTGATAAAGCGCTCCTTGAACTGCGTCCACAGATTCCATGCCCGCGGGTGGTACTTTTGCAGATCAAACAACAACGAAGGGTTCATGTCTTCAAAATCGCGCCTCATGCAAAACGAGATGCGGTTCAGCTCCTCGATCGCATTTTTAGCGGTGGCCGCGATCTCGCTGTATTCTTTCAGGTCGCGCTCCAGATGCATTCGCGACATGTGCATGACCAACTCGTCCTTGTCGGCAAAATGCAGATACAAGGTTTTTTTGGAGATGCCTAAGTGCCGCGCGATGTCATCCATCGACACGCTCCGGATGCCATATTTCATAAACAGGCCTTCCACCCCGGCTAAAATCTTCTCTTTGGTGCTGTTTTCTTCCATGGGCCGCAAAACTGAGGAAACTCCTCAACCGATTGCACCCGCGGGCGGTTCGGGTTGCTTGCGCTTTTCTTCCCACCGGCACCACTTGTCTTTCATTTTGGCTTTGAACTGCTCGCGCTCCTCGGGCGTCATGGCCTGCAGGCGCTCTTTCCAATACGCTTTGGCGCGCCCCCCGCCTCCGCCCCCTTTGCCACCCAACCCCGAGAACAGAATCTTACTCAGCGCCAGCAAGCCTAACGCCTGCCAAAAGCTGACCACCGGGCCGTTGAACAACTCGGGCACCAACCAATTCCACAGCCACATGGTGGCATACGTGAACGCACCCACCGCCACAAAGCCCAACACAATCATCAGGGCTATCTTCAATCCTTTTTTCATACTCATTTTCTGTTTAGTCTCTCTTCAACCGATTGCCTACTCTGACCGTCCTACTGCCCTTGGCTCCGTTCTACCCGATCACATCGTCATAAAACTTTTGTAAGCGCTTACGCAACGTCAGGATGGCGTAGCGCTTGCGCGACAACAGGGTGTTGATCGAGACCCCGGTCTCCTCCGCGATCTCGCGAAAACTGCGTTCCTCCATTTCGTTCTGTATAAAAATCTGACGCTGGTCGGGCGGAAGTTCGTCCAACGCAATCATGATCTCATCCCAAATCGCTTCGCGCAACAAAGCCGACTCGGGTGTGTTTCCCAGATCAGGTAAGATATCCTGCAGCGTGAGCGGGGTTTCTTCATCGCGGCCCAGTGTGCTCTCCAGGTCGCTCCGCTGCGGGCGGGCCGCATCGCGTCTGTACCGATCGATGATCTTGTTGCGGGCCACGCTGTACAGCCAACTGGTGACGCGATCCAGCGACTCAATGGTGTTGAAACCGGTCACAAACTGGACAAATACATCTTGCAGAATGTCTTCCGCTTCCTCCGAAGAGGAAACACGCCCCCGAATAAAGCCCAGCAGCTTGTCTTTCTCCTTCAAAAAGGTGTGTTGCTTGATCGATTCCTGCATGGCCAAAGACAAAGGTACCGCTCGCTGCATACATCTGCATAGACGCGGACCCGGCCGCTTTTATTTTGGCAGCCTGAATAAAAAGCCGTCACCCGTTGATCGGCACCTGCGCAACCCTCAAATTTGAGCAACGGATGAAAGCGTTTTCCCTGTCGTATCGCGAAGCGTCATTGCACTACACCCGGTACGGGTCAGGGCCACGGTGCTTGCTTCTGTTTCACGGTTTTGGCCAAAACCGAAGTGTATTTGATGCCTGGGCCGAGGGCCTCGGGAGTGCGTACACCATCTATGCCTTCGATCTCTTTTTTCATGGCGCCAGCACCTGGCCCATGCGCTATCCGGTCGGAAAAAAACATTGGCACGAAATCATCGAGCAGTTTCTGCACGAGCACAGAATTGACCGTTTTGACCTGGGCGGATTTAGCCTGGGTGCCAAATTTGCGCTGGTGACGCTGGAGGCGTTTCCTGCCCGCGTGGAGCGCCTCATCTTGCTGGCACCCGATGGCATACGCACAAGTTTTTGGTACAGCCTGGCCACCTACCCTGTGGCTACCCGCGGCCTGTTCCGGTCTATGATCACTAAACCGGGCCGCTTGTACTACCTGGTCACACTGCTGCGCAAATGGCGTTTGGTGGACAAGGGCATCCTTCGCTTTGCCGAGCGGCAAATGAACACCGAAGAAAAACGCAGGCAAGTGTACTATTCGTGGGTGTATTTCCGGCATTTGCGCATGGGCCGCAGCCGGCTGATTGCCTTGATCCAACACCACCAAACACCGGTGACGATGCTCGTGGGACGGTTTGACAAAATCATCCGCCCGCGGCACATGAAAAAGTTCTGCGACCAGCTACCGAAGGCTTCTTTTATCGAAGTGGAAAGCGGTCATCCCGAGTTGATTGAAAAGGCGCTGCCACACCTGCAATAGAAAGTCCGTGAAATGGTCGCGGTCTATGGTAGGGCCTGAACCCTGCGGATAGGCAGCCCGGGGCCATGACGTGGTTACAACCGGGAAATCCTGTGGATTTTGTCGATCCAACCCGAAAAAAAAAGTCACTTTTTCCGGTGTCATGGGTCGGCACGCGCTTCTTTTTTGCCTCTACAAATGCTCAAATGATTGTATTTTTGGCCACTCATTTCCATCTCTGTTTCCATGATCGTATTCTTTCGCGCAGCGTCCAACCTGGTTTATGCGGTGGGGCACACACAGCCTTTTTCCGTGGCCGACTTTGAAAAACTGAGTTGGCTTTTTGGCCAGGCCAAGCCGTTGGCTGAAAAGTCGCTGGACGGATACTTTATCGGGCCCCGCAAGGAAATGATCACCCCGTGGAGCACCAACGCGGTGGAAATCACGCAGACCATGGGCATTGAAGGGCTCGTGCGGATCGAGGAATTCACCCCCGTGCCACGCGAAGACGCTCCGCATGACCGCATGTTGCAGCGACTTTACCACCGCCTGGATCAAGAACTGTTCACCATCCACCACACACCCGAGCCCATTTACGAAATCGACAACATTCAAGAGTACAACGAAAAAGAAGGGTTGGCCCTGAGCCCGGAGGAAATCGACTACCTGAATGACGTTCGCTGGAAGCTGGGGCGCCAACTGACCGACAGCGAAGTGTTTGGCTTTAGCCAAGTCAACAGCGAGCACTGCCGTCACAAGATTTTCAATGGCACGTTCATCATCGATGGTCAGGAACAACCCTCCACGCTCTTTCAACTCATCAAAAAAACATCGCGCGAAAATCCCAACTACCTGGTCTCGGCCTACAAAGACAACGTGGCCTTCATCAAGGGGCCGCGCGTAGAGCAATTTGCACCCGCACGCCAGGATGTGCCCGACTTTTTTGAAGTAACCGATTTCGACTCTGTCATTTCGCTCAAGGCGGAAACGCATAATTTCCCCACCACGGTGGAACCGTTCAACGGGGCCGCTACCGGAGGCGGAGGAGAAATACGCGACCGCCTGGCGGGGGGCAAGGGCTCTTTACCCCTGGCGGGAACGGCCGTGTACATCACCTCGTACCCACGCCTGGACAAGGGACGGCCCTGGGAAAAAAAGTGGGACGCCAGGCCCTGGCTTTACCAAACACCGGCCGAGATACTCATCAAAGCCTCGGATGGCGCCAGCGACTTTGGAAACAAATTCGGGCAGCCCCTGATTGGTGGCAGCGTGCTCACCTTTGAGCACGTTGAAGGCGAGAAGAAATTTGGCTTCGATAAAGTGATCATGCTGGCCGGTGGCGTAGGATACGCCAAAGAAAAAGACAGCCAAAAGGAAAAACTACAACCGGGCGACAAGATTGTATTGATGGGTGGCGACAACTACCGCATCGGCATGGGAGGCGCTGCGGTGTCATCGGTTGTCACAGGTGAGTTTGGCCATGCGCTGGAGTTGAACGCCATTCAACGATCCAACCCGGAAATGCAAAAACGGGTCATGAATGCCATCCGCGCGTTGGTGGAGTCTGACCACAACCCGATTGTTTCCATCCACGACCACGGTGCGGGCGGCCATCTCAACTGCTTCTCCGAACTGTTGGAAGAAACAGGCGGAACCATTTTCATGGATGCACTACCCGTGGGTGATCCGACCCTGTCGGCCAAAGAAATCATCAGCAACGAGTCGCAGGAGCGAATGGGGCTTGCCATCCGCGAAAAAGACATCGACTGGCTCAAACGGGCCTCCGAGCGCGAGCGCGCACCCATGTATGTGGTGGGCACCGCCACAGGCGACAAGCAGTTTACGTTTATCGACCCGACCAAGAACACGCGGCCGGTTTCCCTGGCGATGAATCACCTGTTTGGCTCTTCGCCTAAGACTATTTTGAACGACACGCGCCAGGCAACCGCCTACCACGAGATTACGGTTGAGGCCGACCAACTCGGCTCCTATTTGGAGCAAGTGCTTCAACTGGAGGCCGTAGCGTGCAAGGATTGGCTCACCAACAAGGTAGACCGCTCGGTCACGGGGCGCGTAGCCACTCAACAAACGTGCGGGCCCCTGCAACTGCCGTTGAATAACGTATCGGTGATGGCCTTGGACTTCCTGTCAAACAAAGGCATTGCCACCGGCATCGGTCATGCACCGGCAGCCGCGTTGGTCGATGCAAAGGCCGGGAGTCAGTTGGCCATTGCCGAAGCACTGCTCAACCTCATCTGGGCTCCGCTCACGCACGGCATCAGGGGCATTTCGCTGAGCGCCAATTGGATGTGGCCTGCCAAACACGCAGGCGAAAATACACGCCTCTATGAGGCCGTGCAAGCGGTGAGTGACTTCGCCTGTGCGCTGGGCATCAACATCCCCACGGGCAAAGATTCGCTGTCCATGACGCAAAAGTATCCCACCGGTGAAGTGGTCTTCTCGCCCGGCACCGTGATCATATCGGCTGTGGCCGAGGTGAGCGATATCCGCCAAACCGTTTCTCCGGCCCTTCAACCCATCAACGGGTCATCGCTCGTGTACATTGACTTCTCGCGCGATGAACCGCAATTGGGAGGAAGCAGCCTGGGGCAAGTATTGAATCAACTGGGCACCACTGCCCCTGCCGTGAAGGATGCCGGCTATTTTGTAAAAGCGTTTGGCGCTGTCCAGCAACTGATACACGCAGGCCAAGTACTGGCCGGGCATGATGTCTCTTCGGGCGGGTTGGCCACTACGGTACTAGAAATGTGCTTTGCCGTGCCGGGCGTGGGCGCTCACGTATCCCTTGGCGGGGATGACATCATCAAAAAACTGTTTAGCGAAAATCCGGCAATCGTCATTCAAGTGACCGATGCTACCGTTTTTGATCAGTTGACACAGCAGGGCATCGCCTACGAACCAATCGGTACAGTTACCTTGGATGCGACCTTACGGGTTCGCGATGCCGCGTGGGATGTGGACACCCTGCGACACACCTGGTTTCGCACCTCGTACTTGCTGGATCGGCTGCAGCGCACCAAAGGCCATGCCGAAATCCGCAGAGACAATCTCTTCCGGCAACCACTTCAGTTCAGCTTCCCCGCCTCTTTTGAGGGCACGTTTGTCACGTACGGCATCGACCCCAAGCGCAGAACGCCCACCGGCCTCAAGGCTGCCATCATCCGCGAAAA
>JALONI010000127.1 GCA_025455015.1 Cyclobacteriaceae bacterium | reverse complement strand
ATACGTGGCCCGCGACAGCGATTGAATGCCGCCCATGACAATGCCCACCGCAAAAGCTACCGCATAAAATTCGTATTCATGCGTGATCAGATACGCCCCGCCACAAATCGCGACCCAGATACCAATCATGCACATGAGCGAAAACCGATTGCCCCTCCGCTCGGACAGCCGGGCAAACACGCGTGCCCCCAGCGCAGCCACCAACTGAATCAACAAAACGGTGGCAATAAGTTTCGTATCTTCCAACTGTAGTTCCTTGGCGCCAAAAGAAGCCGCCAGATACATGACGGTTTGCACGCCCATGTTAAAAAAGAAGTAGGCCCATAGATAGAACCGAATGTTAGCGTAATGGCTCAGGCTTTGCCACACCTTTCGCAATTCGTGGTAGCCATTGAGCACCACCTGCCGCGAAGCCGGGCGGTTATAGGGATTGTCCGGAAGCTTGCGAAACGACCGTTGGGCAAATCCAATCCACCAGACGCCTACCGTCAAAAACGAAAAACGGGTGGCCAAGCCCTCGCTGGCAAATCCGATCGGCTCCCAAAAAATAATCATGGCCAAATTGAGTACCAACAAGATAACGCTGCCATAGTAGCCCATGGAGTACCCCTGTGCACTGGTCATGTCATAACGGTCTTCGGTGACGATCTCAGGAAGGTAGGCATCATAAAAAACGATGCTGCCTGCATACCCGATGCTGGCAAGCGCAAAACAAGCAATGCCCCACACCAACGTTTCGGGCCCGGTAAAAAAGTACAGCCCACAGCAGGCCAGGCCCCCCAGGTACACAAAAAATTTCATGAACACCTTCTTGTTGCCGGTGTAGTCAGCAATACCCGAAAGCAGCGGCAGCAACGGAGCGATGATCAAGAATGAAAAGGACAGGGCAAATGACTGGAGGGCGGTATTCTTTACCTCCCATCCCAAAAAGGTAACAATGTCTCCGTGTGCCTCGGTGGTGGTTACGGCATGGTAGTACACCGGGAAAATAGCGGAGGTGATTACCAGCGAATAAACGGAGTTTGCCCAGTCATACATTGTCCAGGCGCGTACCACGCGGGGGTCGTTGAGGGTTAGGTTAGGTTGGGGCATAAATGAAAATGACCTCCCGAAGGAGGCCATTTTTATCAAGAAATGAAACGTTTTTAGCGATTGTTTTTCGAGAACTCGCGCGTGTTGTACAGCAGCTTGCGGGCGTTGGCTTTGCGCAATTCGGTTTCAACATCCACGATGATACCCCGCTTGGCTTCGCTGTCCACTTTGAGCGAAACAGTCAACTGCTCTCGCTCGTCTTCGCGCAATTTGTCGCGCTCGGCATTTACCCATTTGCCGATGCCCGAAGGCTCGATAAACGTGTCGTTCGCCTGTATCTTGGGCTCCTCGCCATATTGCTCCACCTTTACCGGTTTGCCGATGTACAGGTTGGTCACCAGCGTTTTGCGCTGCAGCTTGCGCAATTGCGTAGCCTCCGGTATCCGTTGCTGCACTTCAATGGATGTTTCGCGTAGTTGTGTCGTTACCATGAAAAAGAACAACAACATAAACACCACATCAGGCATGGACGAAGTGGGGATGTCCTGCTTTACGTTGGCTTTTTTCTTAAACTTTGACATAGCTAGTTCCCTCCTACTTTAGTTGGTTCAGCGATCGAAATCTGCATGGGTATGCCCTCGCGGGCCCGCTCGTAAATCTCTTTGTTGGCCGGGTTGGCCAAGTCAGAAGCTATTTCGCGGAACTTCTTGTTCATTTCCTCCATGGAACCCGACAATCCTGCCCGCTCGGCATAAATGTCGTAGTAGGCAGCCTGACAGATATCCAGCATCTCAATGAACTTTTTATGGCTTGTTCCCCGGTCGGTCTTAAAGGAAACAATGGCCTTATCCGGACTGTCAGACGAGTTGGGGTCCGCCCCGTTGTTGAGAACGAATTTCTTGATCATCTCCTTCAGGCCGCTCAAGTCCTCCATCGGCTCGCCCTCGATCAACACGCGGTCGGCTGAGTTTACTTGTACTTTGAAAATATTGCGTTCCTGAACCTTTACATCTTCGGGGGGCTGCGCCTCGGGTGGCGGAGGCAACTGAATGCTCAATCCGCGATCGTTCGAGATCGTAGTGGTCACCAGGAAGAAGGTCAGCAACAAAAAGGCGATGTCTGCCATCGAGGCATTGGGAATATCGGGTGTTGCGCGTGCCATCTTATTTCAATGCTTTGTTTATTTCGGAATACACCACTCCAATTACAGCCGCCAGCAAGGCGAGATAGAACGTGATCAGGCCTGCTCCGACCAATTTAGATTGTCCGGCATCGACCCCTAAGGCTTTGTAAACCGGTGTTACTTCATCTCCGGCAAGCGCATACGACACACCGCCCAGGATCAAAAAGAAACCCAACCAATATGCCAACCGCCATTTTTCAGTGCTGCCGGCTCCGGCCGAGATGACGATGCCGTAAATCAATGCCAATACCACCAGCACCATGATGCCGTAGGTGAGGTACAATCCGCCATCCACCCCAAAGGAGAGGGCCAAGATCACGATGATCGGGCCAATCAATATTTTGATCACCTCCACCACCGATTTTACCGAGCTGAGCTCATTGACGAGCATCGCCCCAAAAGCAATGACGAAGACAACGTAAAACATTGTGAGGCCCGCGCCTACCAGCCGATACCCAGCCGTACCCAACCCGAGTGCCTTGGCGGCATCGGAAGGACCGTCACTGGAAATGGCATAGCAGATCAAAAAAACTACCACCAACACCCCGACTCCCGCCAATACCTTCAACAACGCCTTGGGGTTGTTGAGCGAACTGATGAGTGGCAACACAATTGCCAGCAAAGCCGCGATGCCGAGTATGACGTAGGTAAACCCTAACCCAAAACCCACCAACGAGCAATGGGCTTCTGAGAGGTTTTCCTGTATACAAATCGCATCCATGTACAAAAAGTGTTAACGCGTGTGTCTCAACGCTTATTTTACCGCCTTGTGTTTCACCAAAATGTCAATCAACGAGATGGAAGCATCTTCCATGGCATTGACCAAGCTATCGATTTTGGACACGCAGTAGTTGTACAATATTTGCAGCACCATACCCACGATCAGACCCGCCACCGTAGTGATCAAGGCCACTTTCATACCACCGGCCACCACGTTAGGGGAAATATCACCGGCTGCCTGAATCGCATCGAACGCGAAAATCATACCGATAACCGTTCCAAAGAAACCGAGCATGGGGCCGAGGGAAATAAACAACGAAATCCAGATCAACCCTCGCTCCAGTTTACCCATTTCTACGGCACCATAGGAAACGACCGACTTCTCGACCATCTCTACGCCTTCAGAGGCGCGCATCAGGCCTTGTGTGAAAATGGATGCCACCGGGCCACGGGTATTTCTTGTCACTTCTTTGGCTGCTTCGATGCCGCCTTTGGCCAGCGCGTCCTCAATTTGGCCCAGGAGCTTGTTTGTATTAGTAGTCGCTAAATTCAATGTGATGATACGCTCAATCGATACAGCCAATCCCAAGATCAAACAGATCAGGATGGGCCACATGTATACCACGTCACCCTCGATGAACTTGTCCTTAATCAGTTGGTGAGCGCTGGCTTCCGGCACATCCTCCGTTACCGGGGCCTCGGTTACCGTAGACTCAGCAACGGGTTCAGTAGCTGTTTGGGTTGAGTCTTGAGCGTACGCCATAGAGCAGATCGCGAACACCCCTACCACAGCGAGAATAGCGAATAATTTTTTCATGGTTTAAGGTTTATAATAAAACTTTGAAGTGGCCAAAATTAACGGTTTTGGGGATTTCCATACACTTTTTTATAAAAAAAACAGAAAATCTGTTCAACCTTGGTAGGGCTTTGAGGGTGACAATTCAAAAGACGAAATAAAGTCACGCATGCGGGCGTTGTTTTTGCTCCACGCGGGTGCCCGCACAAACGGCTGTCGGCTTCTTTGGTGGGCCCGAAAAATATCCATTTCTTTGTGCGCTTTTTTGGAGAGGTGTCCGAGTGGTTGAAGGAGCACGCCTGGAAAGTGTGTATACCTGAAAGGGTATCGCGGGTTCGAATCCCGCCCTCTCCGCATTTATGCGTCAACCCGCTGATGCTAACCTAACTCCGGGCGAAAAGCTGCGGGCACCGGTCGTGTATCTTTACCCCCGCCCCACGGTCACTTCACCCGCGAGAGATTGACGAAACAAACGCTTTGTTTCGTCCACTCCATACATGCCCAAGCAAAGCATCAGTTTGGTCACGGCTGCCTCCAGCGTCATGTCTTCCCCGCTGATAACACCCAAATCGAGTAAGTGCTGGCTCGTTTCGTACTTTCCTTGTTGTACTGTGCCGCCCGGGCATTGAGAAATGTTGATCAGCAACAATCCCCGGTCGATGGCTTCGCGCAGCAACTTGACAAACCACTGGTCAGAAGGCGCATTGCCTGATCCATACGTTTCCAAGATGATGGCTTTTAGCCCCTCCGCTCCCATTACCGCGCGGATCACGGACGGCTGAAGGCCGGGAAAGAGCTTAAGCACTGCTACGTGGGGGTCAAACCGGTTCAACAGCGACAAGGCCGGCTGCCAGGCGGGCCCGATGGCGTTGTCGTCATAATCAATGCTCACACCTGCCTTGGCCAGAGGCGGGTAGTTTTCTGATTCAAAGGCATCAAAGTGCTGGCTTTCCACTTTGCGCGATCGGTTGCCTCGCAGCAGCGCGTAGTCAAAATAAATGCACACTTCCGGCACGCGCGGCCGCCCGTCTTTTTGCGCAGCTGCCAACTCGAGGGCTGTGATGAGATTTTCGCGGGCGTCTGAACGGGGCTCGCTGATGGGCAACTGGGCCCCGGTAAAAATGACGGGCTTGGCCAATCCCGGCAACATGAAGCTGAGCGCAGAAGCCGTGAAGGCCATGGTATCGGTTCCGTGCAGGATTACAAACCCGTCCTGCGTGGCATGGTTGTCATACACGATTTGAGCCAGCATGCGCCAATGCTCCGGATTGATGTTGGATGAATCGATTGGCTTTTGAAAAGAGATGACCGACAGCTCCAGCGCCAGGCTGCGCAGCGTGGGCAGGTGCTCGAGAATCAACGAAAAATCAAACGGCACCAGCAC
>JALONI010000070.1 GCA_025455015.1 Cyclobacteriaceae bacterium | reverse complement strand
TGCTGGCCAAGCCCTGCTGGACGCAGAGTTGCGCCAGTTGAAATCGCAGGACCGCCCGGCCGTAATCAAGGCCATTGCCGAGGCCCGCGAGCATGGCGATCTGTCGGAAAACGCCGAATACCACGCCGCCCGCGAGAAGCAGAGCTTCATCGAAGGCCGGATCAAAGAACTAGAATCCATCCTGTCGCGCGCCGAAGTGATCGACCCCACGCGCTTGTCGGGCGCTGTGAAGTTCGGCGCAACGGTCACGCTGGTTGACCCTCCGGTGTTGCAGGCAACAGCAGCAGAGTCTGTCCTGTACAACGGACGCGAATTAAGTTGTGTTGGTTCGTTCGATGGCGAAGTAAGAACAACGGTCATCGGTGGTACGCCACCCTACACATTCACGCTGAGTCCGGCTATTAATACAACCGGCCAGGCAAATGGCATCTTTACAGACTTGCCCGCGGGCAATTACTCGGTTACCGTGCTGGATGCCAACACTTGCTCTGTGGCGACAAACACCGTTACCATTGATCCACCCCCCGCATTGTCGGCCACGGTGGCTGTGTTATCTACCGTGTCCTGCCAAGGGCGCAGTGATGGTATCATGAGCGTGACGGGTGCGGGCGGCACAGGCGTGCTGAGGTATGAAATAGATCCAGCAATAAACACCACCGGCCAGTTTACGGGTACGTTTCGCGATTTGCCTGCCGGTTCGTACCGGTTTAGGGTTATTGATAGCAACACTTGCGACTTTTTTACAAACTTCGTTAACCTGACCGAGCCGGCTCTGCTCACGCTTACACCCGGCAGCACCACCAGCGTGTCATGTGCCGGTTTTGCTGATGGCGGGCTTTTCGTGACCGCTGGCGGAGGTACGGCCCCCTATTCATTTGCCATAACGCCAAGCCTTGGCGTAAACAATGGAGGCGGAAGTTTTTCTTCGTTACCTGCTGGAAATTATACGGTATTGGTAACAGATGACCGCGGATGTACCGCTACCGCAGGACCCATCACAGTAGGCTCGCCACCCGCCCTGACAGCTACGGTTACGGTTCAAACGCCTCATAACGGTCGCCAGATTTCCTGTTTTGGCTTTAGTAATGGCTCTATTGTGATCAATGCTTCGGGCGGTACTGTCGGGCCAGGCTATCAGTTTCAAATGATCAGCCCGGTATTGGGTGGGCAGCAGCCATCAAATACGTTTGGCGGGTTGGCGGCAGGCAGCTACCGGTTCCGTATTACGGATGCCAATGGCTGTACATTTGACACGCCCATTGCCACAATCGTACAGCCCGATCCAGTGGCTGCGGTGGCTACTGTGTCTGCCCCCTACCTTGGTCAAGAACTTCGTTGTTTCGGGTCAACGGATGGAGAGATACGCGTAACGCCCAGCGGAGGCACGGCCCCATATACTTTTGTTTTGAGCCCGGCTATTAATACATCAGGTTTGAACAGTGGTGTGTTTATCAACCTGCCCGCGGGCAACTATACCGTTAGCGTAACCGATATTAATAGTTGCAATATATCGACTACCCCGGTAACAATTGATCCTCCACCTGCCCTTTCAGTGTCGGCAACGGTCGACCGCCAAGTGTCTTGCTTTGGCTTTACCGATGCGCAGGTAACGGCTATCGCTAACGGAGGCACCGGTTCCTACACGTATGAATTGCATCTGGGCGGTGTGAATACCGGCATTGCGAACGGTCGTTTTTCAGGCGTGTTTTCGCAACTGGCGGCAGGATCGAATTATACAATTGTCGTATTTGATGGAAATGGATGCCCAGCCACCTCTGCACCCTTTGACATTACCCAACCGCTTGCGCTGTCGGCTGTTACGTTTGCCACTTCATCGTTTGCAGGTGGATTCAACATCAGTTGCCGAAATTTTGCAGATGGTGCATTACAAGTGAACGTATCGGGCGGCACAGCCCCGTACTCACTCACCCTGCTGCAGGATGCCGGCAAGGTGCCGGTGGCAAATGTTTTTGACGGTTTACGAGCAGGTTCGTTTCAGGTGTTGGTGGTAGATGCCAACGGCTGTACGGTTACCACAACACCTCTCATTCTCACGCAACCCATTGACCTGGCTATCGCCATTCAAATCACCTCCGATTTCAATGGCGAAGACATCAGTTGTGACAACGCCAGCGATGGCGCGTTGGGCCTGGTAAGCCCGGTAACGGGCGGTGCTGGACCGTATACCTTTACGCTCAATCAGGATCCAGCCAATCCGCCCAACAACACCGGAGACACCAACGGATCATACACGGGCTTGAGAGAAGGTCTGTATTCGGTAACCGTAACGGATGCCAATGGCTGTACACGCACATCGCTGCCCGTGTTCTTATTGGATCCGCTGCCGTTGTTTAGCGGCATTGTCGGATTGGATGATAACATCTGTATTGGAGATGACCCGGTACCGTTGGTAGAGCTGGCGGGGGCTTTTGGAGGTGTTGGTGCCTACACGTATCAATGGGAAGAGTCCACCGACAACGTTAACTTCACAGACATTGCCGGAGCCACCTCGGTTGTTTTTGATCCGCCTGCAATCACAGACACAACGTACTACAGACGCAAGGTGTTCTCGGGCACTTGTTCTGTACAAACGTCAAACACAGTTGAGATAAAAGTTAACCCGCTGCCAACGGGTACATTTACCGCCAGCAAGAGCCCCGTGTGCGAAGGTGACTTTTTCTTATTGAACTTTGAGTTTACCGGAACGGCACCGTTTACCTTCGAGTACACCGTCAACGATGGAGTTAATCCCGTTAGTACGGTCACACGAATAGGAGCGGCCAACACACCTATTCCGGTAGTAAATTACCGCGAGGAAACAACCTTTACGCTTACACGAGTTACTGATTTTAATGGTTGTATCGTCAATCCGAATTTAGCGATTACGGTGCCTATCCGCAGAATCGATACCAACTTTAGCATTACCAGTCCGGTGGCACAGTGTACGGGCTCCACCTTTAGCTTCTCGTGGCGGGTTGACCAAGACGTGCAGTATACATGGAGTTGGCCCGAGGGGGACGAAGTAATTGCGCCTAACACACTTCCGTTGGGCGTCAATACGATCACGCACGTGGTCAATTTCCCAACCAATACCTCCACCAACCAAGGTTTGCCGATCACCCTGACGGCCATTAATAGTGTCAGCGGCTGTGGTCCGTTGACGACCAGCAAACCGATCACCATTTTCAGATCGGTCGTGCCTCGAATTATATTAAGTCGTGATACGATTTGTAGCGGTGAAACGGTAACGGTTCAAAACAGCACGCAGGGGGCAACCCAACACGACTGGTTTATCTTTGACCCGGTGAGCAACACCCAGTCGGATGCACGCAATACGGCCAGTGCTGTGAGCCAACAGTTTACAATCAACAATACGACCACGGACAACCCCCGTTTGTTTGTTATCGTGTACAATTCGCGCAACGCCAACTGTATTGCCCCCGAGTTGCGCGATTCGGTGTACGTTTACCGGAGCGTGACAGCCGATTTCACGTTTCCGCCACCGCCTGATTTTGTCAATCAGCAATCGGTGGTCACGTTTAGCAACAATTCGAACCCTGTAGATAACGCTGACTTCCGGTACTCATGGGATTTTGGATTGGACTCAGACCAAACTAATTCTCAGAGCGATAACCCCGGACCCATCACTACCACGTTTATTCGAAACCCGGGCCCGCGCACAGTGGTGCTCACGGTTGAAAACCGCCTGAACGATCGGTGCCGCAGTGAGGTGGCCAAAGACATTCTGATACCCGTGCCCGATATTTTCGCGGAGTTTACAATCAATCCTGTAAGGGACTGTTTTCCGGCTCGTGTCCAAGTAACGAGTGCCACTATTCGAGGTGATGTGAACCAAATCGTTTGGACGGTACGCAATATTAACACAGGGCAGGTGATTGCTACCTCCAGTTCGCTTCAGCCAGAATTTGAGATTATTGCTCCGGGCACATTTGAAGTGTCGTTGGTAGTGCGCAACACATTCACTGCTCAAACATTTGTGACGCCTGTGCAACAAGTGACAATCTACTCAAAACCCGTAGCCTCCTTCCAGGCCCGCCCGGAGGTATTGTTTGTGCCAGATACGGAACTCTCTACATTCAACTTCAGCACAGGCGCTACTAACTATGTGTGGGACTTTGGCGATGGCGGCACCTCCACCGAAGACAGACCCAAATATTTATATCGCGTGGAGGGCTTGTACACGATTACCTTAGTTGCCGAAAGCGACAATGGGGGTGGGGTTATTTGCCGCGACACGGCCACCGCACAGATTACCGCCCGCCAGGGGGGCATTACCAAAATACCCAATGCGTTTACGCCCAGCCCCGATGGCCCCGGCAGCGGTGGCACAGGCGGAAACGGCACCTTTAATGATGTGTTCTTGCCCATCGTACGAGGCGTGGAGGAATTCAACCTTCAGATTTATGACCGATGGGGCAATCTGGTCTTTGAAAGTGTTGATGCAAACCGAGGCTGGGATGGATACGATAAGAACGGACGGTTGATGCCCGCAGGGGTGTATGTGTACAAGCTGGTGCTTCGCCTGTCGGATGGGCAGCGAACCACGCAGATAGGTGACGTAACGATGATCCGATAAACGACTGAACGAAGAAGATGAAAAGGATTTTATTTTTGATGATGCTTTTGCTCGGTGTGGCAGCCACGGCTGGAGCTCAAGATCCGCAGTTCTCGCAGTACTACGCCTCGCCCCTGTATCTGAACCCCGGCTTTACCGGCATCACCCCGCAGCAGCGGTTTGTCTTTAACCATCGCGTACAATGGCCCAACCTGCCGCAGGCCTTCTCCACGTTTGCCGCCAGCTATGATATCTGGGTGGACGAACTGCGAAGTGGTTTTGGCATTTTGGCCACCACTGACCGCATGGGCTCGGCCGGCTGGCGCACGACTACGGTGGGGTTGAACTACAGCTACAAGATACGCCTGAGCGAGCAACTGGTGTTTTCCCCGGGTTTGTATTTTGGGTATGGAATTAACGGACTGGATCGAAGCCGCCTTCGGTTGGGAGATGGCTTGGAGTTTGACGGCATTTCGCTGGATCCCCAACTCAATCGCTTGGGCAATCAGCAATACTTTGATTTTGGTTCCGGGTTTTTACTGTACAGCCGCATCTTATGGCTGGGGGCTGCCTTTCACCACATGAACACGCCCAATTTGTCGATCTTGAATGGTGAGGCGCGCCTGCCCATGAAGACTACCGTACACGCGGGGGCGCGTATTCCCTTGTACAGCGGCCCCCGCAAACAATCGCGCGGTTCGTACTTAACCCCTTCCGCTATCTTCCGCACGCAGGGGCCCATCACACAAATGGACGTGGGTGTCAACTATCATTTTGATCCGGTTTCCATAGGTGTGTGGTACCGAGGCAAGCCGTGGGAAACCAACGTCATTGGCACCGTGCAACAAGACGCGCTGATTCTCAACATGGGGCTCTACTTGCCAAGCTTAACGGTGGGGTATAGCTATGACTTCAACGTAAGTGAGTTGTCAACGAGCTCGGGCGGGGCGCACGAAATATCCGTGATCTACGAGTTTGTAGCAAAGCCGCTGCGCAAAGGTGTGAAGAAAAAAAACCGCCTGATTCCGTGCCCAACCTTCAACAGCAAACCCGGCTTTTGGAACTAGGTAACTGCGCTCTGTCAAGTTGATTGGTGTATTCATCGGTTTGCCCGCCCATTGGACGGGCAAATTTGTTTTGTACGGGGCCGATGCCCGATCTACCGATGTCACGAAGGGTTGGCTTGATCGAAGTTATTTCGCATGCAAGCAGTGTATCGGTATTTTATGTACGTATCGGTGGTATGCCTACTGAGCAGCAACCACGCCAAAGCCCAGTGTGGAGGCATTCTGGAGCCGGGCTTTGCCTTCCTGACCAGCAGCCGTGGCTGTGCACCGTTTACGGTGAACATCCAAACCCTGTACCTTTCTTCCGTCCCGGGCACGCAGTACTTTGTGAATTGGGGCGATGGCAGCCCGGAAGAGGTATTCACGCAAACAAATCCTACCGGGGTAACCATTGCACATACGTATCCCAATACATCTATCGACTGTGGGTATGACGTGACCATCGATGCCGCCAATGCCTGCAATCCGCGCGGCAGCGTGGTACCTATCGAAACCCAGGTCATCGTTTGGACCAACGATCAAGTGTCAATTGATCCGGTGGAGTTTCGTGTCTGCCAGGGTTTTGCTGCTACCATCAACTTTACCGACAACAGTCAATGGAATTGTTTTCCGCGCCTCACCCGCGAGAACAATGAGCCGCGGTGGATCCAATGGCTTTACGGTACCGGTTCGCCCGCCTCGCAGATCGGTGGCATACAGGTCAATAGCCTTCTGCCAGGCGGATTTCCTTATCTGAACCCCGCACTGCTCACCAACCCGATTTATCCGGTGGCGGTACCCGGTCAGGTAAGCTTGCCCATTCAAGTGCCCGCCACCACGCCCGCGGAGCTTGGTCGCGAGTTTGAAGTCACACTCAAAAACTGGAATCAATGCAATCCGTATGACAACAACCTGTTGGACGGCAATCCGCGAAACCCCGTAAACGGAGATTTGGTGAATGGGGACAACGCCCCGCAAGTTGCCACGGGTCGCATTGTTATCGTGCCCTCGCCCCAGCCTGACTTTGTTACCCGGTTGGGTGGCCCCGCAGGTGCTATACAGGCAATCTTTTGTATTGGCGATCCTATCTACTTTGATGACCAAACCCCCGCTATTTCGGGCGCATCCTTTCAATACACGTGGGAGTTTTACGACAACGCTACGGGTACCGGCTTGCCGTTGGGTACCTCCACCTCACCGGCACCCACGTTCGCCTACAGCTCGTCAGGCCAGAAGCTCATTCGTCTTTCCGTTCGTGACCAAAATGCCGCGGGCAATTGTGTGCGGTCGGTAGAACGCCTGGTAACGATTTCGCCCTCGTTGGTGGCGCGCATCGAAGTGCGTGACCTGGCCAACAACGTAATTACTCCTGATTTTTGTCAGAACGCGGCCGCTCCGCTGACTACGTTTACCGTGCGTTTTGCCGATGTTTCCGTGGGCACGGTGACACCTACCACGCAGTGGCGGTGGGAGTTTTTTGATGAGAACAACAACCTGATCCGACAAGAGCCGGCCTCGGGTTTTTCGGCCGTCCCACTGGGGCCGTTTGATCAGCCTTACGTGAACCGCGGAATCTACCGCGTGCGCCTGATAGTACGTGACAATGTGACCTCTTGCGAAACGGTGGATGAAGTACCCTTGCGTTTGTTTGAGAACCCCGTCCCGGTCTTTACGGCAAACAACGTGTGCGAAGGAGAGGAGACCACTTTCGCGGAAAGCTCCACGCTGGTGGCCATTGCTGGCGAAACCATTGTGTTGCGCGAGTGGGACTTCAACTACAATGGCACCGCGTTCAATAAAGATCCGGCCTTCGATAACCAAGTCGCCTTTTCGCGGTCGTTAGGCGCGGGGGGTACCTACACGGTAGCCCTGCGCGTAACCACCAGCGTGGGCTGCTCGGACATTTTCACCCGTTCGCTGGTGGTTAGTCCACAGCCCTTGGCCTCGTTCACGCCTGGCGTTCTGTCGGGATGCAGCATCTTGCCGGTTGTGTTTACCAACACCGCTGTGACGGGGCAGCCCACAGCCGTGGATCAGTTTGTTTGGGAGGTAGACTTCCGCGATGGCAATGGGTTTATACCGGTGGCAACCCAGCGGCCATCACAGCCCGGCTTCACCGACACCTTCACCTACAACTTTGAAAACACAGGCACGTCCAATCGGTTGTTTGATGTGCGCTTGCGGGCGATCAACATAGCCGGCTGCGGGCGCACCACACCGCCCGTGGTCATCACCGTTTTTCCCGGCACCCGGTCAGGTTTTATCTCAACCAACTATTCGCCCTTTGCCCCGAACTGCTCGCCCCAAACCGTGAGTTTCTCGGTTGACACCGAAACTCAATCGCTCGGCCCCACCAACTACCAGTGGGTTATTACCGACAGCAACGGCCCGGTGGACGACCTCAGCACCGGCACTACGCCCGCCTTTTCGTATAGCTTTGTCAACAACGAGCAGGTCTTTCGCGATTTTTTTGTGACGCTGGTGACCACGCTGCCCTCGGGTTGTTTTGGCGATAGCACGCGTACCATACGCATCAACCCCAACCCCACGTCTGATTTTACCTTGGACACGTTGGAGTTTGACTGTAACCGGTTGCGTGTCCGGTTGGAGGCGGTACAAAAAGGGCTGACCCAATACCGCTGGGGCATTGCCGAGAATGGGGTGCCGGTAGTCAGTGTCAGCGGCACCGATCCGGTGCTGGAGCACACATTCATGCGGCCCGCAGGCGCGCCTGTCAATGCGCAACTTTCGTTGGATACGCGCAATGTCTTTGGGTGTACCAGTCCCGTATCAACCCGAAGTAGTACGGTACCGGTGCGCGACAACATTGCCGCTTCATTTACGGCCACCCCCGCGCTACAGCAGTTGCCCAACCGAACGGTAACCATCACCAACAACACCAACCCAGGGCCGTGGCAATACGTGTGGGATTTTGGCGATGGCAACACACGTACCGTGGCCAATCCGGGCTCACATACCTACGCCACGTATGGTACGTATGTGATCACGCTGACCGTGACCAGCAATGTGTGCGTGGAGCGCCAAACGCAGCAGGTGGTTATTGAGGCCATTCCGCCCCTCGTGGACTTTGCCTACGCACCGGCTTCGGGATGTGCCCCGTTGACCGTGCGATTCACCAACTTGTCGCAGTTTGCGGAGCCAAGCACCTACCGCTGGGAGTTTGGGGCAGGACAAGGAACTTCGCAGGCGGTAGACCCCACGTACACCTACTTCGAACCCGGCACCTACACGGTGTCGCTTTCGGCTTCCAATGTCACCGGCCAGCAGGTAACCGAAGTCAAACAGCAAATCATTCAGGTATTCGAAGTTCCACGGGCGAGTTTTTCCATCAAACCGGTGATCGTCTTTATCCCCGGAGGGGTGATGTTTACCGACAACAACAGCACTGGCGCCACGCGGTATTTGTGGGATTTTGGCGATGGCAATACCTCAACCCAATTTGAGCCGGAGCATCGCTACCAAGAGGAGGGTTTTTACACCGTTTCGCTGCGTGCCGAAAATGAGAGTGGTTGTGCGGACACCGCGCGGGTTGAAAATGCCGTGAGCGTGCAAAAGGGTGGGCAAGTACTCGTGCCCAATGCATTTTCGCCCAGTCCATTCGGGCCCAGTGGGGGTAATCCGGGCAGTGGCAAAAACGATGTCTTCCTGCCGTTGATGCGGGGCGTGGTAGACTTTGAGATGCTGGTGTTCAATCGCTGGGGCGAGCTGTTGTTTCGCACCAACGATCAGAATATTGGGTGGGACGGCTACTTTAATGGAAAGCTGTGCCCGCAAGATGTGTACGTGTACAAACTGACGGCCGCCTTTGATAATGGCCAGCGATTGGTGCGCACGGGCGATGTAAATCTGATACGATGAAGCGAGGACTATTTTTCTTTTTGATGGCCGTGCGCCTGACCGCCTATGGGCAGGATCCGGAGTTTTCGCAGTACTATGCCGCACCGCTGTACTTGAATCCTGCATTTGCCGGCACCACCCCGGACCATCGGTTTGTGGCCAACTACCGAAACCAGTGGCCCAACATCGGCCGCGGTTTTGTCACGTACGCGTTTTCGTATGACTACAACCTCCACCACATGAACAGTGGTATCGGTTTTTTGGCTACCGTGGATCAAGCCGGCTCCGCAGGCATGAAATCGTCAACCATCAATTTCATCTATTCCTACAAACTCAGGCTCAGCGATAAGTGGATCGCAGCCACGGGGCTCAACTTTGGCTTTGGTTCGCGCACCATCGATCTCAACAAACTCGTTTTTGGCGATCAGCTCCAGTTTGATGCCGATGGGGGAGTGCCCACGGACGACCCCGCAGCCTTCAACCTGGGCACGGCCAATTACTTCGACTTCAATGCGGGCATGCTGCTGTATAACCGAACCGTTTGGCTCGGCTTGGCCATGAGCCATCTCAATTCCCCCAATCGCTCGTTGGTGTCAGAGTCATCCGAGCTGCCGCTCAAGACTACCCTGCATGGGGGCGCGCGAATCCCCCTGTATGGGGGCGCGCATAGCCGTAACCGCACCACCGTGGTGCTGCCTTCATTTGTGTACAAGAAACAGGACAAATTTGATCAACTGGACATCGGGGCTTACTTCATGTACGAGCCCGTGTTGTTTGGGTTTTGGTACCGAGGCATCCCCATCCAACAAAACGTGAAAGACAACCTCAGCCAGGATGCCATTGTGTTCATTTTGGGCTTTCAATTTGACCGCATTGACCTGGGCTACAGCTATGATTTCACGGTGTCGGAGCTGGGCCCCATGTCGGGCGGCACGCACGAGCTGTCGCTGCGCTACAAGACACCCATTCGCATCACGGCCAAAAACAAGCGGATACAAAAGATGATACCCTGCCCTACATTGCCCAAGCAAAAGTAGCCACCGTACCGGGGCCTTCCGCAAAGGGCGCTGAAATCGGTTCGGTTTTAGTCCTTACCTTTGGCGTTTACAATCTGCCCAACGGCCGTGAACTTTGCCCATTCCCTCCGCGAAAACCCTTTGTTCGAGACAGTAGGTAAGCTGTCGCAAAGCATTGGTTTTGAGGTTTTTATTGTAGGTGGATTTGTTCGCGACTTGATCCTGGGCCGCCCCAGCAAAGACATCGATTTTGTGTGTTTGGGCAGCGGCATCCAACTGGCTGAGGCGGTAGCCCATGCGCTGGGAGGATTGCCCGTCACCGTGTTTAAGAACTTCGGCACGGCCATGATCCGCCAGGGCGATTATGAGCTGGAATTTGTAGGCGCGCGCAAGGAGTCGTACCGGCATGACTCGCGCAAGCCCCTCGTAGAAGACGGCACTTTGGAAGACGACCAGAACAGGCGCGACTTCACCATCAATGCCATGGCCATTCGCCTGAGCGAGAAAGGCTTTGGCGAACTGATTGACCCCTTTGGGGGCGTGGCGGATTTGGGCGGCAAGATCATCCGCACGCCACTGGAACCGGCCATCACCTTTTCGGATGATCCGCTGCGGATGATGCGGGCCATTCGCTTTGCGAGCCAGTTGACATTTGACATCGATGCCGACACCTTTCAGGGCATCGTGGCCCAGCGCGAACGGATAAAGATCGTATCCATGGAGCGCATCACGGACGAACTGAATAAAATCATTCTTTCACCGCAGCCCTCATACGGGTTCAAACTGCTCTTTCAGAGTGGCTTGCTGAAGCTGATTTTCCCTGAGATGGTGGCGTTGCAGGGCGTGGAATATGTGGACAACAAAGCACACAAAGACAACTTTTACCACACGTTGCAAGTACTGGACAATGTGGCCAAAGTGTCGGACGATTTGTGGCTGCGCTGGGCCGCCATTTTGCACGACATTGCCAAGCCCCTGACCAAACGCTTTGAGCCCGAACACGGCTGGACGTTCCACGGCCACGAAGATCGCGGGGCGCGCATGGTGCCTTCCATCTTCAGAAGGTTCAAGTTGCCGCTCCATGAGAAAATGGAATTTGTAAAAACGTTGGTTAAGCTACACCTGCGCCCGATTGCTCTGTCCAAAGAAGTGACCGACTCGGCCATACGCAGGCTGTTGTTTGAGGCGGGCGATGCCATTGATGCGCTGATGATTCTCTGCCGGGCGGATATCACGTCCAAAAATGCTGAAAAAGTTAATCGCTACCTCAAAAACTTCGAAAAGGTCGAAAGGCGGTTGATAGAGGTAGAACAAAACGATCATATCCGTAACTTTCAGCCTCCGGTCACGGGCGATGAAATCATTCAATTGTTTTCCTTGCCTCCCGGGCGCCTCATTGGCGAGCTGAAAGAACAAATCAAAGAGGCTATTTTGGAAGGCACCATCGCCAACGACCGCCAACAAGCCATGGAACTGCTGCTCAAAATCGCGGCCGAAAAAGGACTTCACATAACCACTTAATCCCTTCTTGCTCTTATGAGACTATCCCTGCTGTTTGTTTGTATGCTGATCGCGGCCTCGGCAAGCGCCCAAAAGAAATCGAAAAAAGGCCAGCCTGAACCGGCCAAAACGGAGGCTTCGGCCGTGCCGCCAGCCCCCGAAACGAAACCCGAGCAGGCAAAGCAAGACAGTGTCAAGATCGACCCCCTGATTGCGCACTTCATCCGCAAGTACTCCACGGCCTTGGCGTGGAACGACTATGACGTAGCCAAAGATGCGCTTTACGACCTCATCGTGGAAAATCCCGGCAACGACTCGCTGATTTATGACCTGGCTGTATTTTACTACGAACGCCAAAAATACGCGTCCAGCGTTTTGGTGGGGCAGGAGCTTTTGTCGCGCAACCCCAAAAGTTTACCGGCCTTGGAAATTGTGGCCAGCGGCTATGAAAACCTGGGTATTACTGACCGTGCACTTCAAACGTATGAAAGCATGTACTTGCTGACCAACACCACCGGCAGCCTGTACAAGATGGCATTTTTGCAGTTTGACCTCAAGCGTTTCAAAGAAGCGGCTACGTCAGCCGATATTTTACTGACCAAGCCCGAGGTGGAGACCACCAACGTGGTTTTTAATGATGTTCAAAACAAGCCCAAAGAATATGCGATGAAGGTGGCTGTCTTGAATTTGCGCGGCATGATTGAGTTGGAGAACGGCAACAAGCCGGCCGCCAAAAAGTGGTTTGAGCAGGCCCTGGCCGCAGCCCCCGATTTTGTGCCGGCCAGGCAGAGCTTGAATAAGACCAAGTAAGGTGCAACCTTTTGTCCGCTAGGATGTCCTTACGGGGTACGCACCTTTGGAAGACCACACGGTACATATCCACCAGTACCTCATAGACCGCTGCCGCGCAGGCGACAGGCAGGCCTTTTTTCAATTGTATCGCCTGTACAGCAAAAGCATGTACAACATAGGCTACCGCATTGTCCATGATGAAGCCGAAGCGCACGATGTGCTGCAAGATGCCTTCATCAGCGCCTTTAACAGCCTGCACCGCTACCGGGGCGATTCCACGTTTGGAGCTTGGCTTAAGACAATTGTGGTGAACAAGGCCATTAACGCGTTGAAAAAGAGACGTTTTGAACGCATTCCCGAAAGCGACCAGTTTGATGTGGCCGAGCCCGTGGAAGACGCGTTGGCCGAATTTCCGTACACGGTGGATCAGGTAAAACAAGCCATTGGCGAACTGCCCGAGGGCTACCGCCTGGTGTTGTCATTGTATTTGCTGGAAGGCTATGATCACGCTGAGATTGGCGACATCTTAGGCATTACTGAGTCAACTTCGAAGTCGCAGTTCAACCGGTCAAAGAAAAAACTGAGGGAACTATTGGCAGAAAAAACGCGCGGAAACACCGGGCTATGATCACGGGAGAAACGAAAACGAACGTATGAAAAAGGACATGAGTGATGGACTGGAGCGGTTTATCCAACAAAACCGTGAAGCATTTGATGACCGTGTGCCGCCCGGCACGCTGTGGGCCCGCATCGAGCAGCAACTGGTGCCCTTAACCGGGTGGTGGCATTCGGTGCGCGTGTGGCGGGCGGCTGCGCTGCTGCTGTTGGGCGTCTTGGGCTACGTGTTCGTCTATTCCTCCGGCTCCACGTGGCATGAGCGAAAGGAGCAGGCCTCTATTCAAAAAGAAGTGGCCGACCTCAACCTGTTTTACAGCGGCCAATTGGCCGAGAAGGTATCGCTGATAGACGGACTGGCCGCAGAGGACTACGAGTCGTTTGCGCAAGACTTGCAAAAGTTGGAGGCGATGTATCTGGTGCTGCAAGACGAACTGAAAAAACGACCCACTCAGTCCGTGAAAGATGCGATCGTATTAAACTGGCTGGTGCGCCTGGATTTACTCAACCAGCAAATCCATAAAATGGAAAAGGCCGCGAGGCCAAAAAAGGAAGCGGTTGCCTCGGAGGTCTAAGCCCGGTTGAAGGCTTCGCGAAAGGAAATATCGCGCACCACCGATTGAAAGCCTGTGAGGGCATCTTCCGTAAAAACCGGCTCTACTACATTTTCGGCCCACACAAACCCGCGGTGACGCGTGGCCACGCGAAATACGATGGGCGGCACCGGCTCGCGTTTTTTCATTTTCTCCATCATCTCCGGCACGTGTTTTTCAATTCGCGTAACATCGTCCGGATGCATGAAGTCGGTGGCCAGCTTGCCCACCATTTCGGAGGCCGGGTAGCCATGCAAATGCACGCTGGAAGGTGAGACGTAAAGAAAGCGCCCCTCCAGGTCGTGAAGGCTGATTACATCGCGCGTATTTTCCGAAATCAACCGGAAGAGTTTTTCGTGGGCGGCCAGGGCGTCATCGGCTTGTTTGCTGCGGCTGATGTCGCGCGCAATGGCAATGACGCGGTACAGTTGCTTGCCCACAAACTGCATGCGCACATTTTGGCCTACCCAGCGAGCCCTGCCATACGTGTCTACTACGCGAAACTCACGGTAGGACGATTCGGTTACTTCCTGCCGCTGTTGCTGATAAAACCGCTGTTGCTCGGCCCGGTCATCCGGGTGAATGATTTCCGAGTAGTGTTTTTGCAACAGGCGTTCCCGGCTGTAGCCCAGGTCTGATTCGATGCGCGCGTTTACAAACGTGAACTTACCCTGCCCATCCAACTCATAGATAAAGTCGAGCGCGTTGTTCACCAAGTCGCGGTATTGCCGTTCGTTGCGGGCCAGCATTTCGCGCAGCGCCTGCACATGCGTCAGGCTTTCCTCCAGTTTTTGGTGGCTGGCATTTAATGAGTGGTTGGCATTTACCAGCGCCTCGTTTTGCAAAGCCAGCCGCTGAAGCGTGGGGCGGAAGATGTACATGAACTCCAGCAACAGAAGGGCGATGGCCACAGCCGCCAAGGTCCACTCCACCCGTTTTAGATAACGGATTTTCCGCTCGGCTTCTCGTTGAAATTCATTGACCGTTTGCTCCATGGTGAGCAAGTAGGGCAGTTCCACCTCGGCTATCTGGCGTATCATCTGCCGCACGTTCTCGGGCCTGCCATCCGCCAGGATGCTGTCAACAGCCGTTCGGATTTGCTGTACCCGCGGGGTGTTGGTTGCCAACAACGTAGCGATGGACTCGCTTCCTCGGTTTTGCCCGTTTTCGAATAGGAGTTGTTCGTGCACGCGGCTCCACTGATCCACCAACGCCCGCAGTGTGTCCAACCGATAGTAGCCGCCTACATCCTCCACATTGGCGCGGTAGTACACGAACAGGGTGAGCTTGGAAATGCGTTGGCTGAGCATGCGCTGCCGACCGGCCAGATTGATCAGGCGGGCATCGCGGTTTTGGAGACTGATGTCGTACTGAACAATGGCCTGCGAGGCCAGTAGGGTGGCCACCACCGACACGATGAAAACCACATAGCGGAGGCGAAGTTGACGCGCGGTCATACGGCAGCCACCGGTTCAACGGGTACGATCAAAACTCTTCGTTCTTGAGCTCAAACGTGTCTTTATGGGAATCCAACATTTTTCCGGCCTCGCATTTGAGCACGCGGGCAGGAAACCGCCTGATCAATCCGTAGCTGTGCGTGGCCATCAACACAGCCGTGCCGCTTCGGTTTATCTGCTGAAACAGTTTCAGGATGCCGCTGGCCACTTCGGGGTCCAGGTTGCCGGTGGGTTCATCGGCAATCAAAATCAAGGGCTCGTTAATCAAGGCGCGGGCAATCACCACCCGCTGTTGTTCACCGCCCGACAGTTGGTGCGGCATTTTTTTCTCCACGGCCCCCAGGCCCACTTGCATGAGTACCTCTGCCAACCGGGTTTTCATTTTGGCACTTTCTTTCCACCCCGTGGCGCGCATCACAAAGTTCAGGTTCTCGCCCACGGTGCGGTCGGCAAAAAGCTGGAAGTCTTGAAAAATGATGCCCACCTTTCTGCGCAGCAGGGGCACCTGATGCGATTTGATCTCGCGTATCGAAAAACCCGCCACGCTAATGTCTCCCAGGCGAAGGGGCAAGTCGGCATACAGTGTTTTGAGCAACGATGACTTGCCCGACCCGGTACGGCCCACCAAAAACACAAACTCCCCCTTGTCTACATCAAAGGTAATAGTGTCGAGCACACTGTTGTGTTCCTGAAAAATGGTGGCTTCTTTAACGCGTACAACAGGATCGGTAGAGAACATTCGAACTTTTGAACGTTTAAACTTTCAACCTTGAACTTTTGAACCTTTCAACCTCGAACCGTGGACCTAGGAATTCGCCTTCCGGTGGTCGGCCAAAAACTTTTCCAGTCCGCTGTCGGTAAGCGGGTGTTTGAGCAAGCTCATGATCACATTGAGCGGGCAAGTGGCCACATCAGCCCCAATTTCGGCACACTGGATCAAGTGCATGGTGTGGCGCACGCTGGCGGCCAGGATTTCCGTGCCATAGCCGTAGTTGTCATAGATCAGCCGTATCTGCGAAATCAACTCCAGGCCATCTTGCGAAATGTCGTCCAGACGCCCAATGAAAGGCGACACATACGAGGCACCGGCCTTGGCGGCCAGCAGCGCCTGCCCACCGGAAAAGACGAGCGTGCAGTTGGTGCGGATGCCCTCGCTTGTAAATTTTTTGATGGCCTTCACACCGTCTTTGATCATGGGCACCTTCACTACGATTTTGTCATCGATTTTGGCCAGTTCCTTGCCTTCGCGAACGATGCCCTCAAAGTCGGTGGCGATCACCTCGGCACTCACGTTGTTATCCACGATTTGGCAAATGGCCTTGTAATGTGCTTTCACTTTTTCGGCCCCGGCAATGCCTTCTTTGGCCATCAGCGAAGGGTTGGTGGTAACGCCATCCAAAACGCCCAAGTCGTGGGCCTCTTTGATTTCAAGGAGGTTGGCGGTGTCGATAAAGAATTTCATAAGGCGTTAAAAAGGATTGTGGTTGTGCGCACAAAGGTAGCCAAAAAACAGACGCGTTACGGCACGCGGGCCAGGGGGTAGCCTGCGGGCGTTTTCGTATCTTTGATTTATGAAAGTGGACGAACCGGACCTGGGCGGTACCTACACGTATGCCGATTATTGCTCCTGGCGCTGGGAGGAGATGGTGGAGCTCATCCGTGGCAAAATCGTTAAGGTGTCGCCCGCCCCGGGCAGCCGCCATCAGCGCGTGGTTATGAACCTGTCGGGGCTGTTATGGAATAGCTTTCGGGGCCACCGCTGCCAGGTCTTTGTCGCGCCCTTTGACGTTCGGCTTCCCCTGAAGCGGAGCGATGCTAACGACCAACAAATTGCAAACGTGGTGCAGCCGGATATCTGCGTGGTGTGCGACCCGAGAAAGATTGATGAGCGCGGCTGCCTCGGAGCGCCCGACTGGATTATCGAAGTTCTTTCACAATCCACCAGCCGCAAAGACTTGCGCGACAAATTTGATTTGTATGAGGAAGCCGGTGTTCGCGAGTATTGGGTCGTGCATCCGCAAGAAGGTACCATCCTGGTTTATGTGTTGGACAAGAGCGGCAAATATGTGGGTGAGGCAAAGCCGTTTGTCCGGGGTGATGTGGTGCGCTCCGCTGGTGCTGTTTGCTCTGGTTTACGATGTGATCGGGATGGTACTCGCCGGCGTTGCGATTGTGGTTTTCGTCGTTTGGTATCGCGCGTACCTGCTGCGGCGGCTCAGCGGAGTGACGGGAGATTGCCTTGGGTTTTCGGCCTACGCGGGCATGATCCTGATGACGCTGGCGCTGGCACGGGACGGTGCCACCTGATGATCGTCCATCTCGTCCGGCATACGGCGGTGGCCGCACATTGGACAGGGCGATGCTACGGGCAGAGCGACGTGGGGCTCAGCCGCGACGGGCGGGCGGCGGCGCGGGCGCTGGCGCCGCGTATTGCAGCTTTGGGCGCGTCGCAGATCTATGTTTCGCCATTGCGGCGGGCGCGGTTTCTGGCGGGACTCATTGTGCGGCACGCGCCCCATTCC
>JALONI010000069.1 GCA_025455015.1 Cyclobacteriaceae bacterium | reverse complement strand
CGGGCAAGTTCAAAGACGAAAATGTAAAACGCGAGTTCTTGAACTACATCAACGCGAAATAGTAACCAAGGGCGCTTATGATCTTCGGGAGGACTGATTGAAAAATCAGTCCTTTTTTGTTGCCTGCCGATACAACCACACGGCCATGGCCACAAAGAAGAGCACACCGATCACCGAGTAGCCGCCATGCCCTACCCACCCGCTGATGGTGCCTTCCAGGCTGATCGCCTTCAGTGCCTCAAAGATGCGGTCGTTCACCGACAGGATGGCCACGATTACACCAGCCACGGCACCGCCTGCAATCAAACCAGTGGCAAACAGCGAGCCCCGCCCCAGGTCGTCTTCTTCTTTTTTCTCGTTTCTGCGTGCTGCCCGCCAGTCGACAAACCCTTTGATACCGCCCCCGATGGCGATGGGCAACGTGGTAGATAGCGGCAGATAGAGCCCGATGGCAAACGCCAAGGCTTTAATACCACAGAGCTCAATCATGACGGCAATAAAAACGCCCACCATCACAAACTGCCAATCCAGGTTGTAGGATAAAATGCCTTTGGCGAGCGTGGCCATAAGTGTGGCCTGCGGGGCGGCATACCGCTCGCTGCCAATGGCATGCTGAATGCCCTGGGCGGCCATATCTTTGGTGGGCGTATCGAGCAGGGCCACCACCCAACCAATGGCCACCGATGAAACGATGGCACCGATAAACAATGCCAACTGTTGGTAACGTGGGGTAGCGCCCACGATGAATCCCGTTTTCAAATCTTGCGAAGTGGCCCCCGCATTCGCGGCAGCAATGCAAATCATACCCCCAACGACCAACGCCAGCGGCTCGTAGAGTTTGCCGCTCCAACCGACAGCCGTAAAAATCAGGCACGTGCCCATGAGCGTAGCAATGGTCATACCCGAAATGGGACTGTTGCTGGACCCAACCAACCCCACAATGCGGCTCGCTACCGTTACAAAGAAAAATCCAAAAATGATGATCAACACACCGATGAGCAATTTCTCAAAGATGCTGTCGCCCGGGATGATCGTGCCGGGCAGCAAGGCAATCAGGGCTACCAAGATCAAGCTGCCGATGATCACCACCTTGAACGATAGGTCGCGCTCGGTGCGCAGCACACCCGTTTCGTTTTTTTCCTTTAATGACGACAGGCTTTCGCGAAACGAGTTGACGATGGTGGGCAGTGTCTTTATTAACGTGATAAAACCACCGGCAGCCACCGCACCGGCTCCGATTTGGCGTATGTAGGCAAAATAAATGGCCGGTGCCGGGTTGGCAAATGTTTGGCTGACGGGATCCCAACCTCCGCGTCCACCGGGCGTGTTGAGGTCGGCCAGGTACCCAAGTTTCACCAGTTGCAGGGCGATGATGTCAGGACTCACCAGTGTCGAGAGCAAGGGAATGAACGCCCACCAAGCCAACACCGACCCCGCCACCAACACCCCGCCAATGCGCGGGCCGATGATGTAGCCCACGCCCAAGTACTCCGGGGTGATCTCTCCGTTGATCGTGGCCGAAGGCCAAAATTTATTGACCTTCTCCGTCACGTAAGCAGGGGTCTCGGCAATCACGTGCAACACCTTCTGCAAAATGGCATACACCAATGCCACGCCCATGCCGATAAAGGCGGTCTTCGCAAACACGCCTCCCTTTTCGCCCGCCTGTAGTACGGAGGCACACGCGGTGCCTTCGGGATAGGGAAGCGTGCCATGCTCTTTGACAATGAGCGAGCGCCTGAGGGGAATCATCATGAGCGTGCCCAGCAAACCGCCAAACGCGGCCAGAATCAAAATCGTGAGGTAATTGAAATAGCCTTCGCCCACGCTGACGCCATCCGCCCCGGGCGACAGGAACAGAAAACCCGGCAACGTAAACACTACTCCCGCAGCAATGGACTCGCCAGCCGAACCGGCCGTTTGGATGATGTTGTTTTCGAGGATGGTAGTTTTGAGCAGATACCGCCCCAACGTGATGGCGATGACCGCAATGGGGATGGAAGCCGAAACTGTGAGCCCGGCTTTTAGCGCCAGGTATACCGTGGAGCAGCCAAAGATGATGCCGAAGATAGCGCCAAAAAGCACCGACTTAACAGTAAACTCAGCAACCTTCTGCTCGGGTGCAATGTAGGGTTTGAAGTCTTTGGGGGTTTCCATCTGACGCTACTACTTAGGTGCAACAAATCGATTGTATAAGAGCATCAATACGGTGGTCAACAAACCGATTCCCGTAATGACAAACCACATGGTGGTTGGGGAAGAATCCATGTATGTGAGGCGCAGCCAGTCGGCTATCGGGCCGGCACCAAAAGCACCAATCGCCACCGGCAAAAAAGCAAACCCCATAAAAGTACCCACTTGATTGGGTGGGGCGAGCTTGGAAACATACTCATAAAATCGGGGTGACTGCATCGCCTCGCCAATCGCCCAAATGGCAATTCCAAGTACAGCCGCGATCACCGAGGTAAACAAGCCCAACACCAGCCATGACACACTGGCGATAGAAATACCTGCTATCATCGCGGTGATGGGTTTCCACTTGCGAACCATTTCAGATAACGGAATCGTCAATGCAACAATGACAACCGCATCAACTATTTCAAGAAGCTCAAACTCCTCAAAATGCAGTACGCTTTTCGAGTAAAAAGGAACCAACAAGAAGATTTGCCAAAACATCAGCCAAAAACCCGAGAAGATGATCAAAAAACTGATGAACCGAAAATTGCCAAATACCAAAAGCATGTCCTGAAAAACTTTCCGAAAAGTTCGCGCCTCCACATTTGCATCGTTTTGAGGCTCTCTAAAGAAAATCCATGTTCCCACAAAAAGAAGAGCCGATGTCAAGGATGACATGATGAGCACATATTCAATCCCCCAATCCGTACGGATCAACAAGGCAATGACCGGGCCGATGGCCCCGCCCACATTGACCAAGGTGTAATAGATCGCAAATCCCAGCGATTGGGTGGTGGGTTTGCTGGTTTTTGCAACGGTGCCAACGATGCATGGCTTGATCAAGGATCCCCCGATGGCCGTTAAGGTCAAAACCACCAACATATAGGCTTTTTTGCCGATGGCATGGGTGATTTCTTGCCCGTAACTCAATCCGGCCAGCCCAATCAAAAAATACCCGATTGAGAAAATCGCAAAACAGATCAACAGGCTTTTCTTAAAGCCATATTTGTCAACCACGACACCCGCCAAAATCGGAAGAAAGTAGACCAAGCCGGTAAAAAAAGCGGCCAGCGTGCTCGCTTCGTCATTGAGCCCGACACGCTCGGCAATAAAGACGGCCAGCACGCCTTTTGAGCCGTAAAAAGCCAGGCGTTCAAAAAGTTCTAATGTATTGGCGACCCAAAACGTGGGATGGAAACCCGTCTGGATTTCTTGTATTCGTGTGCGTAGACCCATTGAATGTGTGTTGCTTGCTGCTCAAAAAACAAAAGGAGCATCAATGCTCCTTTTCACCATCCAAACTCAATACGTAGCGCGCCATCTTCTCCGCATCGGCATCCGACAAATCGGGGTGGGCGTTCATGGGGGTTTCGCCCCACACGCCCGAGCCTCCGGTTTTGATTTTTCCCGCCAGGTACTTCACATTGGCCTCGGTAAACTCATACTTCTTGGCTACGTCCGTATGCGAGGGGCCGATGATTTTGTTGACGGCATGGTGGCACGTTTTGCAATCGCTGGACTTGACCAAGGCCTCGCCTTGAGCGATGATGTCGGGCCCGGCCAACGCAGCAGACGTTCCCTGCTCGGGTGTTCCATAGTCCTCGCCTGCAGCCCCGGCTTGGGTTTCTGTTTTTGAACCACAAGCAAGAATGACGGCCCCCAGGGCCATTGCCCATACGATTGATTTTCCTTTCATGTTCATCTTGATTTATGTTTGTTATATCCCCAACACGTGTTTGTTCAATTTTGGATTCTTTCCGGTCGAAGCAAAGTCGTCAAACGTCTTGTCCGTTACGCGGATGATGTGTTCTTGGATGAATGGCGCTCCTTCGGCCGCGCCCTGCTCGGGGTGCTTGATGCAGCACTCCCACTCCAACACAGCCCAGCCGGTGTATCCGTACTGCGCCAATTTGGAAAAGATCGACTTGAAATCGACCTGCCCATCGCCCAACGAGCGGAAGCGCCCCGGTCGGTTGATCCAATCCTGAAAGCCCCCATACACTCCGCTTTTGCCGGTGGGGTTGAACTCCGCATCTTTGACATGAAACATTTTGATGAACGAGTGGTAGTGGTCGATGTATTGCAGATAGTCTAATTGCTGCAACACAAAATGGCTGGGGTCGTACAGGATGCGGCAGCGCGTGTGCTTACCGGTGGCCTCCCAAAAGCGCTCGAACGTCACACCATCGTGCAGGTCTTCGCCCGGATGGATTTCATAGCACACATCCACCCCTGCTTTATCAAACGCCTGCAGGATGGGCAACCAGCGTTTGGCCAACTCCTTGAACCCATCTTCCACCAACCCGGCCGGGCGCTGGGGCCAGGGATAAACGGTGTGCCACATCAACGCTCCCGAAAAGGTGGCGTGCGCATTCAACCCCAGGTTTTTGCTGGCCTTGGCGGCCAGCTTCAATTGCTCCACAGCCCAGGCCGTGCGCTCCTTCGGTTTGCCGCGAACGGCCTTGGGCGCAAACCCATCAAACATGACATCGTAGGCCGGGTGTACCGCCACCAACTGGCCTTGCAGATGGGTGGACAGCTCAGTGATCTGGAGCCCGGCCGATTCCACGGTTTCTTTCAGCTCATCACAGTAGTCTTTGCTCTCGGCTGCTTTTCTCAAGTCGATGCAGCGGGCATCCCAACTGGGTATCTGCACGCCCACATAACCCAGCGAGGCCGCCCACTTGGCAATGCTCTTCAACGAGTTGAACGGAGGCTCATCGCCCATGAACTGAGCCAAAAAAATTCCGGGTCCTTTAAGCGTGGTCATGACGGGTTTGTTCAAAGGTTCGAGGTTCAAACTTCAAATGGCGTCCACTTTTCGCGGCTCTGGCCGCTCTTCACCACCGTGTCGATGAATGCCATGCCGCGGATGCCATCGTCAACCGAGGGGTAATCTACATGAGGCGGAACAGGCCGGCCTTCGATCTTGGCGGACAAGTGCCAGGCGAAATTGCGGTATAAATTGGCAAAGGCTTCCAGGTATGCTTCGGGTGCGATGAATCCATTGCTGCCCGCCCGCAAAATTTGCGTGGGCTGTTCCAGCCATTTTATTAACAAAGTATTGGGCTCTTGCTGGGCCCATTCAAGCCCGCCCTTCTCACCATATATTCGAATACGCAGGGCATTTTCTTCCCCTGCGGCCACTTGCGAGGCCATGAGCACACCGGCTGCCCCGTTATCAAACTTCAACAATACGTTGCCGTCATCGTCCAGCGCGCGGCCGGGCACCAGGATGTTCAGGTCTGCGCAGAGGTGGGTGATCCTCAACCCCGAGATGAACTCCGCCAGGTGTGCCGCGTGGGTGCCAATGTCGCCCATGGCACCGGCCTTGCCCGATTTTTTGGGGTCGGTGCGCCACGCAGCCTGTGCGTTGCCCTCGCGCTCGCTCAGCTTGCTCAGCCATCCTTGCGGATACTCGACATAGATCTTGCGTATTTTGCCAAACACACCCTGCTTCAGCATGGCACGCGCCTGCCGCACCATCGGGTACCCGGAGTACGTGTGCGTGAGCAACAGCAGCAGGCCGGTTTCGTCCACCTTCTTTTTCAGTTGCTTGGCCTCGTCCAGCGTGAGGGTGATCGGCTTTTCAATGACCACGTGAAAGCCCTTTTCCAACGCCAACATGGCGGGCGCAAAATGGGCAAAGTTGGGCGTTACGATGGTTACAAAATCAATGCGCTTATCTGCGGTAAGCTTGCTTTCTTTCTCAATCATCTCCTCGTAGGTGAGGTAGGTGCGGTCTTCCGGCAGGAAAATCATCTTGCCACTGTCTTTGGCCACCTCGGGGTTGATGCTCAAGGCCCCGGCCACAATGTCAATCAGGCCGTCCATGTTGGCTGCAATCCGATGAATGGCCCCGATGAAGGCATCTTTGCCTCCTCCTACCATACCCATGCGAAGTTTTCGTTTCATTTATTTTCGGAGATTAAAAACGCGTGAAAAATAGGGAAAATCGTGTGACAAAGAGAAGCCTATCTGACAAACGGTGGTTACACAAATCGGGCAATGAGGTTTTCGATGAACTCCTGACGGCCGCTGGCGAGTGCAGGCTCGCCCCGGCCAAGCGCCCACGTACGAAGGTCTTCCAGCCGCAGTTTGCCCTGCTCAAATTGCTTGCCCTTGCCCGTGTTAAACGAGGCGTATCGTTGTTGCAACAGTTGCTTGTACTCGCCCGATTCCAGAATCGCATGCGCGGCCAGCAGCGCTCGCGCAAAGGCATCCATACCGCCAATGTGGGCGTAAAAAATATCCTCCAGGTCAGTCGAATTGCGTCTGGTCTTCGCATCAAAATTGATCCCTCCGGTTTTGAATCCCCCCGCGGACAAAATAACCAGCATGGCTTCGGTGAGCTCGTACACGTTGTTGGGAAACTGGTCGGTATCCCATCCGTTTTGGTAGTCGCCCCGGTTGGCATCTATGCTGCCCAGCACCCCCGCATCGGCTGCCACTTGCAACTCGTGTTGAAACGTGTGGTGCGCCAGCGTGGCGTGGTTCACTTCGATGTTCAACTTGAAATCATCCAGTAAATCAAATTGGCGCAAAAAAGACAAGCAGGTGGCCGCGTCAAAGTCGTATTGGTGTTTGCTGGGTTCCATGGGCTTGGGCTCAATATAAAAGGTGCCCTTAAAACCGCGCTTGCGGCCGTAGTCGCGCGCCATGTGAAGAAAGCGGGCCAGGTGCTCCTGCTCGCGCTTCATATTTGTGTTTAGCAAGGATAAGTATCCTTCGCGCCCACCCCAAAAAGTGTAGCCTGCCCCGCCTAATGCGATGGTTGCATCGAGGGCATTTTTTACCTGGGCCCCGGCTATGGCCACCACCTGAAAATCAGGGTTGGTGGCCGCCCCATTCATGTAGCGCGGGTGCGAAAACAGGTTGGCCGTGCCCCAAAGCAACTTGATGCCGGTATCGGCTTGTTTCTGCCGGGCATACTCCACCATGGCCCGCAGGCGTCTTTCCGATTCTTTGAGTGTGGCGGCTTCCTCCACCAAATCATAGTCATGAAAGCAATAAAAACCGGCACCGATCTTTTCCATAAACTCAAACGCTGCGTCCATTTTGTGTTGGCCGCGCGTGAGCGGATCGGTGCTTTGAAGCCACGGAAAATGTTTGGTGGGGGCACCAAAGGGGTCGGCCCCGGTGCCACCAAACGTATGCCAGTAGGCGATGGCAAAGCGCAGGTGCTCGCCCATGGTTTTGCGCCCCACTTTTTGGCGGGCGTTATAAAAACGAAAGGCAAGGGGGTTGTCGCTCTCCTTGCCTTCGTATCGGACTTTGGGAATGTGCTTAAAGAACTTCATAGGCGGGTGCAGATGGGTAAAAGTAGTTTTTTACCGGGCATCTGCCAAACCAACCCCTGGGCCTGACGAGACGTCTCTGCCCACGCACACCGGGCGTGTGGGCGGGGCGTTCGCTTCGATTATCCTTTTACCGCGGCCTTTTTGCGCACAAAGCGGCCCTTCTTCTCCGGGGCATTTTCAGCCAGGGTGAGGCACTCTTCCAACGTAAGTTCCTTGGGTTCTTTGCCTTTGGGAATCTTCACGTTCTTTTTGCCCACTTTGATGTATGGCCCAAACCGGCCATTCAGCACCTGCACCTCTGGGTTCTCGTCAAACAGCTTGATGGTCTTGTTCGCATCGGCCACGCGCTTGGCTTCGATCAGGTCAATGGCACGCTGCGGGGTGATGGTGTACGGGTCTTCTTCCTTGGGGATGGAAACAAATTTTTTGTCGTGGAGCACATAGGGCCCAAACCGTCCGATGTTCACCACTACCGGTTTCTCTTCAAACAAGCCCATATCACGTGGCATTTTCATCAGCTCCAGCGCACCCGCCAGGGTTATGTTTTCGATAAATTGGCCGTTTCGCAAGCTGGCAAACTTAGGTTTTTCGCCTCCGTTGTCGTCCGGGTTTTCCCCAATTTGCACGTAGGCGCCAAACTTGCCCAACTTCACGTACACATTTTTGCCCGTCTTCGGGTCTACCCCCAATTCGCGCACTTTGTTTTGCACGGCCGAGCGTTCAATCTTCTCCGTCTTTGACACCACTTTGTGGAACGGGCGATAGAACTGGTCGATCATCTTTTTCCATTGAAGTTTGCCGCTGGCGATTTCGTCAAACTCCTGTTCGATCTCTGCGGTAAACGAATAGTTGGTGATGTCAGGGAAGTGCTCCACCAGAAAATCATTTACGATCATGGCCGTGTTGGTGGGGAACAGCTTGTTTTTTTCGGCCCCGGTGTTCTCTTTTTCAATCAGGCTGTTGATCGCATCGTTTTTGAGCGTATGCACCGCATACTTGCGCTCGGTTCCCTCGCGGCTTTCTTTCACCACATAGCCGCGCTTTTGCACGGTGGTGATGGTGGGCGCATATGTAGAGGGGCGGCCAATGCCCAGTTCTTCCAATTTTTTGACCAGGCTGGCTTCGGTATAGCGGGGGGGATGACGGCTAAATGTTTGTGTGGCGGCCAACTCATTGAGGTCGAGCTTCTGCCCTACTTTGAGCGGTGGCAACACCTTGCTGCTCTCTTCGTCTTGCTCTTCGTCATCGTCTTTCGACTCCATGTACACCTTCAGGAAGCCCTCGAATTTGATCACCTCACCGGTGGCCGTCAGTTCGCGGTCGTTCCCGGAAATGGAAATGGTGGCCGTAGTCCGCTCTAACTCGGCATCGGCCATCTGCGAGGCGATGGCACGCTTCCAGATCAACTCATACAACCGCTGCGCACCGCGATCCATGCCGGGGTCCATTAATGAAAAATCGGTCGGGCGTATGGCTTCGTGCGCTTCTTGCGCCCCTGACGACTTGGTTTTGAACCTGCGGTTGAAAACAAATTCTTTCCCGTAGGCAGACGTGATTTGCCGGGTGGCCCCTTGCACCGCTTCGTCTGAAAGATTGACCGAGTCGGTACGCATGTACGATATCTTTCCGGCTTCGTACAGCTTTTGGGCAATGGTCATCGTCTGAATTACCGAGAAACCGAGTTTGCGCCCAGCCTCCTGTTGCATGGTGGACGTAGTAAATGGAGGGGCGGGTGATTTCTTGGCGGGCTTTTTCTCCAGACTGCCAATGGTAAACGTGGCCCCCTTGCACGACTCCAAAAAAGCCAGGGCTTCCTTTTCGGTGGCCAGCTTTTCGGACAGCTCCGCCACCAATTGCTTGCCTTTGCCCAGGTCAAAAATGGCCACCACGCGAAACGAAGACTTGGCTTCAAACTTCTCGATCTCGCGCTCGCGCTCCACGATCAGGCGCACGGCCACCGACTGCACGCGGCCTGCGGAGAGGCCCGTCTTGATTTTCTTCCAAAGGATGGGCGAAAGCTCAAACCCCACCAGGCGATCAAGCACACGCCTCGCCTGCTGTGCATTCACCAAGTCAATATCAATACCGCGCGGGTTTTTGATCGCATTCTGGATGGCATTCTTAGTAATCTCAGTAAAAACAATGCGCCTGGTTTTTTTATCATTCAAATCAAGTACTTCTTTCAAATGCCAACTGATCGCCTCGCCTTCGCGGTCATCATCGGAGGCGAGGTACACCATCTCGGCATCGGCCGCCATCTTCTTCAATTTGGTGATGACCTCTTTTTTGTCGGGCGACACCTCATAGGTGGGCTCATAGTCGTTTTCGATGTCAATGGCGTCTTTTCCTTTCGGCAGATCGCGTATGTGCCCCATGCTGGAAGTAACCTTGTAATCTTTGCCAAGGTAACTTTCAATGGTTTTCGCTTTCGCGGGCGACTCAACGATCACTAAATTCTTGCTCATACACGAAATGGATAACTGGAAAAGGCCTCAAATATCCGCAAATTTTTAAAATCCTATTTTTGCAGCCATGCCGCACCGCCCATCAAACGATGAAACCGGCCCACGCGTATGCTCGTAGATGAACGACACATTATTTTTTTGCGCCACGCTCAAAGTGCTGAAAAACAGATACGTCAGACCGACCACGAGCGCGTACTCAGCGAAGACGGAAGGACGCAGGCGACCGAAGTGGGACTTCTTTTAAAAAAAGAAAAATATAATATCGACTTAATAGTCGCCAGCAGTGCCATCCGCACAAAAACTACGGCTGAATTGATCGCAGAGAAACTGGACTACACCGGCCGCATCCGCTTGATAGACGCCCTCTACCAAGCCAGCGTCATCCAGTTACTCGAACACTTGATTGACATCAGCGAGCGTTCTGTATTGGTGGTGGGCCATAATCCCACCATCAGCCATACCGTCACCTATCTCACCGGGCACGATGTCTACTTTTCGCCTGCACAAGGCGCTTCGGTTTATCTGCCAAGGCAAGCCTCCTGGTGGGAGGCGTCCGATGCACGGATTCACCACTGGCTGCGATAAACAAACGGGGTTACCCTATTTATTCCTATTTTTCGAACTTTATCTATCCCCATGGCAGCCATTATTGACGCGTTGGAACAAGGCATCGTTTCATTCTCAAACTGGATTTGGGGCATGCCGTTGCTGCTCTTGCTTACCGGGGGTGGCCTTTTCTTTTTAGTTTATTCCCTTTTTTTGCCCTACCGTTATTTTTTTCATGGCATCAATGTGCTGCGCGGCAAATACGATGTGCGCGGGCCGGGGCAGTTAAGCCCCTACCAGGCGTTGTCAACCGCGTTGGCATCTACGGTGGGCATGGGCAACATCGCGGGCGTGGCAGTCGCCATTTCCATCGGTGGGCCGGGCGCCATTTTTTGGATGTGGGTCAGTGCCTTTGTGGGCATGGCCACCAATTTTTTTACGTGTGCGCAAGCCAGCATGTTTCGCGGCAAAGACAGCCGGGGCGAGATACAAGGTGGGCCCATGTATGTAATCACCGAAGGCTTGGGCCGCGCCTGGAAACCATTGGCCTATATCTTTTGCTTTTGTTGCCTTTTTGGAACGCTGTCCAGCTTTCAGGCCAATCAGCTCACGCAGGCCATCATCAACATCGGCTTGGTGCCCATGGGCGTTGAAAACAACTTCACCTCCAAGCTGGTGGTGGGTATCGTTTTAACAGTGGTAACCGCCATTGTGGTGTTGGGTGGCATTCAGCGCATTGGCAACTGGGCCGGCAAAATGGTGCCCATCATGATCGTGCTTTATTTTGGAGCGGTGTTGGTAATCCTGTTCATGAACATCGAAATGGTGCCGCACTATTTGAAACTGATTGTGACCAACGCGTTTACCGCAGAAAACTACAAAGGGTTGCCCGATCCGATTACGGGCGGAATAGTCGGGGGGCTGATTGTGTTGGGCGTGCGCAGGGCCTCGTTCTCCAATGAAGCGGGCATTGGCACCGCCCCCATGGCGTTGGGTGCCACCAAAAGCGTGGAGCCAATACGCGAAGGATTGGTGGCCATGTTGAGCCCGGCCATCGATACACTGATTGTGTGCACGTGTACGGCCCTGGCCATTTTGGTGACGGGTGTGTGGCAAACCTCCAGCGACAACGGGGTGCTGCTGACCTCCACCGCTTTCAACAGCGCCTTTCCCGGCTTTGGCAATTACATTCTGATGGTTTGCATCTTCTTTTTCGCCATCACTTCGCTGTTTTCCTATTGCTATTATGGCAACAAGAGTATGTCGTTTATGATTGGCGCACACCGGGCCCATTACTACAACTATTTTTATCTGGCTATGATTGTGGTGGGTGCCGTGGCATCCATGACTACGATCATCAGTTTGATTGATGCCGCGTATGCCATCATGGCCTTCCCCACCATGATTTCAGGAATCATCCTGGCACCCAGGGTGATGAAGGAAGCCAAATCCTATTTTGCGCGGATGAAGGCAGAAGGGAAACTATGAGAGGCGCTACACGGTGGGCATTTCCCGTTGCAGCGGGTAGTCAAACAGGTTGTGCTCCACAATGGCATCGCGTACTTTGCTTGGAACAAACTTCTCCCACCCCATCTCTCCTTTTTTGATCATCGCCAGCACGTTATCGGAAATGATGTGCAGGTTGTTTGCGTTGGCATCGGGCACATCTTCCAATTTGTTGTTGTCCATCAAATAGCGGAACAAATTTTTGAGATTGAGGGGAAGCTGCGCCTCAAAGTCTTTGAGCGTAAACAATTCGTGGGTTTCTTTTTTCCACGCGGGGTAGATGTAGAGTTTTACGTTGCTGCCAAAGAGCGAAGCAAAACTTTCCAGTATGCCGCCCCGGGTGTTTTCGTACGTTTTCTCTTCAAATACCTTTTGCAAAGCAAAAATACCGAGTACGATGCCGATCTTTTTTCCTTTCGTGATTTTCGATAGGTAGTCCACCAGCCGGTAATACTCAAAATAGTTCGAGATGAGCACGGTCTGACCGAGCGAACAAATGATATCTGCCCGGTGCAGAAAGTCGCGTTCGTCAATCTTGCCGTCCGGGCTCAGGTCGTTGAGAGTCAATTCGGTTAATACAACCATTTTTGATTTGTCCACGTCTGCCTCCTGTTTGAAGCGCCTGCGCGAGGTGAGCAGCATGTCTACATTTACGTGCGTAACAGGGCGAAAGCGGCCGCGAAGTACCAGCACATTTTTCTTGTAGAGTACCTCCGAGGGTTGCAACACCGTGCCATCCGGGCCAAACATGGCGGCTTTTGTCAGGCCGTTCTTGACCAGCTTCAAGGCCATCAGGCGGTTGTCCACCTTGGCGAAGTCGGGGCCGCTGATGCGAAACATGTCTACTTCGATCCTGCGCGTGGTCAGGCCGTCCAGCAGCGACATCATGATCTCCTCCGGATCATGGATGAAATGACAGCCATAGATCATATTAACGCCCACCGTGCCCAACGCTATCTGCTGTTGAAGCGGATCGTTGTCGTGCAGTTTCACATGGATGACGCACTCGTTGGGTTCTGATTGCGGGCGCAGTTGAAACCGCAGGCCAATCCACCCATGGCCCTGGTTGGTGCGTTCGTAGTTCAATGCCTCCACGGTATCCGCGAAGGCGAAAAAGCGGGTGTCGTGAATACGATGGGCCAGCCGCTCGGGCAACAGGCCGTATTCATGATTCAACATGCGCATCAGACGGTCTTCGCACACGTACCGATCGCCCTGTCCGTAGATGGCATCGCTAAACTTCATGTCGTAGGCCGACATCGTTTTGGCTACCGTGCCCGAGGCCCCGCCTACCTTGAAAAAATTGGCCGCCACCTCCTGCCCCGCCCCAATTTCGGCAAACGAACCGTAGATGGCGCGTGAGAGGTTGATTTGAAGGGCTTTTTCCTGGGTCGTTAGCTTCTTGCGTTCCATGGTCAGATTAAAAAATAGATGCAGACAATATCCGAATATTTTTTCACTTGATGCAAGGTGCGCGCATGCCGGGCTGCGCGGTAGTTTCGCCACGGTAAACAACGATCTTTTGAATGTTTTGGTTTTAAGTCTATTTTTCGCGCCTTAATAATTCGATCACATGGCAAACAGGGGTAATTTTTCAGGTCGCATCGGCTTCATCCTGGCGGCCGCGGGCTCGGCCGTGGGCTTGGGCAACATTTGGCGGTTTCCCTACCTGGCGGGCGAAAATGGGGGCGCCATTTTCTTGTTGGTGTACCTGTGCTGTATCTTCCTGTTGTGCTACCCTGTGATGGTGGGCGAAATTGCCATCGGCCGTTCGGCCGCCAGCGATGCCTTCGGTTCGTACTCCAAACTCGGAGGCCGTAAATGGGGCTACTTGGGCCTGTTTGGCATCATCGCAGGCGTGCTCATCCTTTCATTCTACAACGTGGTGGCCGGCTGGGCCTTCGGCTACTTTTTGCATATCTCGTTTGGCGACTTGCTGAGCGAGCAAAATTTTGGGACGTTCTTTGGCACGTACGTCAATGACATTATCGACTTGAGCAGCCTCGGTGGCTTGGCCAACTCCAATTTGTTGTTTTCCCTGGTGTTCATGGTGCTCACCGCGGTCATCGTATCGCAGGGCATCCAAAAAGGCATTGAAGCATCCAACAAAATCATGATGCCCTCGCTGTACATCATCTTGGTTGGCATCATCGTTTACAGCCTCACACTGCCCAACGCCTTTTCGGGCGTCAAATTTTACCTGATTCCCGAGTTCAGCGAGCTAAAGATACAAACGGTGGTGGATGGGTTGAAGCAAGCGTTTTTCTCGCTTTCGCTGGGCATGGGCGCGCTGATCACGTACGGCTCTTACCTGAGCAAGAAGGAGAACATCACGTCCTCGGCCGCGGTCATCTCCATTGCCGATACCTCCGTGGCCTTTTTTGCGGGCCTTATGGTGTTTCCGTTGGTGCACTTCCTGGCCTACAAGCTCAACATCAATCCGCAAGAGATCGGCACCTCCGGGCCACCGCTCATTTTTGTGGTGCTGCCGCAGATTTTCCATGAAATGGGGCCGATTTTGGGGCGGATCATTGGTGGATCGTTCTTCCTGCTCGTGTGCTTTGCTGCGCTCACCTCTACCATCTCCTTGTTGGAAGTACCGGTGGCCTATTTGGTCGATCAAAAGAAAATGAAACGCACAACGGTGGTGTGGCTCATAGCCCTGATCATTTTTGTGTGCGGCCTGCCCAGCATGATGAGCATGGGGATGATTGAGTGGCTAAACAAACTCTCGTTTTACCGCGGGCAGGACTTCCTCACGTTTATTGCCGACATGAGCGATATCTGTTTGACCGTGGGCGGGTGCTTGATGTGTATTTTTATTGGACGCAGGTGGGGCATGGCCAACATGGATGCCGAACTCACGCATGGAAACGACCGCTACATGGCTTCGGGCGTGCGTTCGTATTTGCACCTGACCATCAAATGGATTGCCCCCATCCTACTCGGCTTCTTATCCATCGTGATTATTGTGGAGAAGTTTTTTGGCATCGAAAATCTGTTTTGATATCCATTCATTCCCGCTGCTTTTCTTAACCCCAGCCCATGCGCCTACCCCTGCGACTGCCCCGAGCCTCCCGTGCAAACATGCGAAAATGGCGCGTGGGGCTACTGGCCTTGTGCCTTAGCCCGATGCTTGGTGGCTGCGGGATGGATTACATACTCCGCTCCTATCAGCAACGGGCGGGCATGACGTATGAGTTGATCACGTTCAACGACCTGGCCCGAAGGTACATGCGCAAACAGGCCGACCCGCTGGCCATCGAAGGCTTTTATTCCGTTTCGCGGGAGGTGAAACGGCAATTCACGGAAAAAGCCCGAAAAGACAAACTGCTCGACAAAGACGAAAACTACCAAATGGTGGCGTTGTTCCGCGATACACAGGCAGGCGACCGCGACTATATTGAAGTGCCGTTGGAACGCGACTATCAGCTGTCATACGCCATTCGGGGGGAGGTTAAGGCCGGGGCCGACCGGAACGTATTCGTTTACACCCACATCCTGCGAAAGCAGCGAGAAACCTACACGATGGTTCGCGACAGTGAAACAGGTATTTTGGAGGGCGTGCGAACCGAAGAACGAAACGGCAGCCGCATCGTGTACCGGATCATTTTCACGCCCCTGTCCTCGGGGCAGCGGTAGGTGCCACACTGCCACTACTCGACCCAATCTGCCACAAACAAATTCGTATCGCGCGTGCCCTTATTGTTGCGGTTGCTCGAAAAAACAATTTTGGTGCCATCGGGCGAAAACATGGGGAAGGAATCGAACACCCCATCGTAGGTGATCTGCTCCAGGCCCGTGCCGTCCTCGTTGATCATAAAGAGGTTGAACTGAAACCCGCGGCTGCTTTTGTGGTTGGAGCTAAAGATGATCTTCTTGCCCGCGGGATGATAAAACGGTGCCCAGTTGGCCTTGCCCAGTTGGGTGATTTGTTTCAGGTCAGATCCATCCACATTGCACGTAAAAATTTCCATTTCTGTGGGGGCCACCAGTCCCTGCTTCAGGTATTGCAGGTATTCGCTTTTTGCCTCTTCGGTTTTCGGGCGCGAGGCGCGGAAGACCAACTTTTTTCCATCGGGCGAAAAAAAAGCGCCCCCGTCATACCCCAACGCATTGGTGATCCGCTTCACGTTCTTGCCGTTGATGTCGCAAGTGTACAACTCCAGGTCGCCATCGCGCATGGAGGTAAACACGATTTTATCGCCTTTGGGCGACACGGTTGCCTCGGCATCGTAGCCGGGTGTTTGGGTCAGGCGCTTGGTGATCTTGCCGGTCAGATCGGCCACAAAGATGTCATAGGTGTCGTAGATCGGCCAAAGGTATTTGCCCCCGGGCGCGCGCCCGGGATCTTTGGGACAATCCTTCCCGCCCAGGTGTGTCGAGCCATACAGGATATGCTTGTTGTCAGGTAAGAAGTAGGCGCAGGTAGTACGCCCCAAACCGGTGCTGATGAGTGGCGGCTTGCTTCCTTTGGGCCGAAGGTCCATCCCTTCGAACGGCATATAAAAAATTTGGTCACACACCAGCCCCCATTGGAGGAAGTTGGATTGAAAGCTGAGCATTTTGCCGTTGGGGCTCCAATAAGCCTCGGCATTGTCGCCCCCAAAGGTTAGCTGGCGGATGTTTTTCAAGTGCGCCTCCGGTGGGTAGCGGAGGGAGTCGGCTGTCATGGACTGCGCATGGATGTGGCACGGGCCGACAAAAAGAGCGCCTATTGCGAGTAAAAGTCGAAGCATGGGTGGTATAGATTGGCGGCCAAGATAGCGCACGATCGCATACAATGCCATGCGCACCTGTCGTGGCGCCACCAAAAAAGTGACGACAACGGGACTACTATCGCCCATCCCCGACTAAGGCGCGGTATCGTTGTGCGATTGCCGGATACACTCCTCAAAAAACTGTTCATAGCGGGTCACGGTTTGTTCCAGCGAAAAACGCGTCACCGTTTCATGACCGCGGGCAATCAGTGCCGCGCGCAAGTCCGGCTCGCGCACACACCGGTCAATGGCGCGGGCCAACGCGGCAATGTCACCGTCTTCGAACAACAGCCCGTTCTCGCCATGCGTAACCACATCGCGGATGCCGCCAAAGTTAGTTGCCACGACCGGACAGCCCATCGCCATGGCCTCCACCAACACCAGGCCAAAGCCGTCCATGGTGGATGCCAGCACGCTCACGGAAAAAAGCGCATAGTAATTCAACACTTCTTCCGAGGGCACAAACCCCGCGTACATGACGGGATTCGCCAGGCCTAGTTCCGCGCGCAATGCATCATAGTGCCCCTCCGGCACGCCCACCAGCACGATCTTGATTTGCGGATTGCCGAGTTGCTTCACCGCTTTCAATATCTGCTCTTGTTTTTTGGGACGCGACACCGCCCCCACCACCACATCGCCCGGGGCGATCATGAACCGGGCCCGGATGGCGTCAACCTGGGCGGAGCTCCATTGCGCCAGCCGGGAAGCCGGAATGCCATTGTGAATGACGTGGAGGGAACGCGCGGGGTACCCTTTCTTGATAAAAATCTGCTTTAGCTCATGGCTGATGACAATGATGCGTTCCGTGAAGCGCGTATAAAGCCATGTTTGCAGCGGCCCGCCCGCGCTTAACGGGTATTGACGCCTGGTGTGAAACACCAGACACGGAAGACCAAAAAAAAGCCTGGCAAAGATGGACACGTAACGGTCCTTGCTCGACTGCGCATTTACGATTTGGATGTCGTGCGCCCGCACCACATCCCGAAGGTGAGTGATGGCCTTCCAATCCCAACGCGAACGCAACGTGAGGGGGAGAAAACGGACGGCTCCCTTTTCGCCCACCAGTTCTTCCAGGAAAGAGCCCGGTTTCGCCATCACCCACACGCGGTGGCCCCGCTCAGCCAAGCCCTCCGCCAAAAACGCCACCGAGTGTGCCGCCCCGGTCAAATAGTCTTCCTGCGTGATCAACAGCACATTCATCGCGGTAAAAATAACCGAAGGCCGCGACTTGGTGTCAACTGAGTGGATTTCCTTTTCCTCCGGTGTCAGGCCGCTTTGGCCGACTCTTGTTCTTTCAACGCTCTTCGCAATATTTTGCCCACATTGGTTTTGGGCAACTCGGTGCGGAACTCCACATGCTTGGGCACCTTGTAATTGGTCAAATTCTCGTGCGCGTATTTTTTCAGCTCCTCCTCTGATAGCGAGGGATCCTTTTTCACCACGAATACCTTGATGACCTCGCCCGACTTCGCATCGGGCACACCGATGGCCGCCACCTCCAGCACCTTGGGATGCCCGGCCAGCACATTTTCGATTTCGTTGGGGTACACATTGAAGCCAGACACTTTGATCATGTCCTTTTTGCGGTCTACAATCTTGAAAAACCCATCTTCATCCATCACACCAATATCGCCTGTGCGGAACCATTCGGTGTGGAAGAAGACGCCCGCGTTGTCTTTTTGCCAATAGCCGCGCATCACCTGCGGCCCTCGCGCGCAAATCTCCCCGATTTCGCCTTGCGGCAAGCGGTTGCCATCGTCATCGAAAATGGCTACTTCAGTGCTGGGCATGGGTATGCCAATGGAGCCCCTGCGATGGCCACCATCCAACGGATTGCAACACAACACGGGCGAGGTCTCACTGAGCCCATACCCCTCCACCAGGGCCTTGCCGGTAACCTTTTCCCACTCCATCGCCACGGCATCCTGCACGGCCATGCCGCCCCCGATGGCACCCTTCAGGGCCGAGAAATCCAGCGCGCGGAAGGCGGGGTTGTGCAGCAAGCCGTTGAAGAGCGTGTTCACCCCCGTAATGATGGAGAAGCGATGTTTCTTCAGTTCCTTGACAAAACCGGGAATGTCGCGGGGGTTGGTGATCAAAACGCTTTTCACACCATGGGTATACATAAGCACACCATTTACCGTCAGGGCAAAAATGTGATAAAGCGGCAAGGCAGTGATGATAATGTCTTGCTGGCCGGGCGTCATCAGGGGTTGAAACCAGTGGCTGATCATCATGTTGTGCGCAATGATGTTGCGGTGCGATAGCTGGGCCCCTTTCGAAATGCCTGTGGTGCCGCCCGTGTATTGCAGCACCGCGATGTCTTCGATCTGTACCGAGGGCTTTTGCCAGGTGTGCGTAGCGCCTTTGGCCAGGGCAGCCTTGAACGAGATTGCCCCCGGCAAGTCAAAGTCGGGTACCATCTTTTTAATTCGTTTCACCACAAAGTTTACCAAGGCACCCTTGAGCGTGCCGAGCAGGTCACCCATGTGGGTAACAATCACGTGCTTGGCGCTGATTTTGGCGCGTATCTGCTGGAGGTTGGAAGCAAAATTGGCCACGATCACCACGGCACTCACTGAGGCATCATTGAACTGGTGCTCCATTTCGCGCGGGGTGTACAGCGGGTTGGTGTTCACCACAATAAGGCCTGCTTTGATGGCCCCGATGAAGGCAATGGGAAACTGCAGTAAGTTGGGCATCTGGATGGCAATACGGTCACCCTTTTTCAACTTCAATTCGTGCTGCAGGTAGGCGGCAAAGTGAGTCGATAGCCGGTCAATCTCGGCAAAGGTCATGGTCTTGCCAAAATTCTCAAAAGCCACGCGGTCGGCAAAGGTGCGCGAAGCGGTCTCAAACAACTCGATCAACGATTGGTATTCATAGGCACCAATGGTGTGGGGCGTTCCTTTCGGATAGTGGTTGAACCAAGGGAATGAATGCATGGCATTTGGGTTTTATCTTCAAACAACGAAAAAAAAGCAGGCTTTAGCAATCGTTTGTTAGGAAATAAACCCCCCAAGGCCGCAGTTTGTTTGACCATAAAAAAAGCCCTCGCTCTGGTGAACGAGGGCCTGATCGATACGCTGTAGGGGAAGGCTTCGAACCTCCACGAGGAAGTTAGCCACAGGACAAAACCTTGGTTTGAACCGAGGTCAGTGGTCAACCCATTATCCTGCGTTTATCCTTGACTCCTCACCCCCGAGACAGGAGGGCATGTCTGCCAATTTCAACACCCTACAGTATGTGCTCGCAAAAACGGCTCGTTTGCCGATGGCACTGGTATAATCTCCAGCACCGCGATTTGATGCAACAAAGGTGGCATTTCATTGAAAGCAGATCAACAATATGGTTGAAAAAATAAAAATTATTTATTTATTGGCTATTTTTGATGCCGTATCAACATAAAAAAACCTAAAATATGCCCCTTTCTTACGAAATCGACAAAACCGACCTGCAAATACTGGAGTGGCTGGTGCAGGACGCCAAGAAACCCTATACTGAAGTGGCGCGCAAAGTACACGTCTCGCCCGGCACCGTGCACGTGCGCATGAACAAGATGGAGGAGGCGGGCATCGTGGAGAAAACAACCCTGCGGATCAACTACGCCAAACTTGGCTACGACATCACCGCCTTTATCGGTATCTATCTGGAAAAGAGCGCATTATACGAAAAGGTGCTAGCAAAGCTCAAAGAGATACCCGAGATCACCAGCATCCACTACACCACCGGCAACTACTCCATGTTCATCAAAATCCACTGCCGCGATACCAACCACCTGAAAGAAGTGCTGCATGACAAGATGCAGCAGGTGGAAGGCATTGAACGCACCGAAACCATGATCTCGCTGGAGGAGAGCCTGGACCGCAGCCTGCTGCTGCCGGCAAAATAGCCTACATTTTATTTGACCCGGAAAAGAACCTTAAAACGCGGTTTTTGTTATACTTTTGTTCGTTTATTTAAACCGAGTCTAAATAACTGCCCCAATGAGCAAAGACAACCAAGTGCTGGAGGAAATCACCTCAAAAGAATATGAGCACGGCTGGACGGTGGCCCTCGAAACCGATGAGGCCCCCAAGGGGCTTAACGAAGACATCGTCCGGTTTATCTCGGCCCGAAAAGACGAACCTGCGTGGCTGCTCGAATGGCGCCTCAACGCCTTCCGCAAGTGGCAGCAAATGACCGAGCCCAAGTGGCCCAACGTCACCTACCCCGCCATCAACTATCAAGACATCATCTACTACTCGGCTCCCAAGCAAAAAGTAAAACCCAACAGCCTCAATGAGGTTGATCCGGAATTGATCAAAACGTTTGAAAAGCTGGGCATCTCCCTGACCGAGCAAAAGCGCCTGACGGGCGTGGCCGTGGATGCGGTAATCGACAGCGTATCCGTAGCCACCACATTCAAAGAGAAGCTGGCCGAGTTGGGCATCATCTTTTGCTCGTTTAGCGAAGCCGTGAAAGAGCACCCGGAGCTGGTGAAGAAATACCTGGGCAGCGTGGTGCCTGTGAGCGATAACTACTTTGCCGCGCTCAACTCGGCTGTTTTCTCAGACGGGTCATTTTGCTACATTCCTAAAGGCGTGCGCTGCCCCATGGAGCTGTCAACCTATTTCCGCATCAATGCCGCTAACACCGGCCAGTTTGAGCGCACACTGATTGTGGCGGATGAAGGCTCGTATGTTAGCTATCTGGAAGGCTGCACCGCACCCATGCGCGATGAAAACCAACTGCACGCAGCCGTGGTGGAACTCTATGCGATGAAAGGGGCGGAAATCAAATATTCGACCGTGCAAAACTGGTACCCGGGCGACAAGGAAGGACGGGGCGGGATCTACAATTTTGTTACCAAGCGGGGACTTTGCGCAGGCGACCACTCTAAGATATCGTGGACACAAGTAGAAACCGGCTCCGCCATTACCTGGAAGTATCCTTCCTGCATCTTGAAAGGCGACCATTCCATCGGTGAGTTTTATTCGGTGGCAGTAACTAACAACTACCAGCAGGCGGATACCGGCACCAAGATGATCCACATCGGCAAAAACACGCGTTCGCGGATTGTGAGCAAGGGTATCTCGGCCGGCAAATCGCAAAACAGCTACCGCGGGCAAGTGCATGTGATGAAACGCGCCCTGAATGCCCGAAACTTCTCCCAATGCGATTCCCTCTTGCTGGGCGACCAGTGCGGAGCGCATACCTTCCCGTACATTGATGTTGAAAACCCGACCGCCAAGATCGAACACGAGGCCACCACCTCCAAGATTGGCGAAGACCAGATATTCTACTGCCAGCAACGCGGCATTGACGAGGAATCGGCCGTGGCGTTGATTGTAAACGGCTATGCCAAAGAAGTACTGAACCAACTGCCCATGGAGTTTGCCGTAGAAGCTCAAAAGCTGTTGGCCTTGACGCTGGAGGGGAGTGTGGGGTAGTAGGGCGATGGTTTACGGTTGAAACGTCAAAAGGTTAAAAAGTTCAAGGTTCAAGAGTTCAAAGTTCAGCGTTTCGGTGTGGCGAAAGTTACTTCATTTGAAGACTTGGATATTTGGAAGTTGGCAAGACAGCTGGCAAAAGACATTTACGTGCTTGGAAATAAAGGGCACCTCTCAAAAGATTTTGAGTTGCGAAACCACCTTAATAAAACAGCGGGATCGATCATGGATAACATAGCAGAGGGATTTGAACGAGGGGGCAACCGGGAGTTTGTGCAATTCCTGTCCATTGCCAAGGGGTCAGCCGCTGAATTGCGTTCGCAGGTGTGGCGCGCGCTCGATAGAGAGTATATTTCAAGATCAGATTTTGAAACATTGCAGGAAAAATCACAAACCATCAGTAAAAAGATATCAAACTTGATGGCCTATCTACAATCGTCCAGTCTCCGGGGTAGCAAGTACGCAAATGAGCCCTTGGAGCAATACGGATCCCAATCGTCTCCCACCGACCACAAGGAACTTTGAACTTCGAACTTTGAACAAAAAAACAACACAATCAAGTTAATCCCATGCTCTCCATCAAAAACCTACAGGCCAAAATAGAAGACAAACAAATTCTTACCGGCATCAACCTGGAAGTAAAACCCGGAGAAGTGCATGCCATCATGGGGCCAAATGGCTCGGGCAAGAGCACGCTGGCCTCTGTGTTGTCGGGGCGTGAGGAATATGAGGTAACCGAGGGGGAAGTCGAATTTTTGGGAAAAGACCTGCTGGCGATGGCCCCGGAAGAGCGTGCCCGCGAAGGGGTGTTCATGGCCTTTCAATATCCGGTAGAAATCCCGGGCGTGAGCACCATCAACTTTATGAAAACCGCCATCAACCAGATACGCGAGCACCGCGGCCAGTCGCCCTTGGATGCCGTGTCATTTTTGAGCGTGATGAAAGAAAAAATGAAACTGGT
>JALONI010000126.1 GCA_025455015.1 Cyclobacteriaceae bacterium | reverse complement strand
ACCGGCATCTATGATGAACTGCTCGCCTCCATCAAAGCCATCGACCTGGAAGCATTTCGTCTGTTGGGGCGTTTCGAGATCAAGGCACTCTGGCGCAAAGTGAACGGCACATTTCTGCTGGTGCTGCTGGCCGGGTTAGCCACCGCCTGGATCAGCTTGGCCAAGTTCATGATCTACCTACTCAAAAACTACCAGATACCTACGTGGTCTTTTTTCTTTGGCTTGATCGTCATTTCCGCACTGCTGGTCTTTCGCGAAATACGAAAATGGGATATCGGCCGCGTGGCGGCTACGCTGGCAGGCACGGTGGCCGCCTACGCCCTGACGTTGCTGGCACCCACCTCCACCCCCGATTCGCTTTGGTTTGTGTTTGTGGCGGGCTCCATCGCCATTTGCGCCATGATCTTGCCCGGTATTTCCGGTGCATTTATCCTGCTGCTTCTGGGCAAGTATGAGTTTATCATGACGGAAATCTTCGTCCACTACAATGTAGCCGTATTGCTTACCTTTGCAGCCGGTTGCACGCTGGGACTGCTCGGTTTTTCGCATGTGCTCACGTGGGTACTCAAGCACTATCACGACTTGACCGTGGCCACGCTGGCGGGTTTTATGATTGGCTTTTTAAACAAGATATGGCCCTGGCGCCAGGTGTTGGCCTACTACACCAACAGCAAAGGCGAGCAGACGGTGGCGTTTGACCAAAGTGTTTTGCCCGGTCAGTACATGGCCGCCACCGGGCAAAATCCGCAAGTACTACAATCCATTCTCTTTGCTGCGTTGGGTGTGCTGTTGGTTGTGGCGTTGGAAAAAGTAGCGGCCTCACTAAAATCAAAATGATCTATGGAAAAAAGATTTGGCTTAATCGGCTCGGTGGTCAGTCATTCATTTTCGAAATCGTATTTCGATGAAAAGTTTTTTCGCGAAGGGCTGCGCGATCATCACTATGAACTCTACGCCCTGGATTCTGTAGACGAACTCAAAAAGCTGCTGCAGGAAAACCCCGAGTTGTGCGGCTTGAATGTCACCATCCCCTACAAGGAAAAAGTGATTTCGCTTTTGAACGATATTGATGCTGACGCCAAAAACATCGGGGCGGTCAATGTAATCCAAATCCGGAATGGAAAACTGAAAGGGTTCAATACCGACAGCGATGCGTTTTTGGAAACCATCAGCAAGTGGCTGCCGGCCGAGTCTGCCATGACCGCGCTCATCCTGGGCACGGGCGGCTCCTCCAAGGCGGTGCAGCAAGCCTTGAAAAAACTACACGTTTCTTTCAAAACGGTTTCGCGCGAGGCAGCCCATGGAAACTTCACGTACCCGGACCTGGAGAAAGGCGATGTGCTGGCCGCGCACAAGCTGGTCATCAACACCACTCCGCTGGGCATGAACCCCGATACGAAGTCATTTCCGCCCATCCCCTACGAGCAGCTCACACCGGACCATTATGTGTACGACTTGATTTACAACCCCGCTCGCACACAATTCTTGCAAAAAGCCGAGATGCGCGGGGCCACCATCAAAAACGGGCTGGAAATGCTGCACGTGCAAGCGGAAAAGTCGTGGGCCATCTGGAACAACTGACGCCCGACTGAAAAAACGCCATCACACGGAACCCGAAGCACAGCCTTCGGGTTTTTTGCTTACCGGCCTACATCCTTTTCATTTCTATCTTTACGGCTATGCCATTCAAACTCACGAGCGAATACCAGCCCACGGGCGATCAACCCAAAGCCATTGACCAATTGGTAAAAGGCCTGCACGAAGGCGAGGCCCACCAAACGCTCCTGGGCGTGACCGGCTCGGGGAAAACGTTTACCGTGGCCAACGTGGTGCACCGCATTGACCGACCCACGCTGGTGCTCAGCCACAACAAAACGCTGGCCGCCCAATTGTATGGCGAATTCAAACAGTTTTTTCCGGAGAATGCCGTTGAGTATTTCATTTCGTACTACGACTACTACCAGCCCGAAGCATACATCCCCACCTCCAACCTCTACATCGAAAAGGACCTGTCCATCAACGAAGAAATTGAAAAACTGCGATTGAGCGCCACTTCCGCTTTGCTATCCGGACGAAGGGACGTGCTGGTGGTAGCCTCGGTGTCGTGTATTTATGGCATTGGTAACCCGGAAGAGTTTGGCAAAAACCGCGTGCAACTAAAAGTAGGCGAGCGGATACCCCGCAACAGGTTGCTGTTTGGCCTGGTGGATATCTTGTACAAGCGTACGGAAGCTGAATTTAAACGCGGCTCGTTCCGCGTCAAGGGCGACACGGTGGACGTCTTTCTGGCCTATGCCGATTACGCCATCCGCATTTACTTTTTTGGAGACGAGATCGAAGCCATTCAGGTCATCGATCCGGAATCGGGCAAAAAACTGTCGGACGAGAAAGTGGCGGTCATCTTCCCGGCCAATCTGTTCGTGACGGGCAAAGACCTTCTTCACCAGGCCATCCGCGAAATACAGGACGACATGGTGCTGCAAGTGCAAATGTTTGAGCAAGAGAAAAAGCACCTGGAAGCGAAACGACTCAAAGAACGCACCGAGTTTGACCTGGAGATGATGCGCGAGCTGGGCTATTGCAGCGGCATTGAAAACTACTCGCGCTATTTTGATCGCAGAGCGCCCGGGGCGCGCCCCTTCTGTTTGATGGACTATTTTCCGGATGATTTTCTGCTGGTCATCGATGAGAGCCACGTCACCATTCCCCAGATACGCGCCATGTGGGGGGGCGACCGCTCGCGCAAAGTAAACTTAGTGGACTATGGCTTCCGGTTGCCTTCGGCCCTTGACAACCGCCCGCTGACGTTCAACGAGTTTGAGTCTATCGTAAACCAGGCCATTTACGTGAGCGCCACCCCGGCCGAATACGAATTGCGAAAGTCGGAGGGTGTGGTCATCGAACAACTGATCCGGCCCACGGGCTTGTTGGATCCGGAAATCGATGTGCGGCCCAGCAAAAACCAAATTGACGACCTGCTGGAGGAAATTGACGAGCGTGTAAAAAAGAAAGAGCGCGTGTTGGTGACCACGCTCACCAAACGGATGGCCGAAGAACTGACCAAGTTTCTGGAGCGCGCGGCCGTCAAGTGCCGCTACATTCACAGCGAGGTGGACACCTTAGACCGGGTGGAGATTTTGCGGGAGCTGCGATTGGGAGTTTTTGATGTGCTGGTGGGCGTAAACCTGTTGCGCGAGGGCCTGGACTTGCCCGAAGTATCGTTGGTGGCCATTTTGGATGCCGACAAAGAGGGCTTTTTGCGCAACCAACGGTCGCTGGTGCAAACCATCGGTCGTGCGGCACGCAACGTCAACGGCCGCGTGATCATGTATGCCGATACCATCACCGAGAGCATGCAACTGGCCATCGATGAAACTAACCGCAGGCGTAAGATACAGCAGGACTACAATCAGGAGCATGGCATCGTGCCCAAAACCGTATTGAAATCCAAGGATGAGATTTTCCGGCAGACCAAAGTGGCCGACTCCAAAAAAGCACAGAAGCGATACTACCTTGAGCCGGAGGAAACTTCGCTGGCGGCCGACCCGGTGGCTGCGTACCTAAGCAAGGACGAGCTGCAAAAGATGGCGGAGCGTACACGGAAGGCGATGGAAAAAGCAGCCAAAGAACTCGAATTCATGGAAGCCGCCAAGCTGCGCGATGAGCTGTTGGCAATCCAAAAGTTGATGGAGGGGAAGTAAGAAGTGAACTCTTCAAATTACAAGACCCGGAAAAATCTCATACTCAAATGGTCGAAAGTCTTTTAGTGACGGGGGCTTCCTCCATTTCAAAGTTTGAATTTTTTCGGTTTTGCTACTTCGTATTTCCTTCTTGACAAAGTCAATGCTGTAGTATTCACCATGTCCTTCGGGTGAAGTAGAATCATACACCATCTTTTCAGCAGCGAATAAAGACCAGATTCCCCTATTTTTCTTAAACGTATAATTGACCGTACATCTTTCGCGAAGCCCTCCATACATAGAAATGATCAACGAGCGTTCTTTTTCATTTATCGACAATGGTTCGTTGAATTCGATTGGATCAAAACCCCCACCAAAACCCGATGGAAGAATAGCCTTATCCGAAAAAACTTCTAGCCTCCATTTATCTCTGTCGGATATTAACACCAATAGCAATCGAGGCACTTCGTTGCGGGTTGTATCAATGTTCTTTTGCACGAGGATGTGATTTTTTACACCCAAAATCATCACGTGGTCTTTTTTCTTGTCTCTGTTTAAGTCACCCGAAACTTCTCGTAGTATTTCCCAAGACGTTGGCACAAAGTCCATTTCATTTCTACCAACTTTCTGAATGGGCGGCACAATAATGGTATCCGGTCTTAAAAACTGGCCAAAACTCTCAATGGGAGTAATTAGCAAAATAAAAATAAGGCCTCTCATCGTACCATTTCCTTCTTCAACGTCAGCCGTATCAACACAAAACTGACCAACGTAAGCACCGCACCCACCATCATCGCCACGCCCGGAAAGTACACAGGTGCTTCGTCTCCAATGAAATACGCAAAGATGTTGTTCATCAACAACGGCCCAATAATGGCCGAGATGCTCATCAGGCTCGTAAAGCCGCCTTGCAGTTCCCCTTGCTCGTTGGCCGGCACAATGCCGCTCATGATGCCCTGTAGGCCCGTCATGGCAATGCTGCCCAGGCAGTACACGATGATGATGCCATACATCATCCACCCCTGGGTGGCAAACGCGTACATAACAAAACTGAGCAGGTACAACGTCATGCCCACGTTCACGCTGCGCAACTGCCCCAGCTTGGGCACAATGATGCGGATGAGTCCGCCTTGGATGATCGCAAAGGCAACGCCCACCACCGCCAGCGAAATGCCCACCTCTTTCAGGCTCCAGCCAAACTTCTCCTTGGTATAGTAGGGCCAGTTGCTTTGCACGGCATGGGAGGCCACATACAAAAATAGCAGCGACCCGATCAACCCGATGATGAGCGGATACCGTTTCAGCGACAGCAGCGTGCCAATGGGGTTGGCCCGTTTCCAGTCAAAAGCCCTCCGGTTTTCGGGCTTGAGCGACTCGGGCAGCACCAGCCAGCCATATAAAAAGTTGAGAAACGTAAGCCCGGCCGACACCATAAAGGGACCCCGCAAACCAAAGTCGCCCAGAAAACCACCCAACACC
>JALONI010000068.1 GCA_025455015.1 Cyclobacteriaceae bacterium | reverse complement strand
GGTGACACAGCCCCACTTTTGGATTAGCTCCCCGTTGTGCGTCACAATGTGATCGCGAGGTATCGGGCCAAGGATGGCGATTCTTTTCATGCGTTTGTGAACGTAAACAGACAAAAATAGGAAAATTTGAAAGGCAAAAAAGAGCCGAAAAAACCGTCAAACCAGTGGCCAGCGCAAAACGGAGACCGTCTCGCTATAAACTCAATTCACCAAATAGGCAGCCCCAAAAACACCTGCGCTATCGCCCAGTTGGGGCTTTACAATGGGTGTATCCAGTACCCCGTTGTTGAAGGAAAACATGCGCACGGACTCCACCCCCTCGGTGTAAATTTCCGGTATGTTGCCCACGCCTCCGCCAATGACGATCACATCCGGGTCAATGATGTTGACGATGACGCTCAATGCTTTACCAAAAAAATGGATCAACCGCTGCATGGTCTCGGTCGCTGCCCGGTCGCCCGACTGATAGAGGGCATAGATTTCTTTCATGGTCTTTGCTTGGCCTGCCACCGAGGCATAGTAGCGCTCCAGCGAGGGGCCGGCCAACACTTTTTCGACACATCCTGACTTGCCACAATAGCAGGGCCCGCCTGATCCATCCAAGAAGTTGTGGCCCCACTCGCCTGCAATGCCTTGAAGACCGCCCAACGCTTTGCCGTCCACCACCAGCCCCCCGCCCACGCCCGTGCCCATGATCACCCCAAAGACTACTTTTGCCTGAGGGTAATTTCTCTTCACCACGCCCTGCTGCGTTTCGGCCAATGCAAAACAGTTGGCATCGTTGGCAATTGCGATCTCCATTTTTAACAATTTCTCCAAGTCACTTTTCAGGGGCATAAAGTTCATGCACTCCGAGTTGCAGCCCTTCATGGTGCCCAGCTTAGGGTCCAGTGTGCCGGGCGTGCCAATACCCAAGCGCTCAGGCCGGTAGCCCATCTGTTGTTCCATCAGGTTAACGAGCGTGGCAATCTGGTTCAGGATGTGCGCGTATCCGTTTTCAGCACCGGTAGGCACGCGGTCGCGAAAGCGGATGTCCTCAACGCCCCCTGGGCCCAGCACCACGCCCTCGGCTTTGGTGCCCCCCAAATCAATGCCCCACAGTTGTTTTTCTTGTTTGCTCATAACTGAACGATCACACCCTCCCAGGGGCGCAGTGTTTCTCCATGACCGTACGGGTAGTTTCCCAAAAGCCGGGAGGCACTGGCCGGTACCCCCGCGTGGGCCAAAGTAAGCGGTTCGCCTGAGAAATTGAGCACCACGGCCAGCTTTTCTTTGGCGCTTTCGCGGATATATCCAAAGCAGCGATCGGGGGTGCCGGGAATGAGCGAATACCTACCAAATGTGAGTACGGGATGCGCCTTGCGGAAGGCTCTCATTTGTTTGAAAAACGACAAGATTGAGTGCTTGTCTTCTTGCTGCACAGCTGCGTTGATGCGGGTGTGGTTGGGGTTTGCGCTCATCCATGATTGACCGTTGGTAAACCCTGCCTGGGGTGCAGCCGACCAATGAAAAGGCGTGCGCGCATTGTCGCGGCCCGCATAGTTGGCGGCCGCCAGAAATTCCCTTTCGGTGATGCCCTTTTTTTGTGCCTCGCGCCAACCGTTGAGCGTTTCAATATCTTTTGATTCGGCCACGGAATGGAGAATGGTATTAGTCATGCCGATTTCATCGCCTGCAAAAACAAACGGGGTGCCACGCATAGACAATAGCAACATCAGCAACAGCTTGGCCGATGGCTCCCAATGTTCGCGGTCGTTGCCCCACCGCGACACCATGCGCGCGAAGTCGTGGTTGCCCAAGAAAATGCTGCCCCAGCCTTTGTTCTTCAGGGCATCGTCCCACGTTTGAAAAACCTGCTTGAACTCCGCCATCGTCCACGGGATGGGGTCAAACCTTCCGCCCGGGCCCTGATCCATAAACATGTGGCCGAAGTGAAAGATCATGTCGAGTCCATGCTTTTCGTCCAAATAATCCAGTGCATTGTCAGGTGTAATGCCAGGGCCCTCGCCCACCGTCATCACATGGTAGTGATTCCAAACTTGATGGCGCATTTCGGCAATAAACTCTTTGAGGCGCGGGCCATTGGCGTAGTATCTTCGGATGGTTTCGTTGAAGTCGGTTGTATCGGTATCGGGAAAGTCCGTCCGCTTGGAAATGGCCGAAATGACGTCCAGGCGCAGGCCGTCCACACCTTTGTCCAACCAAAAACGCATAAGTTTGGCTACCTCCTGGCGCAAGGCCGGGTTTTCCCAGTTGAGATCGGGCTGTTTGCGCGAAAACAGATGAAGGTAGTATTCGCCCGTGGCCTCGTCTTTTTGCCAGGCGCTTCCGCCAAAAAAAGAGGGCCAATTGTTGGGTGGGTTGTCTCCTTTGCCGGCACGCCAAAAGTAATAATCGCGGTAGCGATTGCTTTTGCTTTGCCGCGACTCCACAAACCATTGATGCTCATCGGACGAGTGGTTCACCACCAAGTCCATGATCAGGCGCAGGCCCCGCGTGTGAAGACCGCCAACGAGTTCGTCAAAATCGGTCAAGGTACCGAACTCGGGGTGGATGGCGTAGTAGTTGCTGATGTCATAGCCTCCGTCATCGTAGGGCGACTCGTAAATGGGGTTCAGCCAGACCGCATCGACCCCGAGTGACTGGATGTAGTCGAGTTTTTGAATGATGCCTCTCAAATCGCCCACACCATCCCCATTGCTGTCATAAAAACTTCGCGGATAAATTTGGTACACTACGGCTTCTTTCCACCAAGCTTGCTTCATAAATTTATTTTGATGAGGGAGAAATAATAACTTACAGCAACGATCGGCACTGAAAAATGAGGTGCCAGCACCAGCGTTTCAAGAGACATCAAACGCTGTTCTTGAAAAAGAACAGGACGAAGAACCTGTCTTGACTTTCCCGAAGGTTTTAGGAAAGCGCTAATGACGACACTCGTATCCAAAACGATTTGCTCCACTTACGAGATCCTATCCAGCAGCCGGTCTATTTCTGCGGCTGATGAGCCGCTCCGCGTGACGTTGGCATCAATAGACTGGTGGATGTCCTCCAACGAAACGTCTTTTGAGCTCGCCAACATCGCTGCCCGCAAAAGGCTGTTTCGTTTCTCTGCGTCAGACATATTTTCCAACGGCCCGGCAATCTGATCGGGGAGTTCAAACGCTACGAACTTCATACTTCAAAGATAGCCATTTAGCGTTCTTTTGAATACGTTTCTGTACCCGAGTGAAATACCCGCCACGAATGCCAAAACTCCTGATAGGCCTGTACATAACGTAACTGGTTACCCTTGAGGAGCCCGTCCAGGCATTGCCCGCGCCAGTTCCAGGTCGACCGCGTATTTCGGTCGCGCAGCGCATCACCGACCAACTCAAAAGCCAGCGTATCCCGCTGCCATGCATGAAAAGATACGCTATCCGGCTCCAGCATAATCACTACCGGCAGGTCGCCCACCCGATCGTTGATGACACACAGGCGAAGCAAGTCATTCCAGTCATACGCCTTGGCCACCGTGCCCGACTGGATGCCCACCACCCATGATTTCTCTTGCCACGAGGCTGTATCGCGCTTTTCGAGCGTGCTTTCGACCATTCCCTCATCATACTGTTCCAGGTCGGCATAGGCGGAGTCGTACCGCCTGTCCGGCTGCATGATTAGCGTATGAGGGTATCGATCAATCCAAGCGAGCAGACTCATCTGCTGTGCGGGCACTTCTTCCAAAAGGGATCCTTTCAACGGTCCGGCCACGGCCTCCCCGTTTACTTGCCGCCACCAACTCTGCGTGTTGGTATCTTCAAACATGGCATTGAATTGATCCATGCCCACTAACCGGAAAGTTTGCGGCTCGCCCGCCACCAGCGGGCGAAACACCCGACCTGTACGGCACACCGTGCAATATGTCACCATCACCAACTCGCCACCTACTGTGTCGCGCACCTGATGGTGATACCCAATGATTTCGATGGGATAGGCTTTTGCCTGCCCGTTTCGTTCCAGCCCGATGACCAACTTGGCCCGTTCTACGCGATTCGAGTCGGCTGACAGAAAAATCAGTTCCTGCGGTTGTTCAAACATCTTGTCAGCCATCAACCGAAAATTGAATTGATAGAAAACCAGCAGGTAAAAAACGGCCAGCACCCCGATCAACATCCGCGTGCCAACGCCCCCGAGCAGAACCACCCGATACGCTGGGTAAGCCAGCAACGCCCACCCCACCCATCGAATCCATTGAATGTTCTGATGTATCCAATAGGCCAGCTCCACTGCTGCCTCTTGTTGGCTACCGGGGAAAGGCATGATGTAGTAGACTTTGGCGATCTCAAAACCGAGTAATAGCGCAAAGCCCCCCAAGGCCGCTGCATATAAAATCCACTTTTTGTTCATGCCTTGCATTGTATTACTTCTGCCAGTGCAAATGTTACCTGGTCGTGATTTCGTTGTCGTTCTTCGTCCGTCCACGCAAAACGGGTGGCAAAGAAGTCAACGATAAAGGTGGCTTGATTTACCGCTCGGGGCCGATGGAAATACAACATACCACTTCTGCGAATTAAAAAATCGAGCGGGGAAATCGCGAACTCATGGTCGATGGCGTGTGTCATCTCGGCCGCAAGCAAATCCTGTTCGGCTACACCCGTGCGATGGCGTTCGAAAGCTTCCAGGATTCGCGTGGCCTGGGCGCCATAGAGATGCACTAGATTGGTAATGTCGCTGCCCGACAGGCCGTATTGACCAAACCGCGTGGCCAGTTGTGATTCGAGTGCCCGCACATCAGAAAGGTGCCCGAAAACACTGCCGGCCAGCAGCAATTGGTCGGTATGGCACGGCCGGTAGGTCTTGTCGGCAAAATGCCGCTCAATCACACGGTCTACAACACGCTCGGCCATTTTTCGGTAGCCGGTAAGTTTGCCTCCCGCGATAGAGATCAAGCCGGTGTTGGATTCAAAAATCTCATCCTTGCGCGAAAGCTCGGAGGCAGACTTGCCTTCCTCGTGGATCAACGGCCGCAAGCCTGCCCATGACGATTCCACATCCGCCAAGGTGACATGGGCCGTTGGAAAGGTTTCGTTGATGGCATGAATGAGGTACCACGCATCTTCTCTTGACGTATGCACCTGGTCTTTGGGCTGATGATAATCCGTGTCGGTGGTACCTACGTAAGTTATGCGACCCCGTGGAATGGCAAAAATCATGCGTCCATCAGGCACATCAAAATAGATGGCTTGGCGCACGGGCAGCCGGTGATACGGCAACACAATGTGAACACCTTTTGTCAGGTGCAGCGTTTTGCCCTGCCTGGACTGATTAAGTTCGCGTACTTCGTCTACCCACGGGCCAGCCGCGTTTACCACAGCCGTGGCGTTGATCGAAAATGAGTCGTGAGTCAAACGATCGCGCACCCATACGGACGCGACTTGGCCCTCGCGATAAGCAAAGCCTGTTGCCTCCACATAATTCGCCAATACGGCACCTTTTGAGGCCGCTAGCTTTATGATTTCGATGGTGAGCCGGGCATCGTCTGTGCGGTATTCGGCATACAGTGCACCGCCTTTCACATCCAGGTTTTTTAGCAACGGCTCCTGCGCCAACGTCTGTTGTTTCGTCAGCATCTTGCGCTGGTCTTCCGCTTTCACACCCGCCAGCCAGTCGTACACTTTCAGCCCGAGGGATGTGAGCCAGTACCCTAGCCCCCGCTTTTCATACAAGGGCAACAACATTTTTTCGGGCACCACCAGGTGCGGAGCCAAGCGATGGACAATGGCCCGTTCACTGCCCACTTCTTTGACCAAAGCGAACTCCAACTGTTTGAGATACCGCAAGCCCCCGTGGATCAGTTTAGTGGATCGGCTGCTGGTGCCATAGGCAAAGTCTTCCTTCTCGATCAGCGCCACAGCCAGCCCGCGCGAAGCAGCATCGAGGGCAATGCCGGCCCCGGTGATTCCTCCACCAATGACCAACAGATCAAATGAATGGCTTCGAAGAGACGGAAGAGTTTGTGGGCGCATCATCTCATTACCCGTTTGCATCATCTACCCATCGCATCGATCGTTCCACCGCCTTTTTCCACCCGTGGTAAAGCTTTTGGCGCACCTGGGTGGTCATGTTGGGGACAAAGGTGCGTTCGATCTTTCGCTTGTTTACGATGTCGGCCTTTGTCCACAGTCCTCTCTGCAAACCTGCCAGGTAGGCCGCCCCCATGGCCGTTGATTCGATTACTTCGGGCCGTTCCACTTGAGCCCCGATGATGTCCGCCTGAAACTGCATTAAGATATTGTTTGCGCACGCGCCTCCATCTACCTTCAATCCCGAGAGGGTAATGCCTGCGTCTTGCTGCATGGCGTCCAGGATGTCCTTGGTTTGGTATGCCAATGACTCCAGCGTTGCCTTGATGATGTGGTCTTTCCCGGTATCGCGGGTGAGGCCGAAAATAGCGCCCCTCGCATACATGTCCCAATACGGGGCGCCCAACCCGGCAAAGGCCGGAACGACATACACCTCGTTTGAGCCGAGCGCTTTGGCTGCAAAATATTCAGAATCTTTGGATTGATCGATGAGATGCAAACTGTCGCGCAGCCATTGTACCGCAGCCCCCGCAATGAATACACTGCCTTCCAAAGCATACTCGACCGCACCATCAAGCCCCCAAGCGATGGTGGTGATCAATCCGTTTTTTGAGTACTGCAGGGCCGAGCCGGTATTCATCAACAAGAAACAGCCCGTACCGTATGTGCTTTTGGCCATGCCGGGTTGAAAGCAGGCCTGTCCAAACAAAGCGGCCTGCTGATCGCCCGCCACGCCCGCGATCGGAACTTCCGTTCCGTCAAGCAGCCATGCCCCAAAGTGGTAAGACGAGGGCTTCACCACGGGCAGCATGGCCTTGGGTATCGACAATGTGCGCAACAGTTGTTCGTCCCACGTCAGCGTGCGGATGTTGTACAGCATGGTGCGCGAGGCGTTGGAATAATCAGTGGCGTGCACGTGGCCCTGCGTCAGTTTCCAAATCAGCCAGGTATCAATGGTGCCAAAAAGTAACTTCCCTTCCTCGGCCTGCGCGCGGGCCTGGGGTACGTTGTCCAGTATCCACTTGAGTTTGGTGCCTGAAAAGTAGGAGTCAATGACCAACCCCGTGTTGGTGCGCACGTAGTCCGTCAAGCCTTTTGCCTTCAGCTCTTCACAGATGGGAGCCGTGCGTTTATCCTGCCATACGATGGCGTTGTACACCGGCTTGCCTGTTTCCTTGTTCCACACCACGGTGGTTTCGCGTTGATTGGTGATACCGATAGCGGCAATATCGGCCGCGGCAACTCGGTGCGTGCCCACCAACTGCCGCAACACCGATGATTGCGTTTTCCATATCTCTTCCGGGTCATGCTCCACCCAACCCGGCTGCGGAAACCGCTGCGTAAACTCCTGTTGTGCGATGCCTACAATTTGTGCATTGTCGTCAACCAAAATAGCCCGTGAGCTGGTGGTGCCTTGATCAAGCGCGATCACATACTTCTTTCCCATACGTTAGTAGATGAGTTGGTATAGCCACGCTGCGAGCAGGCCTCCCGCCAGCGGCCCGATTACCGGAATCCAGGCATAGCCCCAGTCTGAGGAAACTTTTCCATGTATCGGCAGGATGGCATGCGCCAGCCGCGGCCCAAAATCACGTGCCGGGTTGATGGCAAAACCCGTGGTACCTCCCAAACTCAATCCGATCACCATGATCAACATACCCACCACGATGGGTTTCAGGCCTTGCGTAAAATCCTGCGCTCCCAAAAACAACAGACCCAACACCAACACGGCCGTGGCCATGATTTCGCTAAACAGATTAGCCACGGTATTGCGGATGGCCGGTGCCGTACAGAACACGGCACGCTTGGCAGCGCCATCGTGAGTGCCGCGCCAATGCGGAAGGTAATGCAGCCAGACCAACACCGAAGCTGCAAACGCTCCTGCTACCTGCGCCAACACATAGCCGGTCACATCCGCCCAGGCAAAATCGCCTGCATACGCCAAGGCCAGTGTGACGGCCGGGTTCAAATGGGCCCCACTAAAGTCGCCCACGGCATACACTGAAAAAGTAACGGCCATACCCCACGTGAAACAGATGATCCACCAGCCTCCGTTCTCGCCCTTACTTCCCTTCAACAAGCTGCTGGCCACTACTCCGTTCCCGATCAGAAGTAACAAAAGTGTTCCGATAAATTCAGCCACATATGGGTGCATAAAAAAACAGGTTAATTACGCTAATGTGCTTGGGGTGTGGTTGATGGCAGCTCTTGGCCGGTGGCTTCCGTTGGTATCAGCAAGGTAGCCAGCGCGGCTACCAGCAAGAGAATGCCCGCAAACAAAACAGCCCATGTGCTGTCATTGTGGAGGAAGTTCTTCAACACAAACCCAAACGTAAGATTTTGCAAAATCATGGGTATCACGATCATCATATTGATGATGCCCATGTAAACGCCATAGCGTTCTTTTGGAATACTGCCAACTACCAGCAGATAGGGAATGCCCATCATGCTGGCCCACCCGATGCCGAAACCTGTGATGGCCGGGAATAGCAGGTATTTGTTCTCCATGAATGGGAACACCATAAGGCCGATGGCCGCGCAGAGCAAACATCCGAAATGCACCCATTTAGGCGAAGACTTACGCACAAACCAAACGAGCGCAAAAGCCGTGAGGAAGGTGACGATGTTGTACCATCCATTTACCAAACCCGTCCAGCTAACCGCTTCCTCGTACGCAACCGGGTTACTCGTGGGAGTAGCTTTCCATACGGAGAGCGCAATACTCTTTGACGAGTTTTGCCAGTAACAGAAAAGGGCATACCATTGAAAAAGATAAACCAGCCCCAACTGCCACATCACCTTGGGCATACTGCCAATGGATTTTCCAATATCGATAAAGGAGGTAAAGACATTCAGAGGCGTTTGCCTCATTTGTTGAAGTTCTGCGTCAGTAGGTGGGATTTCCGGTGTGGTCCGTATGCTCCACCAGATCGTTCCGATGGAACAAACCGCGCCCAGAAAAAACGAAGCGAACACCCAATTCGGAATGGCCCCGGTTTTACCCATGATGATCAACGGAAAAACAAACAGCGAAACATTGGCCAGCGTTTGACCCAATCCTGTAAAAAAACTTTGCGTTTGAAAACCGGTGGCCCGCTGGTCGTCATTTAATTTGTCTGCAATAAACGCGCGATAGGGTTCCATGGCCGTGTTGTTGCCCACGTCCAGTATCCACAACAGGCCCACGGCCATCCATAACGCACTGCTAAACGGATAAAAAAATAATGCGATGCTGCACAGCAGGGCACCGATAAAAAAGTACGGTTTGCGCCTGCCGAACCGCGGATGCCAGGTCTTGTCGCTCAACGCGCCAATGATGGGCTGCACCAACAAACCCGTTACCGGGCCGGCCAGGTTTAACAGCGGTATCTCATCGGGGCTGGCGCCCAGAAAGTCGTAGATAGGATTGACCGCGCTTTGCTGTAACCCGAAACTATATTGAATGCCAAAGAACCCGACATTCATGTTTATGATTTGGGCAAACGTCAGGTTGGGCTTGGGTGACGACATGGCTCAGGCTTTGTGTGGAAAGGTAGCGATCAAAAGCCAACCAATCAACACCGAAAATAGACACCTAGTGAACCGAATCAGCCTTCATGGCCAGGTACACTCCATTGGTCCAGCCGAAGCCGTCTTGGTTTGGGTACTCCCCTCCCCCGGCCAGCAGCGTAGTATCCATCACGTTGTACTTCTCCATCATTTTACCCGTACGCTCATAAACCCGTTCATTCTGTCGGAGCCACCGAGCACGCACCTTCTGTGCAAGAGCACCCTGCCCGTAGTGGCGCAAGGCTTTGTAAGAGACCCACTGCAAGGGCGCCCAACCGTTGGGCGCATCCCACTGCTGCCCCGTATGCACGAGCGTAGTGGTAAGCCCCCCGGGGTGAAGGAAGTCATTTTCGAGCACAACGGCCGCTTTCTCCGCCAGGTCACGCTGCGGAAATCCGATAAAGAAGGGAAACATGCCTGCCAGTGTTTTGGTGCCGGTGGGCTTCTGAGCGGTCCAGTCAAAGTCAACAAAAAAATTCTTGTCCGGATCCCACATAAACGTCAGCAGCGCGCGTCTGCGATTGGACGCCAGGCTTCGATAGGTACGCTCCTTGTCGCTGTCTTTTGCCTCTCGGTAGGCGCTTGCAATGGTACTCTCCAAATGAAACATCAACGCATTCAAATCCACGGGAATGATTTCAGTCGTGCGTATGGTGTGCAGGGTTGTTGAATCGGCCAACCACCTCGATGAAAAATCCCACCCCGACTCCGCCCCTGCGCGAAGGTCGCGATAGATGTCTTCCGGCTGGCGGCCGGACTTTTGTTGTTCGATCACGTCTTCCTTGAAAGCCTCGGGGCGGGGCGTGGAGTTGTCATCCCAATACCGATTCAGGTAGGTGCCATCGCCCATCATCACCACTCGCTCGAAGGCTTGGCCCGGGGCGGTCACGTTTGCCTGGCCCTTCATCCAAAAACCATGTTCTTTGACCAGTTGGGGCAAGTATCGCTGTAAAGACGCGGGGTCTTGTTCCGCCACAAGCGTCACCATCAACGAAAAAAAGGGCGGCTGTGATCGGCTGAGGTAGTATGTGCGATTCCCGTTGGGGATGTGGCCGATGCGGTCGATCAGGAATGCAAAATTTTCGACCATGGATTTCACTCGTTCATGATCGCCTTCCGCACGTAATCCCAGCATCGTAAAGTAGCTGTCCCAGTAGTAGATTTCCGAAAACCGTCCACCCGGCACGACATACGGTTTGGGCAAGGGCACACGTGAATCCTCCGAAACAGCCGCATCGGCAGGGCGCGTGAGCACCGGCCATAAAGCCCGGATATGCGCGTCCAGGCTACGGGTGGAGTCGGCTCTGAAATGCGAGGTAGGCCGATCGGGCAGTTCAAAGTTTTCGGATACAAAAGCAGCCAAGTCAAAGCTGTCGCTTGCGGACAGTCGATCATAGTCGCTCAAGATGTCAGCCATGGAACGTTTGGGCACACAATCCGGAAATGTTTTCGAATCCGGGAACAGGCTTGACGTTTGGACGGCCTCAAACAGCGAACTCTCAAATAGGCTTTGCGGTGGCTGGCGCTTGGTGCAAGCCATCGCCAGAAAAAAAAGAACAACGACTCTCAACAAATGCCTCACATCTTTACTTTTTCGCTACCGTCTGTTCCCGAGTCTTCAATCGTTGCCTGACAAACTCGCCCAAGGCCTTCCCCTCTTTCAAACCTTCTTCCACGGCCGGGCGGTAGTGGATGCCTCCGTACATCCGGCTGATGGCCGCTTCTTCCGCTGCCTGGTTAAATGACACGTAACTTCTAACGGGAAGCCCAAAGTCCACCTCGGTGGAGTCTACGAAGGCAAAGTTATCGCCAAAAACTCCCGTAAGGGCAACGGATGCCGCGCCCGAAATAACACTGTGGCCGCTCGTGTATTCAGGAAACGGGGGCGTCTGGAGAATGGGTAGCCAATTCTCATCAATATACTGATTGATGTAGCTTTCCGGGCGGATCAGCTTGCTCCGATACTTTTCGTCCCAACAACTGATAAATCCGTCTATCAACGCCAGCGAAACAAGCACGTACGCTTCGGCCGATACCATCGCATCCGTCTTGGCCTTAGTACAAGCCACGCGGGTGATATTGATCCAGTGACCACCCGGTGATATCTTCTTAGTGGCGAACATCACATGCCCGCGCACATTCATCATAAATGGGTTGCAATCCCAGAAGCTGGCGATTTCTTTTTGTTCATCGGTGATGTTTTTCACTACTTCATACACCTCGCTTGCCTCCTTGAAAAACAGACTGTTTTTGTCGGTCGAAAATGGCGTGGGCGGCTTGGGCTTAAACTGTGCAGCCGAATCAATGACAAAGGGTCGAATCTTATTCCAATGCGGCTCTACCGCATCCATGTAGGTCGGGGGCGTGGGTTTCCAGGTAGCAGGATCCTTTTCAATGGAGTACTTAGGATAGGTTCGGGTCTGTTTGTAGTTGTCCCCATTCGACCACGCAATGATGTGATCGGCCACCTGATCCCCATACATCAATGACCGCTCTAACACATCGCCCGGGATGCCTGTCGCTTCAAAGTCGCTGGTCAACTGTTTGTAAAATTCGTCCATCTGGTCTTCCGAAAAAACCAATGTGCGCCCGACCTTAAACATGGCCTGGGTAGCCGCAATGGTAAACGAGTACTCCTCGCCCTGCACGGGAGAAGGCACGGGCGTCAGGTCGGTCAATTGATCAGCCAGCGATAGGTATTCGCGGTGGCCGTGGCGAATCGCCTCGTAACCGGCCACGCTGGTGTACGCATAAATCCGGCTGGCTACCGGTGGCGAGAAAATGTCGTGTACAATGCGATCGGTAATCACGCGCATGGTGCGGTGTAGAAACTCCGGATTTTCGGTTTTCTGTTTGTATTCGCCCGTATTCTGACAAGCCAACGGAATCACGAGGACAATCGCACAACCAAGAAATGATATTTTTTTCATACCCCTAGCAAATCAACTATTTCATGCAAAGATACAGGTGGGGGCTGGAATTTTTCACTTCGCGGTATAGGTTGTTTTTGTGGGCCCCACACCTTTTATATGAAGCGATTTCCACTTCTGGGGTATAGCGGGCTTGATTTGGGTGATGCCGGCATCCGAAATTTGAAGTCCGCCAAAACCAAACAGCACCGTTTGCAGCATTCCACCCGCCCCCGTGGCAAAGTAGGGATTAGTGCCTCCGGCCGTTTCGGACAGCACACCAAAGGGAGGTACTTTGTTGGGTTCATAGCTCTTGACGAATACCTCCAGCGCCTTCTCGGTCTTATTCAACTTGGCATAGAGGGTGGCCAACACACAAAAACCCATGGCTGGTCCATCGGGCGCATAGCGCGGCTCGTAGTATATCAAATCCTTTTCGACCTGTGCTTTGTCCGTTATCATGTCCATTGGATACGCGAGCAAGTTTACATCAGCCTGCTTAATGATTTCGCCCGCGTACGTGGCATTTTCGCGTGTCACGCCATCGGGGAATTTGAGGATGGGAATGTTTTTTGAAACATGTTCCCAATCCGGGTCGGGCATGATGCCCAGTTCTTTGGCCGCTTGTGTCGCGTAGCGAAGTACCGTGATGGCCATGGCGTTTGTAAAGGCATTGTTGTCGATATTTTCCTGCCACTCATTGGCCCCAATCACGTTGTTGATCTCGTATTTGCCCGGCCCTTTTCGTTCTACCCGGCTTGCCCAAAAGTCTGCAACCTCTTTCAACATGGGGTATCCGCGCTCGCGCAGCCACACTCTATCCTTCGTCACCTGATAGTATTTCCAAAATGCCCACCCCACGCAGCCGGTGATGTGGTGCTGAAAGGGCCCCGTCAACGCCCACACGGGCGTATCTTCGGTTCCTTCAGCCGAAGACTCCCACGGAAACATCGCACCTCGGTAACCATGAGAAAAAGCGTTTCGCTTGGCTGCTTCCAAACGCTGGAAACGGTACTCCAGCAGCGACTTGGCCATGGCGGGTTGCAGCGCCAGCAGCGGAGGGTACATCCACAATTCGGTGTCCCAAAAAATATGACCGTTGTAACCCAGGCCGGACAATCCCATGGGTGACAAACTGTAGGCCGTTCCCTCTCGGGCAAAGGAATACAGGTGGTAGAGGGCAAACCGAACATCCCGCTGCACCGCTTCGTCTCCCTCAATAACAATATCGCTTTTCCAAAGCTTTTCCCATTCGGCCTCGTGCCGCTGCAGCAGCCGCTGAGTTCCTTCCAACTTGGCAAATACCGTGAGTCGCTCGGCTTCGTTCATGGGGTCTTGAAAATCGGCCGTAGACGTGGCGGACGAAACCACACTGAACGTGTAGGTCTCGCCCGCTTTGAGTTTCTTATAGAACTTCGCCAAATGCATGTTGTAGTCCCAGTCTTCGTGTATGAGCTTGGGCTCCTGGCCGTGTGGTTCGGGGAAAATAAAACTGTTGGACACCGCCACCGTGTGTTTGCCGGTAGGACTTTTTCCAACCGAAGTAAGCAAGGGTATGGTAACGTGGGGTCGGTCAATTTCGCTGTATAGATTTCGGACGTCAATCAAGTGACTGGGGGCCTCAATCACGCTCAAGGGCGAAAGCGTCACGTCCTTAAGGGCTTTGACTTCGACAATGGTGAGGGCGGAGTATGGCAAGTGGCGGAGCGCCATCAGCGAATGCGACACGGATACCTCCTGCCCCACATCAAACTGCGTTTTCAAAATAGCCTTTTGCATGTCCAATACCTGTCGGTAATTCTGGATGTCTTTTAGTCCGACCCTCCGACCGTTGACGTCCAAATTCATGTTTACATGGTTGAATGTTTTGAGGATGTTCGAGACGCGCCCACGCTGATAGTAGTCGTACACTCCGTTGAGTACGACATCGCGAACCTTCATGGGCTCCGGTGATGACACCAGTCCAACCATGCCATTGGCCACCGTGACCCCGAAGTAGTTTTGTGGATTGATGTCCTGGGCCTCCACGCTCCAAACATTCTTTTGGGCATGAACAGAGGCCGTATAGACCAGCAATAAAATAAGGACTGTGTATTTCATATATCGTTACTTTTTATTGACCCCGAAAAAAGCAAGTGAATCACTATTGCGACCGAAAACGATCCGTCTTGTATTATTGCTCCCGTGAAGCACCCCGGCCGCACGAATGTTCCCGCGAAGAAAAAGTCCGGATTGAGTGGGCGGAACCGCTTGAAAGTACCCCCCCGGCTTACCTCTTAGCAAAAGGCTCAAACCAGCATCCATCGGGCCGATCTCAGGCTGAACAGCCGTTTCATTTCCCGCAATTACAATATCTGACAGGCCGTCATGATCAAAATCGCCCCCCAGTATTGTGTGGACGGGAAACTCTTGGGCTGCCCGGGGAAGTGGCTTTAGGTAAAATTTCCCGTCAATATTTTGATAAAACGAAGTTTGCAGGGTATACGCAGTCAGACGAGCCGAGTTTCCTTTCTTTTGCGGGGTCACCACATCTGCCAGGTCTACATTGCGGTAGTCTATGTATTTCAAAAACTGCCGCTTCAGTGACGGAATTTGCTTTACCAACTGATCGCGCGAAGCAAATGGATAGGACTTATCCCCGTTGTAATAAACCAAAACATGATCCGAATTTCCGTTCGAGTCAAAATCGCCCAAATACAAAGAAAGCGGCTTTTTCCGAGACGCGGTAAGTCTACTATTGGTGCCGAAATTACCGGCAACAATGTCATGGTCGCCATCGTGATCAACATCGGCTACATACACGCTGTTCCAGAGCCCATGGGTTGAATCCAATAGCACTTGCGCGGTGACATTACTAAATGTGTGATCTCGCTGTTGTTGCAAAACGGTGATAGGCATCCATTCACCTACCAGGATGAGATCCTGTAGTCCATCGTTGTTCACATCCGCCCAACTTCCATCCCGAACCATGCCCGGTCGCACGCGTGTCAGGTTATCGAACGTGCTGCGTCCCAACCAACCAGCGGCTACCAAAAAATGACCGGTTCCGTCATTGACCAGTAGATAGCTCATAGGTGCCATTCCGTACAACAACGGCATCACGCTGGCTCCAACGAACAAATCCACATCGCCATCCCGATCAAAATCGCAAGCGCGAACGCACGAGGCATGAAGATACAGGTCCGGGAACACATCGCGTTTTTTGAAACGGCCATTTCCTTGATTGATATACAGCCGGGGTCTAATCCGGGCGTTTGCCTCCAACTCTTCATGGCCGCCCGCCACAACGGCTAAGTCCAGATCGCCATCACCCTCAGCATCAAAAAAAATCGCATCAACATCCTCGGCCAGCGAATCCGCGCGAAACACGTCACCTTCCAAAAACGACCCGTCCTTTCGTTGAATCCAAATACTTCCCGACTGCCCTTTTGCTCCACCCAAAAAAAAGTCATCAAGTTGGTCACCGTCAACATCGCCCACAGCTAATGCGGGTCCGTCAGCAGAAAATGTTCGAGGGATGAGAGCCTCGCGGCTGATGGCGTTGAATTCATTTTCTTTGTGCGCAAAGGGCAACTGAACAGAAAGGGGCGAAAATAAGACAGCCGGCTGAGCCCTGATAAGGTGTCTCATCGTGGGCTGTTTCGTGATAACCTGCTGATTGACTACTGTGTTTATCCGTTGGCGCGAACCATCAGGCCACAAAATGATTACGGAATCAAGCGATGCCGACCGACCAACACCAAAACTCATCCTCGGGTCTGATGAAGAACACCAGCCGCGGGCCGAAGCTACCTGCTGAACTTGGCCCTCTCCCCCAACGTATGCATAAACCTGAGCTCCAACCCCCTGGGTATTTGCAGTCGTGGAATCTTTCAGAGATATCCTGACAAAGGAATTTTTCGCGCTATTTTCCCATACCTCGACTTCTGCGTTTACGTTGTTGATGACAAAATCAGGGTCCCCATCGTTGTCGAGGTCGCCCACCGCCATCCCGGTTGAATAGGTTTTCGCTGTAATGCCCGCTCTTTGAGAGTCATCATAAAAGGTACTGTCACCATTATTCCGGAAAAAAAAATTTCGCGCACTTCCCTCCGGCATCAATGATAGCCACGGTAACACTTGCACATTCCCCGAAACTATCTTTTTTCTTATCGAATCAGACGAGATAAAATTAGCATAATCTAAATCGTTGGGCCTTCGCACGATCCCGTTAGTGATGTATAGGTCTTTCCAACCATCACCATCAAAGTCTACCAGCATCGGAGACCAGCTCCAATCTGTTGCGGCCACCCCGGCCGGAAAAGCAATATCGCTAAACTGTGGTGCTCCTCGATGATCAATCCCCCGGTTAATCTGTAGAGTATTCCGTGCAACTTGCGTATGGTATCCAAATTTCAGTTTGAACTGATATATCTCGTATGAATCCTCTCCAGCCGATGTTTTTATGATAGGCTCCTCATTTGGGAACATATCCGTTGTAACAATATCTACAAGCAAGTCATTATTGAAGTCTGCCAAATCATTTCCCATCGAAAATCGACTCGTATGGCCGGTCGAACTCTTAATAACTTCGGTAAACGTTTTATCTCTGTTATTGATATAGAGATAATCATTTTCATGAAAATCATTTGACACATAAATGTCAGGCCATTGGTCGTTGTTAACATCGGCCACACCAACACCCAGTCCATATCCAATTTTACTGGCGAAGATATTGACCTTGGATGTTACATCAACAAAGGAAGGGTTGCCTGTGGGCACCAGTAAATTTTCAAACAACCTATCACCGGCTAATGGGTCGACTTTGTTTCGCAGTGAAGCCCTGCCATAGGACTCAACCGAGTGAACGGAGTGATTGAGTAAGTACATATCCAAATCACCATCTCGATCGTAGTCAAAAAAACAGGCCTGCGTGGAAAATCCCGTAAATGCCAATCCATATTCAGCCGACTTTTCGGAAAACGTGAGGTCTCGGTTGTTGATGTACAGTTGATTGGAGCCGGTGAACGACTTGTATCCTCCTACGCCACAGGTGTAGATATCCAGCCACCCATCACCATTGACATCAGCCATCACCGTTCCCGTTTTCCAGTTTCCCTTACCTGGAACTCCAGCCCTATCGGTAATGTCTTCAAACTTCCAGTTACCTTTATTCAAAAATAAGCGATTGCTATTTTGATTTGACACAAGATAGACATCTGGCAGGCCGTCATTGTTGATGTCGCCAATACTCACTCCAGCGCCATTGTAGAAATACAAGTATTCAACGATATTAAACTGCTCTGTCTCGTTCAGGTTGTTCGAAAAGTCGATACCCGTTTCCATTCGTTGCTGAAACAACGTTTTTGGCGTGGGCGATGAGCAAGCTACTGCCATGGCTGACCACCCCAAAAGCACCCATCGAATTTTGTTAACCATCGGTCAAGGGGCTTTGATTTCATAGAGCCGCGGAACATCATTGTTCAGGGCAAAGAGCAAATGCGGTTTGCCTTGAACGCGCAGCGGCACGATGCTGCGCACTTCTCCCCGTATCTTCAAGCCAGAGGCCGATG
>JALONI010000067.1 GCA_025455015.1 Cyclobacteriaceae bacterium | reverse complement strand
CCAAAGGCTTTTTTAAGCCGTTTGCAGCATTTTAAGCTGCTTTTTCAACTGCGCGAGCTGTTCGCTGGCCTCGTTGATCTGCCGCTGGATATCGTCTTTGAACTTATCGGCATTGCGCGACCGCCCAAAAAACTCCTTGTTGTTTTTCAGGGTGGCGATGTCGTTCTCGAGTTTACCGATTTTTTTGCGGATCACTTGCTCTTTGTGGTGTATCTTCTTGTCGCCCATCGGATCGTTTCGCAGTCCGCTGATCTGCACCTCCAATTTAGCCTGTTCTTTTTCCTCGGCACTGATCGAGTCGAGGGCGTTAATGTAATCTTCAATGGCTTTGTGGAAGCGTGCCTTGATGAGCGGCATGGCGTGGCGTGGCACAAATCCGATTGCGCTGAACTGAGCGCGCAGTTCGTCCAAGCGCTCTAACGATCCTGTTTTTGACTGCACGGCCTCTTCCAGCGCAGCACAAATGGCCTCCTTCAACCGAAGATTTTCTTCCTGGTTTTTGTTTTCCTGCCCGGCCAGTTCGCGTTGGTGCTGAAAAAAATGGTCGCACGCATCCTTAAACTCTTTATAGATTTTGTCGCGCAGCTTTTCGGGCACGGGGCCTATTTCTCTCCACTGCTGCTGCAGTGCCTTCAGCTCCTCACCCGCCCGGTCGCGCTGTGCGCTATCCTTCAACTCGTGTGCTCGCTTTACGAGAGCGGTTTTCAGTTCCAGATTATGGGCACGTTCGCCATCCAATTTTTTGAAGAACTGATTCTTCTTGGCAAAGTAGGCTTTGAACGCAGACCAGAATTTTTTATTGATATCCTTGGCTTTGTTTCGCGGAATGGCACCAATGGACTCCCACTGTTTTTGGATGGCGACAATTTCCTGCGTCTTCTGGTTCCATTCTTTGATCCGGTCGGTGGCGAAATCGGCAAACGGCATGATCTGCTCCAGCAGCCGCACCTTGGCCTCGGCATTCGCGGCCAACTCCTGTTGCATTACCTCATTTAGTTGGTCGCGCTTTTCGTACACCGCATCACTGGCCTGCTTAAAGCGTTGCCATAGCTTTTCTTTTTCCTCCAACGGCACCGGGCCAATGTGTTTGAATTCGTTGTGCAACTCATTCAATTCCCTTACTGCATCGCGAATGTGCTCCATCTGCACCAACTTTTCGGCCCGCACACATAACTCGGTCTTGGCTTCCAGGTTTCGTTTGCGGTCAAGTTCTTTCAGCTCAAAGTAAATATTGCGGTGATCGTAGAATCGATCGACTAATGCGTGGTAATTGGCCCATAGCGTTTTGTTTTGAGCCGGAGGCACCATGCCGATCTGCCGCCACGCGTCTTGTATCTTTTTAAACTCGTGAAATCCGTTCTCGGTATCATCCGAATCCACCAAGGCCCGCAGCTTCTCCAGCAGCTCATTTTTCTTGCGCAGGTTTTCATTGCGCTGCTCTTCCAACTGGCGGTAATGCTGTGTGCGCTTGTCGCGGATCAATTTGACGTACGCATCAAACGAATGATCCAACTCATCGCCCCGGTAGTCAAAATCCTCTTCAATGCCCCCACTGTCTTTGAAGCGTTGAAGGGCGGCCGCCCGCTCCTGGTTTCGGATTTCATCAAACAGCGGCTTGGCTTCTTTGAGCAACGTGTCCGATCGTTTAAACTGGGTTTCGGCCGAAAGCTCCTTCACCAACGCCACAAAATCGGCTTTCGAAAAGGCGCTGAAATCCACGGGGCGGACGTCCTCCTCCTCGGTGTCGTGATCGGATACCTCGTCCGTTTTTGCTTGCTCGGCCATGGCGGGCGCTAAACGCACATCCTCCTCCACATTCTCCGGCTGGTTGTTCTCGTCTCTCATGCGTTACTTCAGGTCACCAAAGGCCAAAAATAAGGAAAACCAATCAATTGAAACGAGGGTCAATGGGGTAATTGCTGTACATCGAAAAACGCCCCCCCATGGCCTTGAGCGACTTGGTCCACAGCACCCGGGCGGGGGTGTCAAACAGGAAATCCACCGAGGCCACATCGGTCACCATCCAGGAGTCGGCCTTTAACTCCTCGTCCAGTTGCCCTTTGTCCCATCCGCTGTAGCCCAAAAAAAACTTGATGTCCGTTCCTTTCAGTTGATGGGTTTCCACCATCAGGCGTATCTGATCAAACCGGCCACCCCAATAAATGCCGGGCGCCACCTCCACGGCATCTTCAACTTCGGTGGACTGATGCACGTAGTGAAGCGTGTCTTGTTGCACCGGACCGCCAATCAGAATCGGCTCGTCAAAGGAGTCCAACTCCTCCATCACCTCGCTCACTTTCGAATCGGCCGGCTTGTTCAGAATAAAGCCAAAGGAACCGTCTTGATTGTGCTCGCACAGCAGTACAATGGTACGCTCAAAATTAGGGTCGGGTAAAAAAGGCTCCGATATGAGCAGGCGTCCTTTGGCGGGTTTGATGCGTGTTCGAAACTTGAAAAAATCCATAGCAAAAATTTCGGATGGCGAAACGACAACCCGCGAAAGCATTGTACTTTCGCAAGGCGTTGCGAAACCAATAACGGACAGAAAACACTCCCGCACAACGGATCGTCAAAAAAATAATCTTGGACAAAATGGCACTGGCAGACATACGCAAAGAATACGCAAAGGCGCGCCTGGATGAGCAATCCATCGACCCCCATCCGTTGGTGCAGTTTCAACGGTGGATGGACGAAGCGTTGGCCGCCCAATTGCCCGAGCCCACCGCCATGAATTTGGCAACCGTAACACCCGATGGCCGCCCTTCGGCCCGCACGGTATTGCTCAAGGGCGTGGCGCAAGGCCAGTTTCAGTTTTACACTAATTATCAAAGCCAAAAAGGGGTGGAACTGGAAAGCAACCCAGCTTGCGCACTCACTTTTTTTTGGCCCGAACTGGAGCGCCAGGTACGCATTGAAGGCATCGCGCAGCGACTGGATGCCGCGGTCAGCGAGGCCTATTTTCAGTCGCGACCGAGGGGCAGCCAGGTGGGCGCCTGGGCTTCGCCCCAAAGTGCCGTCATCGAACACCGCGAGCTGCTGGAGAAGCGCGTGGCGGAAATCGAAAAACGTTTTGCCGCAAACACCCACCTGCCCAAACCACACCAATGGGGTGGCTATGGGGTAACGCCCCACGAAATCGAGTTTTGGCAGGGGCGGCCCAGTCGCCTGCATGACAGGCTGGTTTACTATTGGGTTGACAGCGAATGGAAAATAAAACGGCTGGCCCCCTGAGGTCAGCGCGTACGCAACACAAAAACGACTCTTCCTTTTGAGCGTTCCGGGGTTTTTCCGCTGGATGTACGGATCAATGAGTTTTTTCGAATCTCATCTTTGAGCAGTTGCTCCGCCCGGGCGCTGAGGCCCCGCTGCAGCGTTTTGATGCCCAATATCTCGCCATTTTCGTCACACTCAATTTCAAACTCAATACGCCCGTCCTCATTGTCAGGCAACTCCGGAATGGTTGGCTTTTCGGCCCACTCCCATCCCGCCATAGACAAGGCAAAGCCATCGCCCCCGCCTCCACCTCCCGGCTTGCCGGTATACTGGGCGTTGGGGTCCAGCGTACCTTCGGGCTTCCCTTTGTCGCCCGCCTTGGTTGCATCGTTGCCCTGGTTGGCGGCCTCTTTGTTCTGGCTTTTTCCTTCTGAGGTCTTCGACTCGGTTTTGGCGGTGGTCTCGCTCTTTTGTTCTTTCTTTTCCTCGGCCACCTTTTCGGTTGGCTTGGCCTCCTCGGTTTTCTTTTTGGCAGGTTCTTTTACGGGCTCCTCTTTCCTGGTCTTGTCGTTCACGGCCACCGCGCTCTCGTCTGGCGATGTCACTTCCGGCTTGGCCTCCGGGGTAGCCTCGGGTTTTGTCTCCTGCGGGCTTTCATCAACAGGATCGTCCTGCTCGGCCGGTTCTTGTGTGCTTTGCTCCGCGCCCGTTGCCGTGGTCGGTTGCACATCGCCCTGGCCGCTATCGACCACGCCAAAGTTTACTTCAATGCCGTACTCGGGCGCGGGTGGGTTGGGCGCCCGCCACGCCATCAAAAAAATAAAGAGCAATAACAGCAGCCCGTGTATCGTTAACGACACGGCCAGCCCGGTGGCGTGATTTCTTTTCTCTTGTGGCGTCTCCATCACTACTTGGGTTTAGTGGCAATGGTAACTTTTGCTTTGAGCGAGGTGGCCACGCCAGCCACGTACACCATCTCGCGGGTGGGTACGCTTTCATCGATGTGCAAGACCACCACCCCTTCGGTCGCCTTCAACTTGCGTTTCAATTCGCTCTCTAACGTGGCTTTGGAAACCGGCACATCGTTCACGTAAAACTTCAGGTCTTTGGTCACCGTCACAGATACTTTTTGTACTTCGATGGTGCTGGCCTTGCTGGACGGCAGATTGACGGGCAAGCCCGAGGGTGTAATAAACGAACTGGTGAGCATGAAAAAAATCAGCAACAAAAAAATCAGGTCCGTCATGGATGACATGTTGAAAGCCGGATCTACTTTGTTTCGCGATTGCAGGTTCATGATCGGTTCTATTTGGGCTCTTGTAACAGGTCGATGAAGTCAATGGATGAATACTCCATCTTGTGCACCACTTTCGATACCCGCGTCACCAGGTAATTGTAGCCGAGGTATGCAATGATGCCCACAATGAGCCCTGCCACCGTGGTGATCATGGCCGTATAAATGCCATTGGAAAGCAACTTGGGGCTCACGGTGCCTTCCTCCTGCGCAATCGCGATAAAGGCATTGACCATACCCAACACGGTTCCCAAAAAGCCCATCATCGGTGCCGCCCCCGAAATGGTGGCCATAACCGACAGATTTTTTTCCAGTTTGAAGAGTTCAATCTTACCCACGTTCTCGATGGAGGCCTCAATGTTTTTGAGCGGACTGCCGATGCGCGACACGCCTTTTTCGATCATGCGGGCCACCGGTGTGTCAAATTGCGCGCACAGAATCTTGGCCCCGTTGATGTCTCCTTTTTGAACCAACTCTTTGATCTTGCCCATAAACACCTCCGGGCTTTGGTTGGCCCGGTTGATGGTGAGCATCCGCTCAACAAAAATGTAAATGGCAATAAACGAACACAGGACAATCGGAATCATCAGCGGCCCGCCCGCCTGGGCCAGTTCCCATACCGACAGGGAGTCGCTCGGAGGTGCGGTCACCGTGTTTTGAACAATCTGCGCAATCAGCATAAAAAATAAATAAGGTCGAAAAAAATCAAACAACAATCAGACCAATGCTTCCCTTCCGCATGCCCGTGCCCACCCCTGGCATGCTGCCCATTCACCCGCGGGTCAGTACTTGATTACCCAAAGATCATTTCCGTACTCGCCCTTTTTCGCATCGGCATCGGCCTGTGCGCTGGTGAAGTCGGGATGATCGGCCACGGCCACGCGGTTGTATTTCCACTTGCCAAACGGAGGAATCAATTTGATGTTCACTCCCTTGGCCGACAATTTCTTGGCGTAGTCCATGGACAAGTCACCGTCTACCGCGCTGGAGATGACCACATAATAACGCCCCGTGCGGGCCGCTAGTGTCTCGATAGTACCCACAGGCGGGTTAGCTTTGGCGGCTTCCTCCGCTTCCCTGCGCTTGCGTTCTTCCTCAGCCAGGCGTGCCTTTTCCTGTTCTTCGGCTTTGCGCTTCGCCTCTTGCTCTTCTTTCTCTTTTTTCAGCGCTAACTCCTGCCGCTCTTTTTCCAACTGCGCGGGGCGCCACACGTACCAGTAGATTAACGCCACAGCCGCCATGATGACCAGCCCAATGATCAACCCAATGATCACGGGAGCCTTTGACTTCTCCTCGCCTGCCGCTCCGTAGGTGGGCGTATAGCGCGAGCCCGTTGTTTCGGTGCTTTCTTCCGGCTGTTTGCCAGCCTTCTCTTCGGTACGGTCAATGGGCTTGTAATCCAAATCGGGCAACCCGAAGTTGTCCTCAGAGTCGTTGCCATTGTTGGGCTTGTCCTCGTTGGTATCTTTCATGGCCATAGGTAGTTGGGTTAATATGGGTTAATGCAAAAGTAATCTAAAATTCACACAAAAAGGCCGGTTTTAGAACGTCCACGTGAGTCCCCCCATCAGTTGCAGGCCTCGGGTGGGGTAGTTGAAAAACAAGGGGTACTCATTGTTCAGCAAGTTTTCACCCTTCACAAAAACAGCTGCCTTGGGCGACAACAGGTAGTCAAACCGCACCCCCAAGTCCAGCGCGTTTTTCAATTTGACCGCCTGGCTGCTCACCGGATCAAATGCCCGCATGCCCCCCAGGGCAGCCAGGTCCATCCGCCACACCAACTTTTGCACAATGACCTGCTGGGTGTTGAGCCGAACGCGATAGGTAGGCCGATGCCACGCCTCCACGAGCTCATCCACCGAGTACGCAAAGTAATCGGCACGCAAATTCACTTTGAATTTCTCGGACTGGTCGTAGCCAAGCGTAGCAAATACGTTTACCCGCTGCACATTGCCCGCATCATAATCGACCACAAAACGCGCCACATCGGCCGTGCTATTGCGGAAGAAATACCAATTTCTCAGGTTGGCGAACGAGGCCCCTGTTTCGTAGGTAAACTTGCCGGCCAACTTGCCCAACACGCCACCCGAAAAATCAACGGAACGATTGGTGTGAGCCAAGCCGATGTTGGCATCCACCCACCGGTTTTCGGCCACCAGCGTGTGCAGCCCCACCTTGTCGATGTCGCCCGTTAGCTGGGCATAAAACTGAGCGGCCTCCCCGGCCACGGAATAACTGGCGCGAACGTGTGGGTACACGTGGATCGACTTGTCTTTGCCTAACGTATCGTTTTCAATAGCCAGGTTGAAACCGGCTGTGACGGTTACGTTTTCGATCGGTGAAAATTGGTAGGCAGGCTTTAGCCGAAACAGGCTGCGCGGTTTGGCATCCACTTGCTCGTCCGTTCGTGCCAGCAGCACGTAATCTGCGCCAAGCAAAACTTTTTGCCCGCTTTTGGTGGCGTAATCTGCCCGGAAATCCACTGTCACATCACTTTCGGCTGCTTTCAACCAGTCGTTGAGGTAACTAAACGAGCCTTTAAGTTGGTAGTTAAAGCTGCTGGCCTTGGTGTTTTGCAGGGCCATGCTGAGCCCAACTATGTCGTAGCGTTGCCGGATGGTGTCGCGATCGACTTCCCCCGCTTGCGCCCCATAGCCATAAAAATAGGTGGCGATGTTTTGGTAGTCTACTTGGCCCGTAGCCGTGATGGCTTTGCCAAATGAGGTGCCAAACAAATTCAGCGAGGTGTTTGCGGCTGCCGAGTTTTTTCCATCCACGGGGCCTTTGCCAAAACTGCGGTGATACACGTTGGCCCCATACCATTTGTTGCGATCGCGTTTCGTGTTAAGGTGCCCTTCGAGGTAAAACGAACCGAGATTGCCCGCACCCGCGGCCAGGTAGTTGCCGTTCAACTTGGGCAAGGCTTCCGTTTGCGCCCGCAGCGGCCGGATGGACGGATTGTAGTCAGGTGACGCGAAGGGGATGCCGACCCACTCGTAGGTAATGGTCGGTTTGATCGGTTCCGCGGGGCGGGGCGGTATCTTCTCAAAGTTGCGCGCGGCCTTTTTCAGTGTGATCTGCTTATCGCGAACGATCTCAATTTCCACCTTCTCAATTTCGCCCTGTGTCCACTCGCCCGGGGGCTGGGCCCACACAGCCGTTGACACCCACGTAAAAGCCACTAACAACCAACCGATTTTCGTCTTCATCATTTCGGAGTTTGGGTGGTATCGGCCGGGGTTGCGCGTTTGGCGGCCTCGCTTGCTTCGATCTTTCGCAAGCGCTCACGCGCGATGTTTTTGACGATCGGATCGGGGAAGTTATCCACCAACGATTGCAAAGCGCCCCGTGCCTGGAAGGTATCGCCCATGGCCAGGTAATTTTCCGACAGCAGCAAAAAGGACTTTCCTACCCAGGGTGTGTAGCTGCTGAAGTCACGGTTAAGGCTCACCAACGTTTCATAGCACGATTTATGGTCTTTGGTCAAGAAGAAGATTTCCCCCAGCAGATACTTGGCCTCCGCACCGTATTCGTCCTGCGCGCTGTTAAGCGTATTGATAAACTCATCTTTCGCCAACTCATAGTCGCCCTTGGCCATGGCGTTCTTTCCCAAAAAAAGCGAGGCTTTGTTGACCGCCCCCGCATTGACATTTCCTTTGGCTAAGATCAGTTGCGCATACGCGGAAGATGAATCGTACGCGGCCAGCAGAAAGTGTGTTTCCATGAGCCCGGACCACGCAGTGTATTGGTCTTTTTTATTGCTTGCCATTTTTGCCAGCCGCTGGTAGGCGGGCAACGCTTTCTCCAACCGGTTGGCCTTGAATTCCAACTCGGCCACCCGGGCTGTGACGCGCGTGGCAAATTCAAAAGTCAGTTCGTTTTCGATCTGATAGTACGACTCCAGCGCTTTGTCCATGTTCTTCAGGCGGTAGTGGCTTTCGCCTTGGTAGTAGATGGCCTCTGTGCGGTTGGGGCTGTCGGGATAGCCCGCCAGAAAAGAGGCCAGGCTTTGCAGGGCTTTGCTGTACTCTTGGTTCAGGAACTGATTGCGCGCCACGCCAAACTCAACGGCCTCCACGCCTTTGGAATCGGGGTTCACTTTTTTCACGCGTGCGAGGTAGCCCTCGAACTCATCCGAGCGATTGGCCAGCGAAAGTGCCTCTTGCAACGGCAGCAGCACATCTTTACTGGCAGGATGCGTGGGGTATTCTTTGATCATCGCGATGTAGTCGTCTGCCGTTTTGCCGTACTCTTTCAGGTTAAAGAACGAAGCCGCTCTGCGCGCGTGGGCATACGGCACAAAAGGCGAAGCCGGGTGTTGAGCAATGACGATTGAATAGGACTCGGCTGCCGATGCATAGTTGCCCAGCACGAAATCCAACTGGCCTCGTTCAAACAGGGCCTCGTCCACCCAACTCGACTGCGGGTAGTTTTTGACCACGTAGTCCAGTTCTCTCCTGCCCTCCGGGTAGTTTTTCAACAATCCATGAATGATACCCATCTGGAGGTGGGCATAGTCTGCATCCGCAGTGCGCTGCTGCAAGGCTTTGCGGTAGAAAGCCAAGGCATCGGCATAGTTTTTTGATACGTAATAGCAATCCGCCACACGCAGCAGGCCGTCCGCTTTGTGGGGGTCCGTGTCAGGCGCGCTGTTGGTGTACTCCTTAAAATACAAGAGTGCCTTGTCGTACTGCTTTTGATAGTAGTACTCATAGCCCAGGCCATAGCGCGCGCGCGACTGCAACGACTTATTCCGAAATCCGCTGAGCGCGATGACCTGCTGGTATTTTTTGATGGCCTGCTCGTGTTTGTTACCGATGGCGTACGCCTCCCCTGCCCAAAAGGCCGCCTCTCCGGCATACTCCTCGTCCAGCGGGGTTTGCAACGATTTCTCAAAACTGGCTACGGCATTCGCGTAGTCTTCTTTGTTAAAGTATTCCATGCCTTTGAGCAGCGTGGCTTTTTGGTAGGCTCGGTCTACGTTGGCATTGCGCGCAGGCAACGATTCGATATAGGCAATGGCTTTGTTGTAGTTGTTGGCATTGACGTACGCTTGCGAGAGCAACTCGCGCAGCTCATTGGCGCGCGGCCCGTTGGGTTCTGCGGCCAGCATCTTTTCCATCTCCGCAATGGCCAAATCGGCATTGCCCAACTCATAGGCGAGTTTGGCATAGGCATAATTGCTTTCGCCTGCCAGCCTTTGGTCTTTCGTAAATTTCCGCGCGTGGTCAAAGGCCGCCAACGCCAACGGTTTTTGCTGAGATTGGACATAGAGGGCACCCAAATAGTAGGAGGCGTAGTGACCGGTTGAGTCGGGTGCCAGTGCCGCTTGTTTCAGGTAGCTAATCGCTTGCGCGGACTGGCCGACCTGATAGGCTGCGTGCCCGGCCCGAAGCAGCACGCCTTTGTCGGTGGTGCCCTCTCTGCCCGTCAGGTATTTTTCATAGCTCAAAACAGCCGCCCGATAATCTTTTTTCTTGTATTGTGACTCCGCCACAAGCAGCGCCAATTCATCGCGGTTGGTGACACCTTCGCGGGTGCTCACGGTGTTTGCATAACTGATCACTTCATCATACTTCTTCTGGCGGTACAGCACATTGCCAATCAACGAGGGCACCACGGGGGCATAGGCTGCGGCCGACTCAGCCCGCTTAAAGTCTATGAGGGCGTTGGCGTAATCGCCTTCCTGGTATTCGGCAAAGCCGGCATAGTAGCTGGCAGCCGGCCCATACTGTCCGCCCTGTGCCTTGACAGCATTGAACTGCTCATTGGCCTCTTTTAGCTTTTTCAGGCTGAAGAGGCAATACCCCCAGCGAAAACGCCCGGTGTTCTGCTTCTCGCTTGAGAGCACCGTGAAATCCGACCTCTCGAAATACCCGGCTGCTTTGGCAAAATTTTTCTCCTGGTAAAAAAAGTTGGCCATCTCAAAGTAGGCCGTGGAGGCCAGCGCATTTTGCGGATGGTTTTTGACGAACCGATCCAATTCGCGTTCGCCATCGGGATGGTATAAATGAAGGGCGCAGATCCCGGCATAGTAGGTGGCGGCCAGCGTGCGTTCATCCGGTGCGGGGGCGTTAGCCCGGTACTCTTCAAACTGCTGGCGCGCGCCCCCAAACTGGCGTTTCAACAACAACTCGTGAGCGGACTGATACCGGACGGCCTGATCGGATTGAGACAATCCATCCTGCGCAAACGCGTTTGCTGTGAAACATAAAACCCATACATACGCGAGCGTGCGCGGCATGATCTTCATGATGCAATAACTACGGACGAACAAAAAAATTGCCAAACTTTAGTTTAAAAAATCAGACTCATCGGGCAGCCTGTAATCCGTTTCGCGTATCAAAACTAATGAAATTTACCTTATGTGCCCCCACCCGCGCGGATAAATGTGGGCTCAGCCAAGAACCACGCGCGTCACAAATTCTTTCATTATCTGACCATCGGTTTGTGCGCCCGCATTGACGCCTTTTAATTTCAGATCGGCTTCGCGCACCCAGCCCACTATGTGTTCGAGTGCAGTGGTATCAAACTGACGCAAAGCCGTGCTGTAATCTCGCACGGCATAGCGGTTGATTTTGAGTGCATTAACAAGTCCATTTTCACTTTTATCGGCCACTTGCGAAGCCACGAGTGCCTTACTAAAAAACGAATAGAAGTAGGCGATCATGGGCATCGCGGGGTTGCGCTTGGGATTGGCTTCGAAGTAGTGAACGATTTTGGCGGCCGCGGCCAGGTCGCGTGAAATGAGTGCTTTCCGCAACTCAAAAATATTGTATTCGCGGCTGATGCCCACGTGGTGCATCACGTGTTCGGCCGTGATGGAACCCGTCACATTCATGGCTACCTTGTCGATCTCATTGGCCAGCCGGTTGAGGTCATTGCCCACATATTCGCATAACAGCCGCACGGCTTGATCGTCTATCGCCAGCGCCTTCTCGGCCGCGTATTCTTCCACAAAGGCCGGCAACTTGTTCTCATACAACTTGCTGAACGCAGCAGACTCGGCCAGTTGTTCTATTTTTTTGCCCAGCTCTTTCCGTTTGTCGAGTGTTTTGTGTTTGTGGCACAGTACCAGGACTGTACTGGGCACCGGTCGTTGCAAGTAGTCCAACAGCAGCCTCATACCGGGGTCTTTTTGTAAGTCCGGGATGTCCTGCGCCTCGCGTACGATGACCACCTGGCGTTCCGCCATCATCGGAAACCTTCGCGCCTGTGTTAAGATGCTACTGACGGGCGCATCTTTTCCGTACAAGATCACCTGGTTGAACCCTTTTTCGTGTTCTGCCAATACGTGGTTTTCAATGTAGGAAGCTATGCGGTCAATGTAGTATGTCTCCTCGCCTTGCAGTACGTACACCGGCTTGAATTGGCGGGCTTTCAGATCTTTAAAGATTTTGGCAGCAGTAGCATCCATGGCACAAACTTAGTCTACTCGTTTCACATGGCTAAATTGAAATGCGGAAATCACGCCCACCACGGCTCCGGCCAAGTGCGACTCCCACGAAACCCGCGGGTCGGACGGCAAGACGCCATAAAAAATACCACCATAAACAACCGCCACGGAAACCGACAGCAACAGCGAAAGTAACTCTGCACGCACCAATCCGAACACGATCAAAAAAGCGGCCAACCCATAAATAAGGCCACTGGCTCCGATATGGTATGATAGCCGTGGGCTAAAAATCCACACGAGCAGGTTGGTGATGAAATAGCACCGCGCAAACACCGAACCGGCAATGCGGCCGTAGAAGAAATACAAAGCCGATCCCAAAAACAACAGCGGAACCGTATTGGAAAGTAAGTGCAAATAGTCGCCATGCAAGACCGGGGCAAACACGATGCCCAATAAGCCGGACGCTGTCCGTGGCCGGATGCCCAAAAACGACAAGTCGATGTGATAAAAAAACTCCACACTGAATACCAGCCACATAAAAAACACCAACCTAAACGGTACCACCGAGCTGGCAAACCACCCCGTTCGACTCATACCGGTTCGTGGATCATGGGCAGGTGCACGTACTTGGCTTCTTCAGGGGCTATCTTGCGCAGGCCCAGTACCCCGCCTGACGATTCTGCCGTCTCGTGGGCAATTTCGCGCAGGCTGTGATACAATTCGCGGGCAAACGCCTGGTCGAGCTTGGGCCAGATGGCGTTGAGCTGGGCCAGGTCTTGCACCAGCAACGGCATTCGCTGCGTGGATTCGACCGGGTAATCCTGAATAATGATCTTGAGTTTATCCTCAAAGTCCTCCGATACGTGCTGGTAGTAGGAGATCAGCGAAGAGCCCTTTCGGGCTTTCTTTTTCCCCACCAGTGCGATGGCTTTTCGCATTTCTTTTTGGTCGATCCGATCATCCGCCCCGGCAATCAAGATACAGCATAAAAAGGGAGCCTTCATCAACAGTTCGGCTTCTGGAGCGGTCAGGTTTGCAAACTCGGAAATCATGCTTCAAATAGATATGTCTGTGTGCGAAAGGTAGCCACGGGCCAAGCAAACACCGATTAAATTACGATTAATTGGATTTGAACAGTTTGTTCACTCGCTCAGTGGTGGTTTAGCACGATCAGCCGCTTGTGGGCCTTGGCTCCGGTCGGGGAAGTGAGTATCAATTGATACAATCCGTTGGGGAGCGATTTCACGTCAAGTTCTAACCGATTGTTGTCCACCTTGTCGAAGTTCCCTCGCAAGACTACCAGGCCGCGTTGGTCGGCCACCTGCCACGCCATGGTTTTGGGTATGGGTTGCTCGGCCCCTACGTACGCACGCTGACTGGCCGGGTTGGGAAACACCTGCATCTCGTTCAGCAAAGCCCCCCACGCTTCCGGCTTTTCTTCTTCTTCGATGGAGGTGACCAATCGGCCCCGTTTATAGATGACATTCAGAATGGCACTTTGATAAATTTCTTTGGTTGTTCGGTCTTGTACGTACGCCACTAACATCAATTGATCACTATTTACGGTGGGCACGTCAATTTCGATCTCGTTTTCGGTGCGTATCAGTTCCGCCCCCGCGGCAAAAGCGTTGGTAATGGTAGCGCCCGCGTTGCCTAACAGGTTTTTGCGCAATACATTTTGGAACGTTCCCTGGGCATTGGTCACCGTTTTTTCGACCAAGGCTACCTGGAGGATAAGCGGACTATTTACCGCACGCCTGGCCGTTAGCTGCACTTCGAAACCGATGGTTTCCGGGTTGTTGGTGGCCACCGAATCTACCCGCATATCAAACAGCGGGTCAATCAATGCCCTTCGATCGATTTCGATTCGCGTAACATCGAAAGGACTTCCTACAAACCTGGGCGGGTTGATGATGCCGTCCATGATGGTGCGCGGTGGCTGCGATAAGTTGTAAAACAACGCGCGCGCTGACGGATCTGACGGGTTTTGTTGATTTAATAAGTCAGTGCCGGGAGTCGAAACATGGTACTGAATATGGACAAAATCCGAAAAACCCCTGGATGAAATTTCGGTCGCCAAAAGGCCATTGAGGTAGGCCTCGGCATTCTGGGGTATGGTGGCGTTCGCAAAATGCTCCACCAGCACCGTTCGTGCCTTCTCGCCCACAAAGAGATTGTCAAAAGCAAAGCCGTCATAGCTGTTGCCCGACTCGTTAAGATCACTGGCGGCAAAACCAATGCGTAAGCGCACTTGATCACGGGCCGTTGCGTTGTTGGGTACCATGTCGAGGTTAAAGCGGGCAGTCTTCCACCCTCCTTGTTTGCCGGTCCAGCCATAGTTACCCACCGGTTGACTGCCCGGGTTGGACGGGATACCCACCCCATTGAACCAGTTAATCCCTTCATCGCGATTGGTGACCCCAATGGGCGGGCCAACGATCTCCCACGTATTGCCGCCATCCGTAGAAAACTGCAGAGTGGCACCGTCCAGATTCGTTTCGGTATCGCTAAAGTAGTCGAGCGAAACCATCGGACGCTCCAGTAGGGTTAGATCAAAGCAAGGACCGTTTACCACCGAGCCTTCATTGCCGACATATGAATCGGGGTTTACGACAGCATTGCGGTAGATGGTGGCCCAATAGCTGCCGCTGGCGCCCGCGCTGAAAGCAGACGATGGCGGAGAGGCCGTCCATTGCCAACTTGAATCGACTTTGGAACCGCCCGATAAGCGGATGGACTCGGCAAACCAACCGCCATTGCCGGCATCAAACCGTTCTACGTAAGGACTTCCCCGATTCGGCTTCACATCGGTATTGCCTCCAAGCAGGATATTCACAAATTGCGTACGGGTATTCGTGCAACCGTCCAACGTATTCACGGTTTGCACCACCGTGTACGATCCGTTGGCACCATATGAATGGGTGGGATCGGTAAGAGTTCCCGAGGTAGCGCCCCCGTGGGTGCCATTCGGCACCGGATCACCCGCATTTCCCGTCAACACAAAGCCGTCACCAAAATCCCACGTGTAAGTAGTGACCGGACTAAAGGCACTTACCGTCAGATCGTTGAATCGCGTAGAATCATTGGTGCAAATAGCCGACCACCGAAAGTCAACCAGGGGAACATTGCCTACGCGAATGACGCGGGTGGTATCATGAAAACAGCCTTGGGCGGTGGTCACACGTAAGCCAATGGTTTTGAAACCGGCCGTACTGAAATTATACGTGGGATTTTCGAGATTGCTCGTGATCCCGGGCTCGATAGACCAATTCCACGCATTGATAAACGTGGGGAATGGCGTGGGGCGAACGAAAGAGGTATTGCTGAAAAACTCAATGGCATCTTCGATACATGAATTGTTTACGTTGATAACGGCCACGGGCGCAGCCAATATTTGAATGATCTTGGTGATGGGCGTAGCGGGGTTGCCAAGGCCGTCAATGTAGAAGTACTCAATTTGATACGTTCCGGACGCCAGTTTATCGGTATTGACAAAGTACTGACCGCCATCTACTTCAATAGCCGCTTGCACAATGGCAGCATTGGTGCCTTTGCCGCGAAACTCGCTGCCCGGATTGCCGCTGGCCACATCAGGAATGCCCGCCAGTCGCTTGCGTCCCGTTCTTCCGCACACTTCAAATTCGTTGTTCACGTTTACCGTGGCGCCTTGTAACCCAAAATCAAGTGTTGTGACCGGGTTAACCAATATCTCGCGCGTTTGTTGGTTGGTACATCCAAACACGCTCGTAAATGCGTAGGTGACAAAATTGGAACCCAATTCCACGGCACTCGGATCAAATAGGGCTTGGTCAGCCGGGGGCGATTGCACGGTCGTTCCGATGTTAGACGTAACCGGGGAAATCGTAAACAATCCACCCACTTGGTTGCCGGTCAGGGTGATGGGCGAAGCGTTTTCGGCCGTTTGAGGAGGGGAACCGGGAGGAAAACCCGTGAAGTTCACAATCGGCAGTGGGTTGATGCGCAGGTTCATAACATCGGAGACGACCGTGCAAGGGCCGGCCCCATCCGGGTCGGCCGCGGTCAAGCGCAATACCACGGTGGAGTTAATTTCACCGGGGTTGACAAACGAATAGGAAGCCACCGGATCGTTCGGGTTGGAGAACGACCCCGCCCCTACGTCCCGCGTCCAGGTAACCGAGGGTGAAAAACTAAACGAACCTTGCAACGCAATGGAAGGCGTGTCAGCACAAAGCTGCAGGTCCGGTCCCGCGCTTACTTCTGCTCTTCTAAATACACTCACGGTGATGGTCTTGGTAGGGCCGGCACATCCGTTAGCTGAAGGTGTAACCACGTAGCGAACGTGTCCCAATGCGCCACTCGACAATGACAACATCTGATTAATGGTTGACCCATTGCCATCGGCCGAACCCGATACATTCGCGTCCTCATCGGCCACCCAGGCAAAAGTAGTACCGGTCACGTTTTGGGGGTTGTTGTTGATCGTGATCACGACAGGTCCCGAATCGGTACAGACGCTCGCGTCCGGCCCATCAGCCGAAGGCGTTGGCAACACCGTGACAACAAAACTGATGGACGTGCCCGAACAAAGATTGGCCACCGGTGTGATGGTATAGGTCACCGTGCCTGTGGTACTGCCCGTATTTACGGGCGTGTCAGTGATGTCCCCACTGCCACTGGCAGACACTCCGGTGAAACTGCCGCTGACCGAGGACGTCCAATGATACACAGCCGCCCCCACATTGGAGGTCGGAACGAAGTTTAAAGGCGTACCGGAACAAACGGTTTGCACCCGCGAGGCCACCGCGTTTGTCATGACCGGGGTGGGCCGCACCGTGATTGTAAACGTCTTCGCGTTCGCACCCGCACTCGTACACCCGTCCTTGGTTGCTGTCACGCTCACGGTGCCCACGATGTCGAACCCGGTGTTATTGGCGGCCGAGGTAAAGCTCAGCGATCCACTGCCACCGGTGCCAATGCCGATCAAACTATTCGTGTTGCTCCAGTTTACGGCTGCTCCCGTCACGTTGCTGCTAAGGGGCACATTGACCGCTTCACCCGGGCAGACCGTCACGTTGCCAATGGCGGCTACCACAGGTTCGGGAAATACCGTGATGCGGAATATCCGTCTGGGGCCCGTACAGCTGGCTCTTGAGGCTTCCACTTCAATGATTCCCGCCACGGCATTTCCGGTGGTGTTGGTGGCGGCTGTAAAGGACCCAATGGAGCCTATTCCCGAGGAGGCCAACCCGATGGCGGGGTTGGTGTTTGTCCAGGTGAAAATTTCTCCGCCCCCGGCATTCGTGGTGAATGTGATGGCCGGGATGGTCGCACCCGAACAAACCGCAATGTCTGCCACGGGATCAATGACGGGGGTGCGATTGATAGTGAGTTGCATGCTGCTTTGCGCGAAAACACAAGTGCCGTTGGGGTTGGCCCGAAGAGTAAACGTGACTACACCGGTCTCCCCTGTTTGAGGAATGTACGTGGGCGTAAGCGATGAAGAGTTGAATAGCGTGCCGGCTCCCGTATGAGTCCATAGGATAGAGCTGAAGTGGGAAGCGGAAGCACCAACTGCCTGCGTGGAAAAATCGAATGGCGTATTTTCACAGATTGCTTCATTGGTGCCGGCAAACACGATCGGAGGACGGGTGATTGTCACCAGCATCTGGTCGCTGGTGGGCGGGCAAACACCGTTGGAAATGGTCCACGATAACGTGTACACTTGTCCCTCTTGGCCCGAAAATGATGTGTTGGGCAGGGCGGCATTGATCAGGGAACCACCTGCCCCCGAAACGATTGACCATGAACCGGTGCCTACCGTGGGAATATTGCCATTGAGTGTAACTGACCCTGTGCCGCAACGCTCCAAGTCGATGCCCGCATTGGATACGTTCGGATTGGGCTGAACTGTAACCGCCTGTGTGGAGGCGAGAACAAAGGAACAGGTTGTAATCAAGTTGGTCGCCCGTACACGCAGAGTGGTTACGCTGGTGCTTAGCCCTTGGCTGGTAAGAATGATGTTTCCGCCCGTGCCCACCGCAAGGCCGCTCACCACATTGCTTGCTTGATCAATCAACTGATAAGCAATGCCGCTTTCGCTGGAGGTGATTTCAAGGGATACAGTACCACCGTTGCAAATAGTCGTGGGGGTTGTAGCCGCTACCGTCCGGTCTTGAGGCAAGGCGTTAATCGTGACCGCGGTCGCAACCGACTGGGCCGAGGTGCAGCCGCTCACCGTCTGCGTCACCGTGTAGTTGCCGCTGTT
>JALONI010000066.1 GCA_025455015.1 Cyclobacteriaceae bacterium | reverse complement strand
GGGTGCGGCAGCAGCTGTATAGTTCAAATTGCCCGTATACGCGGATCCGTTGCCTGTAGGTGTGCCCGTCACCGACAAGCCGGCCTTACCCACAATCAGTACTTCATCGCCACACGTGGCGTTGGTCCAGGATAAGGACGAAGAGGCATTGGCCACGGTGGCCGCAAAACCCGTTGGGTTAGGGGGGGCGCTGAGGCTCGCACCAGAGAACGTGAGGGCAGTGGAGTAGTTATTCGGGTTACTGGCATTGAAAATCAGAAAATGGTACGTCACACCGGCCGTCAGCCCTGTCAGTGAAAAGGAGTTGGCGGTGGTGGAACTGCGGTACACTAATCGCGCGGCCGCATCGTTCTGATAGGTTTGCGCGGCCAGCGAAAAGTTGTTGTTGGGTGCATCATAGTTGCCGGATCCCGTAATGTTGTTCGTTGGCGTTCCCACGGTAATGGCACTTCCAGCTTTGGCAAAAATCAAAATATTATTGACCGTGGTCGGGTTGTTCCAATTCACCGTGGCGGCATCCGTACAGGTGGCAGCAAAGCCTCCGCCCGTGGCGGGATCTTGTGCGAGCACCGCACGGCCAACCAAGAGGAAGGAAAAAAAAGCAATGGTAAAAAGTCGGTTCATACGCAAGGGTTCTTATTGTTCGATCTCTCCGTTTCGATCTGTTTTGAGCAAGAAAATAGATTTGAGGTTGGCTACTGTAGAACTGCCGCAGATCACAAAGCCGCCATCTGCGGTAACTACTGCGGCCCGTGGCTCTTCATCGCCCGAACCACCAAACGTTTTGTTCCAAACAACATTGCCAAAAGCATCCAGTCGTATTAGCCAAAGGTCGGTACCACCATTGCCTCGGTTGCCTATTGCGTTGCCCGTGGTGGTATTCATGGAGCCGGCTACGATAAATCCACCACTGGGAATAGCGGCTATGGCTAGTCCGGCTTCGTCTGTTTTAGAAATCGCTTTATCGGTGAGCGGCTCATTATTTTGTGAATCGATCGCGTCTAAAAAAATATCGGACCCTTCGATGAAGTTTCCCTGGCGATCGAAGCGAAGAAAGTAAAGATTGGTGGTTCGGGCGCTAATGTCCACGTAGGTTCCGGTTACACCAAAGCCCAAGGCTGACTTGGCAATGGCACCTACACGGTAGTTCTGCTGGTCGTTTTCACCGTATTGACCAATGTTTATGGGCGGGCCGGAAGGGGGCACCACGGGGAGCACGACATAGGAAAAATCGGTGTTCTGAAGTTCACCTGCCGCACCCGCGCCCCAGATGATGTTTTGATTGTCAGTAAAAAAGGCGTTGGCCGTGTTCTCGTAGTTTCGGTTGATAAACGACTCACGTCTGAGCCATTGCAATTGCAATGTAGTGGGGCTAAGCTCAGCCGTGAATGACACGGTGGGGTTGGTACCTATCTTTGAGTTGCCGGTCACAATGATGCGGTCGTTCTCCACGATCAGTGCGTCTCCGGCAATGTCGGCTGTCCGTTCGTTGTTGACGATGTCCCGAAACAACACCTGATCCACTACGGAGCCACTAGCGCTGAGCTTGAACAATTGGGCGGAGGTGATGATGCGGTCGTTGAGGTTAGCTGCGGTATCGATCAGCGCGATGCGGTGGCCCCATACCAATACCCCATCCGACACGGGTTTAATGGCGCTAACCGAAGAACTATCTAGCGACACCTCCCACACGATGTTGCCCCGGCTGTCCACTTGCGAAATGATGGCACTGGTCAGATCGTTTCGTTGCTGTGTCAAATTGCCCCCCATCAGAAAACCGCTTCCGTACGGCTCGAGCACACGGGCATCGTAGTTACGCGGCTTTTCGTAGAAGAACACAAAGGAAGACCGGTCTGCAGGCTCTGCATCATCCAGGTTTTGACATTGAACTAACAGAAGAGAAGCAAAAATGAGAAGGAGTAGAGATCGCGCCATGGGTGACAATTACTTTTTAGAACTCAGTTTTTTGGGATTGAAGAAATTCTGGACATAGCCAACGGTCAGTTGCCATGAACTGAGTCGATTGACGCCATCGGCCCAGTGGTAGTCCCATATCAGCGCTTGGTTGTTGTACACGTTTGTTGTGATGGCGTTCACACCGTAGAGATACCGCACTTCCGCGGTCAGGTAACCCCCGGCCGCACGATATTTGACCCCTGCCCCCAGTTGCGGAGCTATACTGATGGGTTTGAGCTGATCTTTGATGTCGATGGATTGCTCGATGATGGACTCGTTGCCCGACCGGATGGTGGAGGAGGCCGTCTGCCCTGAAAAAATGATGTCGGTCCACACCCCTGCTAGTAAGTAGGGGTTGAACTTAGTTTTCTCTTTAAAAAGCGCGTATTGCACGGAAAGAGGCACCGCCAGCGTAGAGATGCGCGTGATGCCGGTATATACACCAACCCCGGGTGAGTTCACTTCGGCTGCGTAGGATCGCTGTGCAAAATACAGCTCCGGATTGAACGTGAATTTGCCATAGCGATCCAATGGAATCTCGCCTGTGGCGCCCACGATGAAACTGAGTCGGCTTTGATAGGTCGCGTCTCCATTGATGACCGGGTTAGATTCCTTTACATTGGGAGTGGTGTAAGCCGTTCCTAACCTGACTCCCAGGCGATAAATGGGCCACGTGCGAAACGTATTGTACAGACCCAGGAATTCGGCCGGATCAATGGCGGGGTTTGGCTCAAAGTAGTTGTCGGTGCGTAGCAGGCTTAGCATCGCATCGTCCGCCTTCTCCGGTTCCTCCAAATAGATATATGTCAGCGTGAGAAGGCGATACGCTTCCACTTTTTCTGTCTTGGAGAGCCCTCCGCCATCAGCGGTAGTCGTTAGACAATCTTTGCCGTCAAACAGTGCCGCTACCTCATGCAAACGGCCCTGCTCATAGGTGGCGCGCGCCAACCGCAGCAGTTGCGAACAGCTTTGCGCACGCGTATCCGCTGCCATCCACACAATCATGGCCATCGTGGCCGAAACAATGTAAAATCTTCTCATCGATAGACTCGGTTAGTCGTTGTCGTTCCGTATTTGAGGGTCAGTTTCCTTTCGGGAATGCGTCACACGTTTTTTCGTAGGCCAATCCATTGGTATAGCCTTCCCATTCCTCTTGTGTCATGTTACGTTTGGCATATCCACAGAGGAGTCCGCTCATGGTTTTCATGTTGGTGGGCCATGCATGGATGGTTTCGTAAACCTTGCGCCCCGAGCGGTCAAAGTCTTCTTTTTTGCTGTTGATCCCCGCCACGAGCTGTTCGTCATCCGGAGTGAAGGCCATGCTCCAAATCCAGTCGTGGTCGCTCATCACAATGGGGTTATCGTTGAGGCGTTTCATATTCCACAAGCGTATGGAAAAATCCTTGCTGCCGGTGGCCATAAAGGTACCCGCATGATTGAAGCGGATACGTTCAACCGCTGCTTTATGTCCTGACAGTTGTCGTACCTGTAGGCCATTGTCGAAAATACGGACAACGCCCCGCTCATCTCCGGTGATGATCCTCCGGCCTTCGGGCGCAAAAACAACAGCGGTCAATTCGGCTGAACTAACCTTGATTATCGTTTCCCTGAAGTTATTTCGAATGTCCCAAACATAGATGTTTCCGTCCTTTCCCGCACCAACCAATTGGCGGCCATCAGGACTTAAGTCAAGTGCGTTTATCTTAACTGATGGGTTTACCACTTCGCGTGCCGTTGTGAGGTCTGCGTATTTGATGCTGCGGCCAGCATTGTCACGCGCGTAGAATCCCTTTCCATCGGGGGCAAAGTGAAGATTTTCTACATCTCCGACAAAGCCGGTGATCTTTCGGATCAGCGATTTGTCGCGTAGCGAATATAGTTCTACATAGTTGGCATTGCGGTTTGCCGTGTAAAGGCCACCGGCCGCCAGCATACTTTCATCGGGGGAGATGTCCAGTGTATATACCTGAAACTCGGAGAACGTGGCTCCGCCCGGCTCACCCACGGTTGACTTTCGGAGCACTTCGGGTACCCAGGTGCGCTTACTGTAGTCCCATATGATAATGCGCCCATCTGACCCCCCCGAGTAAATATGATTTGACTCCACCCGGGGCTCCACCGCCCGGGCAGCACCGCCTCGGTGACCTTCTAGGCTTTGGGTGAGCGGATCGCGGTTGGCATCCAGCGCTCGGAACAATCCGTTGTAGATATCGTTATCAAATTCTCCATCGGTACCGCCATGCTTTTTGTTGAAATTGTACGCTTGTTGTCCGAGCAAGGCAATCGTTTCCTTTTCGTCTTTTAAGTCGGCTGTCTTCAAGGCCATGGCTTTGGCCGTGGCAACATAGCGGAGGCGGTCCGATTCACGCTTCGCAGCTAATGCCTCCCGCTCTTTCTCTTCAGCAAGTTTTTGAGCTGCAACAGCTCGGGATTCATTTCTCTTTGCCAAGGCTTCTTGTTTTACAGCTTCTTGTCGTTGCTGCTCTGCAATTTCTGCCTGCCTCTTTGCTTCGGCTTCAGCGACTTTTGCAGCAGTCAGGGCATTTTTAGCAATCAACTCCTGCGCTCGGGCTTCTTTTTCAGCATCCTTTGCTATTTCTTCTTGTCGCTTCGCTTCATTTGCATTTTGTTCAGCTCTTTCCTGTTGTTTCAATGCCTCCGCCCGTTGCGTATTGGCTTCCACTTGCTGTACAAACGCATACACCATCGCCACCAATGCCAGCAACAAGAAAGCACCCAACACCAACGCGGTGGTGCGTGCCCGCTGCAGCTTGCGTTTGGCCTCCAGTTCTTTGATGCGCTGCTCGGTTTCAAACTCTTTTTTGGAGTACTCCAAAAAGATCATCGTGCGTTCAAAGGCCGGGTTGTAGCGCTGCCCCCACACTAGTGTGGGCTTGTGCTTCGCCTGCCAGTTGAGTGCCAACTGCAAATCGGGTGGCCGCCACAAGCCGGCCTTGCCCACTTGGTATTGGGCTGCGGCCTCGCTCAAACGCAAATACATCTGCACGGCTTCCGCCTCATCGTCTACCCAGTTTTTCAGGCGCACCCAAATGCGCATCAAGCTCTCGTGGCTGATGTCTACCATGCTGCGCGAGGTGAGCGGGGTGCCGTGGGCAGGGGTGAGCAGCGAACGGCCGGGCTCGCGGAACTTCTCGATCACCGCCATCACTTCCTCTTCGCTCACATCGGCAATGGCCGCTATTTCGTTCAGGCGTGTGGGCCTGCGGATACCAAAGTTTTCGCCTCGTTTTTCGGTGATGGCCTTGAACAACGCCTCGCATACATGCTTTTGGTCGTCTTCCAGTTCATCGTACGCTTCGTTGGCGTGCATGGAGAGCGCTTCGGACATGGTGCCAATGGCCTCGTAGTGCTTGAGGTCCAGTGGCTCGTCTTCCACATCGCGGTAGTTGGCCCAGTAGCTCCAGGTGCGCATGAGGGCGTGTTGCAAAATGGGCAACTGGTCCGGGTTGTCGCCCAAGTCGTTGAGCAACTGCTGCGTGAGGCGGGGGGATATCTTGGCTCCACCTACGGCCACGGGTCCTTCCACGGCCCTGCGCTTTTGGTCGCGGGTCATTTGGGGGATGAGGTAGTGGCTGTCGTTGATCTTGCGCGTCAGCTCGGGAAACTGGGCACAATCGCCAATGAAATCCGAACGCATGGTGATGGCTACGTAGATGGGTGCATCTTCGTAGTTGATGGCCTCCATCAGCAGGTTTACGAAAGCGAGGGTTTCGTTTACCGAGTTGGGGTCAGTGCTGTCTTTGAAGCGGAACAGTTCTTCAAACTGGTCTACCAGGATGAGGTAATTGATGTCTTCCGACCTGCGCGACTGCTGGATGGCCTCCACCAACCCCAGCGAACTGCTGCGCAGCAAGGTGGACACGATGGTGCGCTTGATTTTTTTGTCCTCGGTATCCGCTGCGGTGTAGTCTTTGGCGGTTTTGAGCAGCGCTTCGGACAGGTTGTCGATGGGGCCGGAGCCGGGGCGCGTCACCACCACTTCCCAGTTGGGCGAAGCATCGGTGAGGAAGCCACCGTATAAAATGGGCAGCACCCCGCAATAAATGAACGAGGATTTACCCGAACCGGAGGGGCCAATGACGCCCACAAACCTGTTTTTGGACAATTTCAACAACACCTCATCGCTTTGGCCCTCGCGGCCAAAGAAGAGGTGGCTTTCCTCGATCTTGAACGGACGCAATCCCGGAAAGGGATTATCGGCCACTTTGGTAGAGGGCATGCCGGAATAATCGTCAACGAGTGTGCTCATGGGCATTAGGCGTTAAGTTCTTGTAAGTAGGATTGGAGCGACTCAGCCGGGCGGGCCGGGTCAATGAGGCGCATGTTTTGGGTGCGGTAGTTTTCGGCATTGGGCGCGATGATGGCCTTGCCCGAAATGGGTTTTTTGCGGCCAAATCCGGGGGCTTTCATCAGGTCCAACACCTTCATGCGCACCCACTGTTCGTTCACTTTGCCTTTGTAGATGACGGCCACGTCAAAGTTTTTGAGGTTGTCGATGTGGCGTTTGCGCACGTCCAGCAGTTCGCCTTCAAAGGCGGGTGTGAGCACGCGGTAGCCCGACTTTTCGATCAGGTCAATCAGCGGGCGTACTTCGTGGTGGTCAATGCGGTCATGCAACAGGTACACGCTGCGGCCGCTGCCGTCCTCCACGTGTTTTCGTTCTTGCGCTTCGAGCAGTTCTTCGCGCATGATGTTTTTGAAGTCCTCGAGCGGATTTTGAAGTATCTCGGCTCCTTCCTGCGCTTCGGTGTCGCGCTTGAGCGAGTCAATAAAGTTTTTCTGTCGTTCGCTGGCGTTTCGAAGATTGGGGGCAATCCAGATCAGGCGGGCAAACTCTTCCTTGCGCTGGTGCTTGGCGGCCGTCATTTCCGCGGCCAGGCGGTTTTGCAAGTCCACAAGGGAGCGTTCGCTGCCTTCGGGTATCTCGCCATAGGCACTGCCAATCAGGTGGATGGAAAATTGGCTGTCCTCCAGGTCTTTGCGCACGGTTCGCTCCAATTCGCTGGCGGTGGTGGGCAGTGTGTTTTTGGGCAATACCACATAGCCGTGGCGTTGCAACTCGCGCTTGATGATGTTGCGCTGCACCGAGAGATCATGAGCCGTTTCGGCCAAAAAGATCGTTTTGCGCTTGTAGATGTTGCGTACCTCGGCTTTCGCCTCGCCTTCGTTGAGGATCACCAGCGCCTCGTGAATGTCATAGGCCAAATCGACCAACTTCATCCAGTATTGCTTTTCGGCTTCGGCACTAAAAAAGTCGACATACTCCTTCATCTGGCCGGTTTCCGTATCGAGCTGATACATGTCGTACCCGATCAGATCGCGCAGGCGCGGAGGCTGCTCCGCCAGGGTGAGAGGTGCCTTTAGCACTTTGAAGATGCGATTGATTTTGGAGGATGCCGCGGCTTTGTGGAACGCCTCCACCTGGTCGAGGCACCGGCCCGACTGCACAAACTCGCGGGTGAGCACGCTCACCAGCACGGCTGCATTGTCCAGGTTAGGGGAGGTGGCGGTGTCAAACTCTGACTTGAGCACCACGCGCGGCTTGTGGCCCAGTACTTGAATGAGCATCAACTCCAGGAACTTCTTGAACTGGGTGACCCAGCCGATGTCGGATTTTTTTTCGGTCTCGTTGTCCTTTTCGGCAAAGGTGATGAGTATATCTATTTCATGCGCCATAGCTTACGCGGGTTGGGGTTCGGTTTGTTTTTCGGTCATATTGCGGATGAGCCCCTGCACCAGTTCATGGTGCTTGGCCATCACAAAGTAGAAGTCGATGAGGTTGATGCGGAACACCACCGAGCGCTCGGTGGCCTCCACGTGGGTGTAGCGCACGTTGGTGTCGGTTTCGAACAGGTCGCCCGATACCTGCCCTTGGGCCAACACGCCTACCTCGGTGTTTTCGTGTTTGAGTTTGACTTCGCCCGTGGCCACAATGAGCACCGGGGGTACGTCATCCACCGTGCCAATGGCCAGCTTTTCGCGGGCCAGCAGTGTGACGGGCGATATCTTATCGCACAGGTCGCACAGCAGTTTGCCCGGTATGTTTTTGAAGGGTGGCAGCTTTTTGATCAGCATGATCATCTCAATCCACAGGTAGAAGCCGTCATCCAACCCATCCAGCAACTGGTTGTTTTCGATGGACGAATCCAGGTAGCGTTTGTCGCGGGCCGGCAGCCGGTCTGAAATGACCTGGTAAACGTGTTTGTCTTTATTGTAAATAGCCCAGGCCGCGGTTTCTTGCAGTAACCGGTCTTGGTTGAACATTTGGCCGATCAAGCCACGGCTCACCCGGAAGTCGGGCAGGTAGGGGGTTAGGTGAATGGCGCAGGCTTTCGTCCAGCGGTTGCTCAGGTTGAAATCGCGGTTAAAGATGTAGTTGATCACTTGCACCGGATTGTAACTTTCGCGCGGGAAGTAGACCTGAAGCTTGGCCAGCTTGTCGGCCGTGGCGGTGTCGTCCAACAGCGGCACCAACTTGGGTTTGAGGTCGTTGTCCACAAACAAGTCGAGGAGTTCGAGTGCGTACTGCACGCTGTCGGGCGTGCCGAGTTCAATGTTTTCCTTCACCAGTTGCACGGATTCCGGATCGTACAGCAGCGACAGCAGCAAGGTGATTTGGTCATAGTTATCGCGTATCTCTTCGCGCAGGGCCTCGCGCAGGAAGGCGAACTTTTCTTCCTCGGGCAATTCGTCCAGGGCGGCCAGGTTCCAGAGCGTCTTGCTCATCTCGGTGTCAAGCAGGTCTTTGATGGCCAGCACCTCGCGTCCCTGTGCGCGGTAGTTGATAAACCGGAGGGAGTAAAAAATCTGTTTGACGATGCGCTTGTCGGGGTAGTCGGCTTTTTTCCAGAGTAGTTCCAGGGCGTTTTTGCCGCCTATGTAACCCATGATCTGTACAGCCTTCAGCATCACTTGTTCGCTCTGGCCCGACTTGTGGAAAGCCGTCTCCAGATAAGGCAGTACCGGCTCTCCGGCTTCCTTCAAGGCCGCGGCTGCCAGGTGGCTGTACAACGGTGAGTTGAGCATCTCAATCAGCACCGACCAGGTCTCCTGGCGTTTCACCTTGCGCGCGGTGACCAAGGCTTCGGTGCGCACGCGCGGGTCGGCATCGCGCAGCAGTTCCAGCAGCATGAAGATGGTTTTGTTGTTGGTTAACTGCCGCAGCATCTTGGCCGCCAACTGGCGATCGCTGTACTTGATGGATTTGGCCAACCGCTGAAGTTTATCGGGCGAAATGGCCATATAGTCGCTGTCTTCTGCGGCACCCGCGGCCTTCAGCGCCAAGCCCTTCATTTCGGTTTCGCGTTCGCCCAAGCCCAGTTCCTGTATTTTGGCCAGCGCAAATTGGCGGATGGGTTTTTCGCTGGAGTCAGCCAACCGGATGATGGACGATTCAAACAACGCGGGTTCTAGCTTCTCCATCAGGCGCAAGCCATAAATCACCTTGTTGGCGGCCGGGCTGTTGATTTCTTTTTGCAGCACACTGTCGAGCGTGTATTCGCGCACCACGTCTTTTTCCACCGTGGATTTGTTCTTCACCAGCGAACCTTGCAGTGTCTCTTTGTAGCCGTGATACATGCGGTTGGTGACCCAATACCAAATGCCCAGGATGGGCAACGTAAAGACGCAAATCCAAATCGGGCTCGAGTAAGCCGTGGTGTTGATCAGCACGATCAGCCCCCCGGCAATGGCGCTGCCCAGCGCTGTCACGATGCCCTCCAGCTTGGTCTGTGTGTCGATTTTGATGGCCGAGTCCAGCGGCACATAGTAGAATTTGAAAATGGGGCTGTCCAAGGCTTCGCGCAGCGAGTTCACGAACAGCTTGCTCATGGCGATGGAGATAAAGAAGAAAATGACCATGGTGGCCTCTCCGCTGGTGACATCATACCCCAGCGTGCTGCCCACTACCAAGGCAATGAACGTAAAGCCGATGAGCAGCAACGGGTTGATGATAAGGGCTATGCGCAAGCCGTACTCCTGTTGGATGCGGTCGGTGGCCAAGCTGGTGAACAAGAAGCTGAAAATCACCACGGCTCCCTCAAACAAAGCCAAAAAGCTGGGGATGTTGTTCTGATTGCTGGAGAACTGATTTACCGTAGCGTTGTAAAACGAATAGTCGATGAAGCGCAGGGCCACAAACGAGGCCACGATAAACAAGGCCATTTGCACAATGTACTTGTTGCTCAAAAACTCAAAAATGGAGAGCTTCTTGATATCCTTTTCGGAGCGGATAACGGCCCGGCCTTTGGCCAAAAACCGGTTCGAAAGCACGGCAAACAAGATCACGTAGCCGATGATGGCAAACAAACTGACGGTGTACAACTGCTTGGGTGCTACCCCGTTTGCCAACAGTACGGGGATGGCAAAAAAGCCGATGATCTGCGCGATCATCGTACCCAAGTCCACACTGCCAATGATGCGCTTGGACTGGCGCACGTTGAACATCCGGTTAAACGAGCCCCAAAAGACCAGTTGCGTGACAAAGGTGAAGGGGAGTACCAGCGTAAAACCGAAGAAGTAAATGAGGTTATCGTCCTGCAGATACTGCACGGCATAAGTGTCGCCAAACTCGATAAAGGCCGTTAACCCCACCACCACCACCAGGTTGGCGATGGCCAAAAACGAAAAGGAAAGCCGGCCTTGAAAGAAGTTGAAGAGCAGGGTGGTGACCACCCCAAAAGCTCCCGATACCGCGAGTGCCACGGGCAGATCCGCCTTTTCATCATAGTGCTCCAGGAAGAACGTTTGGGAAGCAACCGTGAACGTGGCCATGAAGACGCCCATCAAAAAACTGATGGCCAAGAGCAGCGAAACGGGGCCTGATTCATTCGGCTCCACGTCCAGCATTTTCATCAGGCGGTTTAGCATAGGGGGTAATTTGACCGCTCAATGTTGCACAATTCAGCGAAAAAACCAATTAAATCAAAAGTTCGTTTTGTTAGACGTATTACTTGACCATTAACGAGTTGGCGTTGCCCCTCACCAGGCGCCCATGCCATTCATCGAAAAATCCGGCATATACTCAAGTTGGTTTTTGGTTGCCGCGATTCGCCCGAAAACCCGCTCAAATGGTTTAAAATCAACGTTTTGCGGAACGCGAAATAATATTTGGGTGGCTCTTTTTTTTGAGTAATAACAGTCAATGATTCAATAGATTAAATAGCAAAATCTAAAGTGTTTATGGAATTAAAAGCGAGCTGTCTCCATAACTCAAAAAACGATAGCCGCGCTCGAGCGCTTCGGCATAGACTGCACGCCAGTCTTCCCCGATCAGGGCGGCCACCAGCAGCATGAGCGTGGAAGCGGGCTGGTGAAAGTTGGTGATCAGGGCACCCACCACGCGGTAGCGGTAACCGGGCACCAGGTAGATGGAGGTCTCGCCCACCAACCACTCCGTGCCCTCGCGGTCGAGTTTGTGGAGCACGTGGCGCATCGCTTCCGGCACGGTCAGCTCACCGGGTAGTTGGTAGGGATCGTCTTGGCGAACGACAAAGGCAGCTTCTGGGTCGGTGGCCAACGCCACGCCATACCAATATAAGCTCTCCAGGGTGCGGGCCGAGGTAGTGCCCACGGCCACAATGGTTGGCAGGCCGATCAGGTTTTCAAGGTTTGACCGGCTGATGACCATTTGCTCGGCATGCATGGCGTGCTCCAGCGCATTGGCGGCCTTTACCGGCAAAAAAGTGCCGGCACTCACATGCAGCGTTAGGTAGTCGAGCCCAAAACCCTTTTTTTGAAGGTTCTCCAGCACGGCATCGGTAAAATGGAGCCCGGCCGTGGGGGCAGCCACCGCCCCTGCGTGTTTCGAGTAGACGGTTTGGTAGCGGGTGGCATCCTCCGGAACGGGTGTGCGTTTGAGGTAGGGGGGCAGTGGCACGTGCCCGGCCTGGGCCACCATCTCGGCAAAGGTGACTTCCGCAGGCCATCGAAAAGCCACCAGGCCACGCTCTTTGTCGAGCCATTCGGCCTCCAGCCAATGCGAGCCCACCGCTGCCGTGAGCCGGGGTTTGGTCCACCGTTTGGCGTTGCCGATGGTGCATTGCCAGACGCTGTGCCCGCGGGCTTCCATGGCCTGAGAGATGACGCTCACATCGTGGGGGTGCAACAGAAACACCTCGATGATGGCCCCGGTCTCCTTTTGGAATAACAGCCGCGCGGGGATGACTTTCGTGTCGTTGAAAAACAGAAAGCTCTCCGCAGGCAACAGGTCAGGCAGATCGCGAAAGCTGTGGTGGGAGATAGTTCCCTTTCGGTATACCAGCAGCTTGGAGGCATCGCGCTGCGCCAGCGGGTGTTTGGCGATGCGCTCTTCGGGCAGCGGGTAGGCATAGTCTTGTATGCGGATGGCGTCCGGTCGGCTCATGGGCGGCAAAGATAGGCTTGGGATTGGTAAACCGTTGTTGCATCTTCGCCTCATGGCTTTGAAACTACGCCTGCAGCGGTACGTGCTGCAATTTGACTTTGAGGCGCGCACTTCGCGCGGGGTGATGCGCGACCGCACCGTTTGGTTTTTGTGGGCCCACGACACCACCGACCCCACACGGCAGGGCGTGGGCGAATGTGCCCCGCTTCCGGGCCTCAGTCCGGAGCTGACACCCGCATTTGAGGAGCAACTGGCGGCCCACGTGGAGCGGCTCAATGCCCAAAAACTGCCCATGCCCGCGGCAGAAGACATCGAGGCATTCATCGAAAGGCATGCGGAAGCCGTGGGATCATCGGTGGTGTTTGCCTTGGAGATGGCCTTGCACGACCTGCTCAACGGTGGCACGCGGTTGGTTTTTCCCGGGCCCTTTGCTTCGGGTATCCCCATTCCCATCAATGGCCTCATTTGGATGGGCGGGCTGGACTTCATGCTACAGCAAATTGAAATCAAGATACGCGATGGCTTCCGCTGCATCAAACTAAAGGTGGGCGGCCTCGACTTTGAAAAGGAGTGCGATGTGCTGCAATATGTGCGCAGAAAGTACTTCCGCGAAAACATCGTCATCCGCTTAGATGCCAACGGGGCCTTTAAGCCCGATGAGGCCCTATATAAGTTGAAAGAGCTGTCACGCTTCGATATCCACTCCATCGAGCAGCCGTTGAAGACGGGCGCGGCCGAACTGCCTCGATTGTGTGCCGAGTCTCCCATCCCCATTGCGCTGGACGAGGAGTTGATAGGCGTGCACGATCGCGGGCGCAAAGAGGAACTGCTGAAACGCATCCGTCCGCAGTTTCTGATTTTGAAGCCGAGCTTGCACGGGGGCTTTTCCGGCTCGGCCGAGTGGATCGAGCTGGCACAGCAGCACGGGGCCGAATGGTGGGTAACCTCTGCGTTGGAATCTTCGCTGGGTTTGAACGCCATTGCGCAGTTTACTTCGCGGTATGCGTTGACCATTCCCCAAGGCCTGGGCACCGGCATGATTTATTCCAATAATCTTGAATCGCCTTTGGAGGTGGCCGCGGGCATGTTGCGGATGGGCACGTGTGGTTGGGACTTGACGAAGCTGGCAGAAAACCCGGACGACTAGGCATTGACCACTTTACATGGCTGAGGAACAGGACCGAATTATTGTGCTGCGCGTTGCGCCAAACTGAAATAGGCCGTTGTTTTGCGGGCTCATGTCCGATCGCTCCCGTCACCGCTTTTTTTTGAGTGTTTACTTTTTTTTGTCAGGTGTGTGTTTTTCTACCTGGGCATCGCGTATTCCCAGCATCAAAACACAGTTTGGCTATAGCGATGCCGAACTGGGCACTGTGCTGTTGGCCATGCCGCTGAGTTCGCTGGCCGGGTTGCCTCTTTCCAGTTGGCTGGTTTCGCGCTATGATAGCCGCGTACCGGCTTTGTACTCGTTCATTTCCCTGGCTCTCGGTTTGTTGCTCATCGGCTTGGCACCCACCACGCTCACGTTGGTGCTGGCCGTTTGTTTGTTTTCCTTTAGCCTTCGTATTGCCAACATTGCGGTCAACACGCAATCGGTATCGGTGCAGCGGTTGTTTGACCGAAAGATCACGGGCACACTTCACGGCTTGTGGAGCACGGGGGGCATTGTGGGAGTAGGTATCTGCACCTGGTTGGTAGCCTGGAATGTATCCATGGGTGTTCACCTGGCGATGGTTGCGCTGCTTGTGATAGCCGTGGCGGCATACTCCTATCCTCACTTGCTGGCAGGCGACCGTGCCACCTCCGGCAACAAATTCAAATTAGGCCGGCCGGATCCTTACATTGTTTACCTGGGGCTCATCGTGTTTTTTGCCCTGGTGTGTGAAGGGGGTATGTTCGACTGGAGCGGAGTATTTTTTCGCGAGGTGGTAGGGGAGGATCTGTTCACACTCGGCTACCTCATTTTTATGGTGTGCATGGCGGTGTCTCGCTTCACATCCGACTGGCTTATGGAGCAGTTGGGCATGCCGCGTACGTTTGTGCTCAGTGCGCTGCTGGTGATGGCAGGAATTGGGCTGGCGGTGGGGTGGCCTTTTTTTTGGCCGTGTATCATAGGATTCTGCTTTGTGGGCGTGGGTACTGCGGCCGTTATTCCCATGGTTTTTTTATTGGCGGGTCAATCCAAAAAGTATGCTCCGGGCATAGTCATTTCCATTATTTCCACCTATGGTATTGCCGGCATGCTGTTGGCGCCACCGCTCATCGGCTATTTGGCGCAGGCCATCGGGCTGCGGTATGCCTTCATTGCTTTTGGCTTGGCCGGCATGGTGGTCATCCCGCTGTCGCACCTCTTCTTTCGATACCGGCAGCAGGAGGCGGGTCGTTAGCTCATCTCCGGGTATTTTGTCCGGCCGTTTTTTTTGCTAAGTTCACTCGCGGTTTGGCGGTGGCACCTTCCGTTTTGTTGCCCCGGGGTGCCTTCCGCTTTGTTTTTTGGTCGTTTGTTCCACCTTTAACCCTCTCGCCATGAATTTCAAACCTGAAATGAAGTCAAAAGAGCAGCTTGCCGAAGGGCAGGCGCCCGTGTATGAGTCTGTTACCCGGTACATGGTGAAGGCCAGCGAGCTCATCTCGTTTCGGCCCGATCAAAGCATTGAATCAGTGATTGATGTGATCATTGAAAAGGGTATTTCCGGTGCGCCCGTGCTGGACGAGAAGCGCAAACTGGTGGGCATCATTTCAGAAAAAGACTGCCTTCGGGTAATTGTCGATCAGGCCTACCATAACCTTCCCTCGTCTTCCCGCACGGTGTCGGATTACATGACCGTTAACGTGAAGACTCTTCCTTCTTCATGCGATGTGGTGGAGGCGGCCAATGAGTTTTTGAACAGCCCGGTCAGGCGGCTGCCGATTGTCGACAATGGCATCCTGATCGGCCAGATCAGCCGGAGAGATGTATTGCGAGCCTCTAAAAACATTCGCGCAACGACCTGGTAATGGGTGTTTGTTACCTTCTTGCGGCACGGTAGCGCGGGTGCCCAGCCCGCGGGCGTTCGCAGCCTCCGGTCATAAAAACGCAAAGCCAAGGCTACTCAAACGCTGCCTTTAGAGCCCGGTATCGGCTTCAAAAGCCTGAGCACGAGACCTTTTTAGTCATAAACCTAAAAATATTAGCCAAAAATTTGGAATATCTTGAGATACCCCACTAATTTGCTAAAAATATTAGCGTATGGGCGGGCAATTAAAGATTTCAAGCAAAAAACTGCGGTCGGGCCGTTTTCAAGTTAACTTTTGCACGCAGGGGCCTGATGGCTTTTATGGGTATCTGCTGGCAGAGCCCCATACCTCCGTCCGCGACATCGTGCTCAAGATTGAAGCCCACGTGCGGGCGGCCCAGCAGGCCGACCGCTATCTGCAACCCGCGCTGTTTTCATTGGGAAGGCGAGCTTCCGTGGCCGGGGAGTCTATCATGTTATTCAAAAACAAAGCCGCATGAATCTGAACGACCGCATCCGTCAAGAACGGAAAAAGAAAGGCTGGACGCAGGACCAGTTTGCCCAACAGCTCGGTATCAAGCGTTCGCTGGTGGGCGCCTACGAAGAGGGCCGTGCCGAGCCACGCCTGGAGCTGATCCAAAAAATGGCCCAGCTTTTCGATGCTTCCGTGGATAGTTTTTTGGGTGACCGCGAGTTGGCAGCTGCCTATCAACGCGGCAGCGAAGTGTTGGTGGTGACGGTGGATGAGCATCAGCGCGACAATATCGAGTTTGTGCCGGCCAAGGCTGCGGCCGGCTATTTGAACGGCTATGCTGATACGGAATACGTCAAAGAACTACCCAAGTTCAAGCTGCCTGTGCTGCCCCGCGGCACCTACCGGGCGTTTGAAATCAATGGGGACTCCATGTTGCCCATCCTGCCGGGCACCGTGGTGATTGGAGAATACGTGGAAGACCTCCGTCAGTTGAAAAACGGAAAGACATACGTGCTGGTGACCAAGCGCGAGGGCATTGTGTACAAGCGCGTGTTCAACTACTTAGATGAGAACGGCAAATTGTTTTTGGTGTCGGACAACCGGCAATACGCGCCCTTCCAGTTGGATGGAGACGAAGTGCTGGAGGCATGGGCAGCCAAAGCCTACATCAGTGTGCAGTTTCCTGATGTGGAAAGCAAACACGAATTCAGCAAAGAACAGCTCACCGAAATGATCCTGGACTTGCGCCAGGAAATCCAGCAACTGCGCGAGGATAAAAAGAAAAGCCCATAGCGGATACCAACCCTTATCTCCGTCCCGTAAGGCGGGGAGGGGGCGGTTGAAAAGCTATGACAGGCGCTGATGCAGTGCTTTGATCTTGGTTTGCAAAGCCGGGGAGGGCGGCACCAAGGGCAGGCGCGTGTAAGGCTGGCACAAACCCATCAGACTCAACAGGAATTTCACGCCTGTGGGGTTTCCCTCTTCGTACATCGGTCCGTTGATGTCGAGCAGTTTGAATGTTTCGGTTTGCGCCTTGCGGTAGTCGGCCTTGGCTGCGGCCGTGGTGAGGCGTTTGAACAGCACCGGGTAAGCGTTGGCCAACACCGAAATTACGCCTGCACCACCGATGGCATAAAGTGGTAGCGCCAACAGGTCGTCTCCCGAAATCAAAAGAAAATCGTTGGGTTTGCTGCGCGCAAGGGTCATGCACTGTTCCAGGTTACCGGAAGATTCTTTGATGCCGATAATGTTTTTGTGCTTGGCCAACCGCAGCGTGGTGGCGGCAGTCAGATTGCTGGCTGTGCGGCCGGGTACGTTGTACAAAAGGATAGGCACCGGGCTGAATTCGGCCACGGCTTCAAAGTGCTGTGCGATGCCCTCCTGCGAGGGTTTGTTGTAGTACGGGCTCACAGACAGCAGCGCATCGACCCCCTTCAGGCGGGTGGCATCAATTTCTTCCAACACGGCATGCGTGTGGTTGCCTCCTATGCCGTACACAATGGGCAGGCCCTTGCGGTTGTTTTTGATCACAAACTCCAGTACTTCTCTTTTTTCGTCTGCCGAGCAGGTGGCCGACTCGCCCGTGGTACCCATCACCACGTAGTAGTCCACTCCCTTGGCCGTGTGGTTGATCAGTTTTTTCAATGAACCGAAATCGATCTCCCCGTCTTCCAAAAAGGGCGTTACCAGCGCTACGCCCGTGCCACGCAATGATTTCATTTTTTTATCGCAGGTTTTGTGTGTACTTCAACATGTTTTCGATCAATCCCTTCAAAGAACCCTTTTGCTCTATCATGAGTTCAAAAAAGGCCGTGCTTTCTGGCTGATGGGAGCCGATGCGGCAGTGAGCCTGACTTTTGGCCAGCAGGTGCAAAATCAGCGGGTTGTGCTCGTGGTCTACGTAGTAGAGGTAATCAAAGGGTAGGCTGGCAAATTTTTGTGCCGACTGCGATTCGAGGTTGCCCCAAAACGAAAGATCCTGGAGGGTGAAGAAGTCAAAGAGAAATTCATAGTTCTCTTTTTTGCGCGGCAGAAATTCCAACACGCTTACCCGCTTGCCGTCCTGTTCCAGTTGTTTCACAAAGTGTTTGATTTCCTCGTGCTTGGCCTTGTCTTCCACGCTGAAGATGATGCCCACCGCCTGGGCATGGCGGTAGGGTATGCTTGCCCGCCTGTTTTTGTTCTTCGTAAGAGCCGATTCGGTGCGCCAGCGCAAAAAGGTTTGCCTAAACATGGCGCAAAATAACGGGTTTTTTTGGTGTGACGGTGGGGTTATTTACCTGCGGATGTTGGTTCATACTTCGGCTATTGGACTCTGTCGCGATTGCGTACGAATAGGCCACTGTACTAACCCCCTATTAGTTGGACAGAATTTTCTTTTAAGTTGTGTAGTACTTGCCGGTTTTCCTGTTCATCCGCCAAGCAAAAGTAGGTGTCTGTA
>JALONI010000065.1 GCA_025455015.1 Cyclobacteriaceae bacterium | reverse complement strand
GTGCGAAACGCGTCCCGTAGGGACGCAATATCGGTATACCCACATCACGCCCCTACGGGGCTGGTGCGAAACGCGTCCCGTAGGGACGCAATATCGGTAGCACAGTTCAGGGATTTCAGACAAGCCCCGTAGGGGCGACATATCCTCCCATCACCCGGGAAATCCCCGCTTTATTTTACATTCGTATTGAAAACACCTCATTCATGCCGAATACCTACACCCAAATCCACCTGCAACTTGTTTTTGCTGTTAAGTACAGAGATGCCGTTATAAACCCCTCTTGGCAAGACGAACTGTATCGCTACATCACCGGAATAGTGCAGCACCAGCAACATAAACTGCTAGCCATTGGCGGAATGCCGGATCACATCCACATCTTGATTGGGCTTCGACCCACACAAGCTATTTCCGACCTCCTACAGGACATCAAAGCCAACTCATCCAAATGGATTAACGAACGGGGATTCACAAAAGGCAGGTTTTCATGGCAAGAAGGATACGGAGCGTTTTCATATTCCAAAAGGGATGTCCCAGCTGTTATCAAGTACATCCGAAATCAAGAATCTCATCACCAACAAAAAACATTTACGGACGAATACCGCGAGTTGTTAAAGACTTTTGAGGTGGAATTTGACGAGCGCTACATCCTGAGATCACCGATGGATTAAACGCCATATCAGCCGATATGTCGTGCCTACGGCACTCCACGGCTGTTATATTTTCTACCAAAATCGGGCCCCTAACGGGGCACCAGGGCAGCATGACAAAACCAAAACGAAATCCTGTATGCTATACCAACGGCACTACGCGCTGATGTATATCATTTTTTTACACAGATAGTACCACGAATGGGGCATTGAGTATCGTTAGTCCATCGTCCTCAAAAAGGCTTGCTACCAAGATAGATTCTCGCGCGTCCCGTAGGGACGAAATAGGGGTAGAACAGGACAGGATTTTGGACAAGCCCCGTAGGGGCGACATGATCTGGTTCCTAACCCACCCAATATTGCCAAACAACAAACCCCATTCAAAAATGCTAAACGGATATGTCGTGCCTACGGCACTCCGCGGTTATTGTATCCTCTACCGAGATCGTACCCCAAACGGGGCACTCAAAACGTATCGAAAATTCACGACTCCATCTGACCTCTAACCGGGCACGCGATAAAATGTGACGCTTTCATCCCCGACTGTCGGCCGCCATCAATTCCCCTTCTTCATCTGGTCAAACTTGGTCTCGGTCTTTCGGGGAAAAGCATTGTCGCTTGTGTTCACGTCACCCGTAGCTTTGATCGGATCAACGACCACATGGGTCACTTGCTTTTCCTTCAGAAATACTTTCTTCACTTCGATTTCATTCGTGCGCCATACTTCCGCAGGCAGTTTTTCTACCTCTTTGCTTCCATCGGCATAGGTCCATTCGATGATCACGGGCGTCACCAGCCCGCCTTTGTTCTTGAGCGTGAGCTCATAGATGTTCTTGCCTTCCACCTTGGCGCGAATGGCTTTGTCGTCCACCAGGCTGCGAAACTCGCTGGCACGCGAGTTTGCCGCCTCCGCTCCGCTGTTGAGCACGGTAAACTCCTGCGGCCCTTGGCTAAAGTCAACGGCCTTGGCGCGCGGCTTGGCGGCCAGGTCGCCCGCCTTCACCCTCGGGTTTTTCTTTTCTACGTTCGGCACTTCGGCCTTCACTTGGTACCACTTCACCTCGTCCAGCTCAATATCTACGTGGTCGGTAGAATAAAACCACCCGCGCCAAAACCAATCCAGGTCCACCGCGCTGGCATCTTCCATGGTGCGGAAGAAGTCGGCAGGCTTGGGATGTTTGAAGGCCCAGCGTACAGCATATTCCTTAAACGCCTGGTCGAACAAAGCCGAGTCCATGACCACTTCGCGCAGCACGGTGAGAGCCGCGGCTGGTTTGCTATAGCCGTTAGCTCCAAAGCTGCGGCCCTGGTTGTCTGAGCCGGCCATGATAGGGCGCATAATGTTTTTGTCGCCCTTCATAAAAGAAGTGATGCCTTCGGGGGTGTTGCCGGTGTAGTCAAAGCCGGGGTAGCGCAGCCGGATGGTTTCTTTTTCCAAAAAGCTGTTGAGTCCTTCGTCCATCCATGTCCACTGGCGCTCATCCGAGTTTACGATCATCGGAAAAAAGTTGTGCCCTACTTCATGGACGATCACACCCACCATGCCTTCCAGCGTGCGTTGCGAGTAGGTGCCATCTTTTTTGGGACGGCCAAAGTTGAAGCAGATCATCGGATACTCCATGCCGATGTCGGCCGTGTGCACGCTGTAAGCGGTGGGGTAAGGATAGTCAAATGTGCGCTGCGAATACACTTCGAGGGTATTTTTGATCGCCCGGGTCGACTCTTTTGCCCACAGTGGGTTGCCTTCTTTGGGGTAGAGCGACTGCGCCAAGGGAGCACGACTGCCAATTTTGACGGCCATCGCATCCCAGATAAACTTGCGCGAGGACACAAAGGCAAAGTCACGCACGCTGTCGGCATGAAATTCCCATGTGCTCTTTTTCTTCGAGCGTTCCTTTTCCTTCTTACGGGCCTCTTCTTCCGTCACAATAAACACTTGCTTGTCAAACGTTTTGCGCGCCCGCTCAAACCGCTCTTGCTGTTCTTTGGTCAATACCTGCCTGGGATTTTGCAACCAGCCCGTGGCGCCCACGATGTGGTCGCTGGGTACGGTGATTTTGACTTTGAAGCTTCCGAAGGGCACTGTAAACTCTCCATTGCCCAGAAACTGTTTATTCTGCCAGCCTTCGTAGTCGTCAAACACGCACATGCGCGGATACCACTGAGCACAGGCGTAGAGGTAGTTTCCGTCTTCCGGAAAATATTCATAGCCACCTCGTTCGTTGAACTTCATGCGGTCATATTCGCGATAGCTCCACTCCACACCAAACGTAAATTTCTCGCCCGTTTTGAGGGGTTGTGGAAGCTCCACGCGCATCATTGTTTGGTTGATGGTGTAGGGCAACGGTTTGCCGGCCGCGTCTTTCACCGATTTGATTTGGTAACCGCCCTCATAGTCATAGCCATCTACTGCCCCGGCAAAAAACCGCGTAGGGATCGAGTCGATAACGCGGCTGGGTTGTGTTTGGCTGGCCATGCTGTTTTTAGCCAAAATATTCTGGTCCAGTTGCAGCCACAGGTAGGTGAGTGCCTCGGGTGAGTGATTGTGATACGTGATCATCTCCGAGCCGGTGATCCGTTGCGTCTCATCGTTCACCTCTACGTTGATGACATAATCGGCCCGGTTTTGCCAGTAGTTCTCACCCGGGGCACCGGACGAGGTGCGGTAACTGTTGGGCGTAGGCAGCAGTTGATCCAGTTGCTCAAATTTGCCTTTCCAGTTTTTCTGCTGACCCCAGCCTGCCGTGGTGGCCACCAACCATACCGTATAAAAAATTACGTGCTTCATATTCGTTCGCGCCTGTGCGCGATGCTTCAATTAGTTGGTCTTCTTTTTTAGCTCGTCAAATTTGCTGGGCTTGGCCACCCGGGGAAACACGTTGTTGTCCTCGTCAATGTCGGTCGTTTCTTTGAGGGGGTCAATGACCACGTTGGCCACTTCCTTGTCTTTGGCAAATACCTTGGTCACTTTTGTTTCGTTGGTACGCCAGATTTCAGCCGGTATGCGCTCCATCTCCTTCGTGCCGTCTTTGTAGTTCCATTGGATGATGACGGGCATGAGCAAGCCTCCGTTGTTCGTCAACGTGACTTCGTAGAAGTTTTTGTTTTCCAATTTGCTGATGATGGCGGCATCGTCTACGCGATTTTGGAATTCGCGGTAGAGGCGCGCATCGGTGGGAATCACGGAGAAGAAGTTGGGCCCATCGGCAAAGCCTTTTTCTTTGCCCGCTTGCAAATCAGGTGCGTTGGCTTTCTTTTCAACATCTTTTTGTCCCTTGCGCAACTGATACCACTTCACGTTTTCCAAGTTGATGTCGCAATTGTCAGTGGTATAGAACCACCCGCGCCAAAACCAATCCAAATCCACCGCGCTGGCGTCTTCCATCGTGCGGAAGAAGTCGGCCGGCTTGGGATGTTTGAAAGCCCACCGCTGCGCATATTCTTTAAATGCTTTGTCAAACAACTCACGCCCCATTACCGTCTCGCGCAAGGTGAACAGGGCGGTGGCGGCCTTTGCGTACTGCTCAGGACCAAATAAGATCACCTGCTCGGAGTTAGTCATGAGCGGGCGCATCACGTTTTTGTCGCCCTTCATGTAGGGGACCAAGCCCGCGGGCTTGCCGCGCGTCCAGTCGATGTCGGGGTAGCGCTCCAATTGTGTCAGCATCTGCACAAAGCTGTTGATGCCTTCGTCCATCCAGGTGGTTTGGCGTTCATCGTTGTTGATGATCATGGGGAAGAAGTTGTGCCCCACCTCGTGGATGACCACACCGATCATGCCTTGTCTTGTTTGGGGCGAGTACTCGCCCTTGGCGTTGGGTCGGCCGAAGTTGAAGCAGATCATGGGGTATTCCATGCCAATGGCGGCCGCATGTACGGACGTGGCTTGCGGATAGGGATAGTCGATGGTGAACTTGGAGTACACCTCCAAGGTGTTCTTCACCGCCAGGGTGGATTCCTTTTCCCAAAGAGGATTGCCCTCCTTAGGATAGTAGGACATGGCCAGCGGTGTTTTGTCACCCACTTTCACGGCCATGGCATCCCAGATAAACTTGCGCGAAGAGGCAAACGCAAAATCGCGCACGTTATCGGCTTTGAATATCCACGTTTTTGTTTCCTTTGACCTGGCTTTCTCTTTCTCGATAGCCTCGGCCGGTGTGCGGATGATGACCGGCTTGTCAAACGTCTTCTTGGCCAGCTCAAAGCGTTGCAGCTCGGTGGAGCTCAGCACTTGCTGCGGATTTTGGATCATGCCGGTAGCGCCAACCATGTGGTCGGCAGGCACCGTGATTTTCACCTCATAGTTGCCAAAGGGCAGTGTGAATTCGCCACGGCCAAGAAACTGTTTGTTTTGCCATCCCACCACATCGTCATATACACACATGCGCGGAAAGAACTGGGCAATGGTGTACACGTAGTTTTTATCTTCGGGGAAGTACTCCAGGCCGCTGCGGCCGCCCAGCAGGTTGCGATCGACAATGTTAAATGACCATTCGATTTGAAACGAAACCTTCTCGCCCGTTTTCAGCGGTTTGGCAATGTCTACGCGCATCATGGTGGCATTGACCACATAGGGAATGGCATTGCCGGCCATGTCTTTGACGGATTTGATCTTGAACCCTCCGTCAAAATCATAGAGGCTCAGTTGCCCCGCGATGGCTTTGGTGTTGACGGAATCGCGCAATGCACCCCCGGCCGTTTTGTCGGTGTTGTTGCCTTTGGCAAACAGGTTTTGATCCAACTGAAGCCACAGGTACCGAAGCACATCGGGCGAGTTATTGGTGTACGTGATGGTTTCTTTGCCGCTGATGCTTTGGTTCTCATCGTTCAGCACGATGTCCATCACATAGTCGGCCTGCTGTTGCCAATACTTGGGCCCGGGTGCCCCCGAGGCCGACCGGTATTCATTGGGGGTCGGCAGCGTTTGATCCAGTTGTTCAAATTTCCCCTGCCATTGTTGGGCCCAGGCAGGCAGCGCACACCACACGCCCACCAGTAAAACGAGGTATTTCATAAGAGCTAAGTTAAACTATGTAAACAATCGATTTTTTTCTTCATTCACCACCCCAGAACTCCGACTCTTTGATCATCAAAAGTGCCATGCCCGCAATCAGGGACGAGACCACCATTTTCCAATCTCTGCGGCTTACGTTCAAAAGCGAAACAACAACATAGGAGAGGGTCAAAAATACGACAACTACGGCTATTTGTCCCAACTCCAGCCCGAGGTTAAAAGCAAACAACTGCGACACGATTCGGTCGCGGCCCAAGATAGCCCTCAAAAAATTGGAAAACCCCATGCCGTGGATGAGCCCAAAGCCCACGGCCAGCAGGTAGTTGATGTGCACACGCTTGCCGGAGGGGGCTGATTCGTGGCGCAGCACGTTGGCCATGGCTGTCAGAAAAATAGTGACCGGTATCAAAAATTCAATCAGGGTGGCGTTTACCTGTATCCAACCGAGCGTGGCCAACGCCAGCGTGAGCGAATGGCCCACGGTAAAGGCTGTCACCAAGACCAGCACGTGTTTCCAATCCGCCCACACGTACACGGCACACAACGCCATCACAAACAAAATGTGGTCGTACCCGTCTTTTACATCCAGGATGTGCTCCCACCCGTATTGAAAATAAATGCCAAAATCGCCCATGTTCCGCGCTCTTTTTCTGATAAGCTCGCCAAGTATAGCGGTAATTTTTAATTAGGGCAATTCAAGGTATTTTTGGCGGTCGATAATGGATATGATAAAAGTTTTGCTCGTGTGGTGGGGGTGCTGGTGGGGGTTAGTGCACCCCATTCATATATCGGTTACCGAAATCAACTACTCGGAGAAAGACAAGGCCCTGCAACTGACCACCCGGTTGTTTATTGACGATTTGGAACTGGCCATCCGCAAACACGTGGGCAACCCGGAGTTGGATATTTTGGAGCCCCCCGCGGGCCAAACGACTGATCAACTGGTGCAAGACTACTTGGCCCAACATCTTGGTATTCGTGTGGACGGCAAGCCGGCCAAAGCCAATTACCTCGGCTCGGAACGCGAGGACATCGCCTTGGTGTGTTACATCGAGCTGCCGGGCATCAAAAAAATGAAACGGCTGGACGTGCGCTACGATGCCATCATGGAAATACATGACGACCAATCGAATTTGGTGCACGTCACCTATAAAAGCCCCGTGAAAAGTACGCGCTTGTTGGCCGATAAGCGCGAAGACGTTTTTCTATTCGATGGAAAATAATGTTTTTTTAACCCCCTATTTTTACTACCCATGAGAAAAAAGATTGTAGCCGGTAACTGGAAGATGAATAAGACGCTGGAGGAGGCGCACGCGTTGGTGGCCGAACTTACCGGCATGGTGGCCGATGAAGTGAAAACCCCGACCGAGGTAGTGGTGTGCGTTCCGTTTCCGTATCTGTTGCCCATCAAAAATCAACTGGGCGCTGGCGCGCGGGTAAAGGTGGGAGCCCAAAATTGCAGCGAACATGAGTGGGGCGCTTACACGGGCGAAACATCTGCCACTATGCTGGCCTCGGCAGGCATACCGTATGTCATCCTCGGCCACAGCGAGCGCAGACAATACTTTGGCGAAAACAGCTCGTTGCTGGTGAAAAAAATAGACCGCGCGCTGGGGCAAAAGCTCACGCCCATTTTCTGTTGTGGCGAGCCGCTGGAGGTACGCGAGAAAGGAACGCACGAGGGCTTGGTGAAACAACAAGTTGAAGAAGCGCTGTTTCACCTGTCGGCCGAAGTCATTCAAAAAGTGGTGATTGCCTATGAGCCTGTATGGGCCATTGGCACGGGAAAGACGGCCAGCTCGCAGCAAGCTCAGGACATGCACGCGGTGATACGGCAACACCTGGCAGGCAAGTTTGGCCCTTCGGTGGCACAGGACATCTCCATTTTGTATGGGGGCAGCGTGAAAGCCGACAACGCCAAAGAGCTTTTTGCGCAGCCCGATGTGGATGGCGGGTTGGTGGGCGGGGCCTCACTCAAATCACGAGAGTTTGTGGAGATCGTGAAGGGGGTGGCGTAACGTGAACGAAGCCCACGCAACTGTGTACTACACCCGCCTCACCGTTATTTGCCCGCCCGACCACAGTGAGATCCTGATGGCCGAGATAGCCGAAGCCGGCTTTGACACGTTCCTGGAAACCGATCACGGCTTTGAGGCCTATGGCGAACAGCCTTCGCGCGAAAGCGCCACCGCCATTCAAGAAAAGTACCGTCATATCCAACCCCTGTTGTTCCGCTTTGACCAAGTCGAAAAACAAAACTGGAACGAAGAGTGGGAGAAAAACGTGGAGCCTGTCATCGTAGCGGATGCCGTATTGGTTCGTGCCGCCTTCCACCAACTTGCCAAACCCTATCCGTACGAGATCATCATCACGCCCAAAATGTCGTTTGGCACGGGCCACCACCCGACCACCCACTTGATGTTGCAAGCACAACTATCGGTTGACCATGCGGGCAAATATGTTATGGATGCCGGGTGCGGCACGGGCATTCTCGCTGTAATGGCTAGCAAGCGCGGGGCCACGCGGGTTGATGCCTTTGACATTGACGAGTGGAGCGTAGAAAACGCACGCGAAAATGTGGCTGTCAATCACTGCCACAACGTGGAGGTGTGGCTGGGAAAACTGGGGATGCGGACGTATGAACACCGGTTTGCTGTTATTCTGGCCAACATCAACAAAAACATTCTGCTGGCGGATATGCCCGCCCTTGCCAGTCATTTGGAGCCGCAGGGCATGCTGTTGCTGAGTGGTTTCTACAGTACCGACCTGGACGATATGATAGCCGCAGGCCGCGCACATGGCTTGCGCAAGGTTACCCATTATGAACGCGAAGGGTGGGCTTCGCTGGTGATGAAAAATGAGTAGTCGGGCCCACGTATAGCCATAGCCGCACAACGCGCCAACACAATCCACTTGGCAGTCAGAACACACGAAGGCCCGGCAAGGCGATGGCGACAACCTGCCATGTAACAGCCGTATCGCTTTTGTTTTCCACAGGATACCGCGGAGCAGGGCTCAATCGTTGATACAGTAGTATTTTACGCGATTTATTACGAATTTCAAGGTTTTTGATGCCGTGAAAAAGGCCTTCCTTCCTGTTGTTTTTCTGCTGGTGGCGCTGGCTGCTGGCGCGCAAACCTATTCGTTTCAAGACAGCCTGCGCATGGCGTTAGAACGCATCAACACGGTGGAAGCAACCACGGTGGCTGCGGGCGTCACTACTGCGTGGGGCAACCTGGGCCCCGACCAGCAACGCGTGATCAAACAGCACGCCCTGCGCATGAAGCGGAAGCGCTACCCCCTCGCCCCCCAGTTACTCAACTATCACGGAGCGTGGGTGGGGGCTGTAACGATCGAAAAAACGGAACCCGCGCGGCTGACGAACTACCTGAACGTGGCCGGTCAGGTCATTGACCAAAATACCCCCGCACAGGCCAACGTTTTCTTTGCCCAGGCGCGCGACTTTTTTGAGCACCATGCCCTGTCGCACTCGCGCACATTCCGGCTTAAGCCGATGGAAGACGAATACCGCTTCGACTACGTGTATCCGGACACAACCGCTGCCTACTACGACCCCTATGCCGCTACCGATACCGCACAGTATGCGCAACCTCCGTGGATGCAAGAACCCATCCTACCCTCCGTGCTCGGGCCGGTGATTCGGTTTTCCTCGCTCTCGTTGGTCTTTGCCACCGCGGCCGACTCCGTAGTGTTGCAACGCACCCAAGGACTGTTCGGCTTCCTCGACAAAGTGTTCGTGGGCGAGGGCGGACGGTTCAACTGGAGCAGTACCGGGTTGCCGGGCGACTCAGTCTACTACGACTTTAAAAAGTATTATTTCAAAACCACCACCCCCGCGCTGGCTGCCGGGCAAGGGCGGCTCACCTACATCGGCAAGCTGCGCAGTCCGGTGCCCGGAAAATTTGAGTACAAAAGCGAGCCACACAAACGCCCGGGCGATGCCAAATACCCGCGCTTCACCTCGTATGAGAGCAACATCCGCCTCACCAACTTGGGTGCCGACAACGTTTCGTACACGGGTGGCTTCAGTCTGACAGGGCCACTGATGGGGAGCCAAAGTGCCAGCGGCATGCCCGCCACGTTGGAGATCAAAAGTAAAGACGACCGCAAAGTCATTGCGCAATCCACTGCGTTTGTCTTTCAAGACTCCACCATCCAATCGTCCAAAGCACGCATCGCCCTCTATCAAGGCTATGATTCCATCACCCATCCCTCGCTTCAGTTTACCTACCGCACCGCCAGCCAATTGTTCATTGCCGCCAAAGACAAGAGTTCCCTTCGGAAAGCCCCATTTACGTCTTCCTATTTTGACATGGACTTTAGTGCTGATCAACTTCTGTGGGACATGAAAACCGACAGCCTGAACATCAGCATTCCGGGCAGCGGCAACGTGGCCCCCATGATCTTGGAGTCGAATGATTTTTTCAGCCCCGATGACTACCGCAGCCTCCGAGGCGTAGGATTTACCTACCACCCGCTGGTGATGGTGGTAAACTACTGCAACAAGTACAACCTGCGCGAATTCAACCGTTATGAAATCGCTGCGGACGCCAACATCAACCCGGAGCAAGCCCGCATGGCCATGGAGTTTTTGGCCGCAGCCGGCATGCTCCACTACGATGCGAAAACCGGCCGCGCCCGCGTGTATGAAAAAGCCTTTCGAATCGTGGACGCTTACCGAGGCAAGGCTGATTACGACAACATGAAGATACAGTCGTACACCTACCGGGAGCCGAATGCTACGTTAGACTTGAACAAACGGGCGATGAAAATCCGCGGAGTGGAAAAATTCAACTTGAGCGATTCGCTCAACGTCATCATCAAGCCCGACAGCGCCCAACTAACCTTGCTCCAGAATCGAGATCTCAAATTCAATGGCGTCATCACGGCTGGCAACTTTGAAATTACCGGGAAGGATTTCACACTCAAGTACGACAGCTTCTTTATCAATCTCAACAAGATTGACTCGATTCGTTTTTTTGTGACCGACAAGAACGGTAACCGCAAAAAGGTGGACAATGCGATGATGGGGGCTGATTCGGCCGCAGTGGCGGCAGGCGGCCTATCGGCCAATGCCACTAAATCGTCCGGAACGCTTTTCATCAACGCGCCCAACAATAAAGCCGGTTTAAAAAAGATACCCAACTATCCCCGTTTGGATGCCACGGGCGGAGGTGTCATTTACTTCGACCGACCGGAGGTATTGGCGGGTGCCTATGATCGGTCCATCTTTTTTGTGGTGCCTCCGTTCAAACTCGACAGCTTAAGCGATGCCGACCCTTCGTCCATCAACTTTGACGGCACGTTCGTCACCAGCGGCATGTTTCCCGGCTTTAAAGAAAAACTGCACACCATGCCTGACAAGTCGCTGGGCTTTACGCACGTGATTCCCAAGCGGGGTTATCCGCTCTTTCGGGGCGATGGCAAAGTGTTCGGCAACATCACCGTGAGCAATGCGGGCGTGCGGGTAGGCGGCAAGATTGAATACCTGGCGGCTTCGCTGGAGTCTCCCGACTTCATCTTTTATCCCGACTCGGTGACGACCAAGGGCAACGTAGGCGAAATCAAAGAGAAGCAGTTCGGCAGCGTAAACTTTCCGCAACTGCGCTTGCCCGAGTACAAGCTCAAATGGCTGCCCAAAGAAGATAAGATGAATTTGAAAAACACCAAAGACCCCTTCAGCCTATATCAAAATACCGCCACGTTGGATGGCCAACTGACCGTATCCAAGGCCGGTGTGTTTGGCAGCGGCAAGCTCAGCACCCGCGGCAGCGAGCTGATCTCGAAAGAGATGAACTTCACCACAAAAGATTTTGGCGCGCGCCACGCCCGGTTTTCGGTGCTCACAACGGGCAGCAACAAGCCCGCCCTGGCCGGCAACGATGTGCGCCTGAAGTTTAACCTGACGGAGAACGTGGCCACCGTCAGTCCTGAAATTGAAGGCGAAGCGGCCATTGAATTTCCCTACGCTCAGTTTAAGACGTCTATTCCACAGGCGCGCTGGGATTTAAACACGCAGAAAATCACCATGACCAAGGCCAAAGACGTGCCGCTGGAGAACTCGTACTTCTACACCACCCGCAAAGACTTAGACTCGCTGCGCTTCAATGCCGACAAAGCGGAGTACGACATCAAAACACAGCAGTTGAAAGTCAGCGGTATCCCCTATATTATTGTGGCCGATGCCAAGATTACACCCGAAAACAACGAGGTGCTCATCTTGGAAAACGCCAAAATCGGCACGCTAAAAAACACGGTCATTGTCATTGACACCATCAACGAATACCACCGCCTCACGGCAGGCGTAGTGGATATTGTATCACGCAAAGAGTTTGGCGGCTATGCTACCTATCAATATGTCAATGCCGTTAATGACACATTCGCCATTAAAATGACCGACTTCCACCTGGAAACGGTGGAGCCTGCCGCCTCCAAGCGGAGAAGCCGCAGCCTGGCTACCCAACAGACGGTGGGCACGGGGGCCGTCACCGAAAAAGATAACATCAGCATTGCGCCTCGCATCTTTTACAAAGGCGATATGAAAATGTACGCCACGCGACCCGCGCTGCAATTGAAAGGATACATTAAACTCGACTTGAAAAAAATCAAGAATTACGATACCTGGTTGCGCTTTGAGCAGAGTGGCGATGAAAAAGAGATATACCTCGACTTTGACAACACCCTTACCGAAGAGGGAAAAAAGGTAGATGCCGGCTTGCACTTTGGCGCAGACAACAACCTGTACATCACTTTTGTGTTTGATAAGAAAGACCCGGCCGATGAAGATTTCTTCTTGCCCAGCGGCTCGCTTTTTTATGATAAAGAAACCACGGAGTTTAAGATTGAAGACCGCGCCAAAGCAACAGGCGAGAAACTGGGCGGCAAGGTGTTTGCCTATAACGAAGACAAGCAGGAAGTAAAATTTGAGGGGCCGGTCGCGTTTTTTAAAGGCAACAGGAATTTTAACCTCACCGCTACTTCGCTTGGCTCTGGCAGCCTCGTCAACAACGAGATCAAACTCAATACCTTTTTGATGGCCGACATGAACGTACCCGTGGGCATTTATGACTTGATGGCCCGCAAGCTGCAAGAGGTCATCAAAAGCGAAGGGGCCGAAGAAGGTCTGGGCGATGCTTCCGATCTTCTCTACAAAATTGCAGACATCGTGGGCGAAAGAGTGGCGAAAGACTTTCAAGACCGCTCTGTAAAGGGATATGTGTCGCTCGGCACCCTGCCTGCGCTGGCCAAACCCATCACCCTTGCCAACGTAGACCTCAAATGGTCGCAGGAGTACAAGGCCTTCTACAGCACCGGCAAGCTGGGCGTGAGCAACATCCTGAAGTACGACATCAACGCAGCCTTTGAGGGCTTTATGGAGATCAAGAAAAACGAAGATGGCGCGCCTGTCTTTCACCTGTTTTTCAAAGCTTCGCCCGAGGCCTGGTACTACTTTGGTGTGGAAGACAACCGTTTACTCATTCATACCTCTGATCAGGCCGTAAATGACCTGGTGAGCAAAAAGAGCAATGCCGCCAAGGCCAAGGTAGGAGAACTCGCTTTTGTGCCGGGCACAGACGAAGAAACTCTTGCCTTCATCAACCGCTATCGGCAAAACTACCTCGGCATTGAAGTTCCCTATGATCTGAGCGCTGACCCCTCTGCCAAGGGCAAGGCCAAGAAAAAGAAAGATGACGCAGATGACGGCTTCTAAACTGCGGTGGTGGTTGTTTTCGGGCGCAGGCCTGGCCCTCACAGGTATGGGCTTGGCGCTGGCCATTGATGCCGGTTTTGCCAAGGTGGCCGGCCGGCCCTGGATCGCCTATGGCACCGTAGCCTTAGTCGTCTTCAACACCGGGCTTGCCTTATTCGGGCGCGGGGTGGCAGAGTACGTGTGGCGTAAGAAAGGGTGACCGCCCGCACGCTCGGATGCACCCGTGGGTGCTCGTTTCCTCTCCGGTTTCAATTTTCTTGCTATCTTCACTATGTGGATGATGCGAAGTTGATACGGATTGCGTTGGCGGAAGATAACCCCGCCCTTCGGTTGGTGCTCACCAGAACGCTTTCCTCCGACTCCGGATTTCAGTTGCTGATTCAAGCTGAAAACGGGCAAAAACTACTGGATTGTCTGTGCGACACACCCGTTGACATTGTGTTGATGGATGTTCACATGCCGGTGATGGACGGTATTTCGGCTACCCGAAGGATTAAAGAAAGGTACCCTCACACGCAGGTGATTGCCTACACGGAGGATGACCACGATACCACCATTGTGGCCATGCACGTAAGCGGGGCCAAGAGCTTTGTCAGTAAACGCGATAACCTACTGGAATTGATCAAGGCTATTCGGGTGACCGCCAGCGGAGGGTTTTATCTTACTCCGTCTGTATCCACCACACTTCAGAGATACCTGGCGGCTGCGCAACGCCCCGACAGCACCCGGCTTGCGGAGGAGCTGACGCCAACCGAAAAAAAAGTTTTGCAAGCAACTGTCCAGGGCCGTAGCAGCAGCGAAATTGGCGATCTGATCAACAAAAGTCCGCGTACGGTAGAAGACATCCGGCAACGGCTTTATCAGCGATTTAATGTGCCTAACAAAGAGCAACTCATCGCCAAAGCGGTACGGATGGGGCTGGCATAATGTGACTGACTCCAAGATAAACTTACACTCTTCTTACATCGCGTTGATTTTACCGTAAATCTACGGTTGACTTTACGCCTGCCACAGGCGAATATTGACTAAGACGTTTTGTTTTAGTGCTGAAAAAATTCCCGATTTATCTACAGCTCGATGCCATGGACTGCGGCCCTTCGTGCCTGCGCATGGTGGCCCGCCATTATGGGCGGAGCTACTCCCTGCACGAGTTGCGAGATAAAGCATTTTTAACCCGCGAAGGTGTATCATTGTTGGGCATCAGCGAGGCAGCCGAGGCCATTGGCTTCCGTACGTTGGGTGTTAAAGTACCCTTCAAAAAGTTAGCCGAAGATGCGGTCTTACCATGTATTGCCCATTGGTATCAGCGGCATTTTGTTGTGGTGTACCGTATCACCAAAAAGGAAGTGCACGTGGCAGATCCGGCCATTGGCCTGATTCGCTACTCTCATACCGACTTCCAAAAAGGATGGCTTTCAACACAAGATAATGGAGTTGAAAGCGGGGTTTTACTGCTGCTGGAGCCTTCACCCGAGTTCTTTGAGCGCGAGCCCGAATCGGCAAAAAGCAAGCGAAGAAGCCTGAATTATCTGCCTGGTTATTTGTCCGGTCAGCGAAAACTGGTGGCACAACTGATCCTCGGTCTGCTCACGGGAAGCTTAATCCAGTTGGCTCTGCCGTTCTTAACCCAGTCGGTGGTGGACGTGGGCATTACCACCCGCAACATTCAGTTTATTTATCTCGTACTGGCCGGACAGTTTGCGCTGTTTGCCAGCCGTCTTTCCGTTGACTTCATTAGGCGCTGGATACTACTACACCTTAGTACGCGCATAAATATCTCCCTCATCTCCGATTTTCTGGTAAAGCTTTTCAAATTACCCATGCCCTTTTTTGAAGGTAAAATGATTGGCGACATCCTCCGAAGAATAGACGACCATGCGCGCATTGAACGCTTCCTCAGCACCTCTTCCCTCAGTATACTTTTTTCACTGGTCAACGTCATCGTCTTTGGGGTTGTTCTGGCCATTTATCACGTGCCTATTTTTCTGGTCTTTTTCGGGCTAAGTGCGGCCTACATTGGCTATGTACTGCTGTTTATGAAAAAGCGGGCGGAGTTGGATTACAAGCGGTTTCAGCAAATGGCCGACAACCAAAGCAGCCTGATACAGACCGTACAGGCGATGGGCGAAATCAAAATCAACAACTGCGAAACCCAAAAGCGATGGGAGTGGGAACGCATCCAGGCCAAACTCTTTCATGTAAATGTGGCCGCCACGCGCCTTCAACAGTATCAAGATGCCGGAGGCCTGTTCCTTAATGAATCAAAAAATATTCTCATTACCGCTATGGCTGCATTGGCCGTAGTACATGGCGATATGACCCTTGGCATGATGCTGGCCGTTCAATATATCATTGGCCAACTCAACACGCCCATCAACGAGTTCATTACGTTCACCCGCGATTTCCAGGACGCCAAAATCAGTTTGGAACGCATAGCCGAGATACACAGTCTTGAAAATGAAGAGGCCGAGGCCGATTCATTCCAGCGTTTGCATGTACTGCCCCACAGCAAGACGCTGATCCTGAAAAATGTTTGCTTCCAATATGAAGGGCCTCACTCGCCCAGGGTGCTGAACGATATTGACCTGATCATCCCGGAGGGGAAAGTGACTGCCATTGTGGGAGCCAGCGGTAGCGGCAAAACCACCCTGCTAAAGCTTTTGCTTAAATTCTACAAACCGACAGCCGGACAAATACAGGTCGGTGGCGCTCCGTTGGACTTGGTTCACGCGCACATTTGGCGACAGCGCTGCGGGACGGTCATGCAAGACGGATTTATTTTCTCCGACACCATCGCGCGTAATGTTGCCTTGGGCAAGGAAACAATCGATCGCGCCCGACTGGCGCATGCCGTCACCGTGGCCAATATCAAAGAACATATCGAATCGCTTCCTCTGGGCTATAATACAAAGGTGGGTGCCAACGGCATCGGGCTCAGCCAAGGTCAAAAGCAACGGCTGCTGATTGCCCGGGCCGTGTACAAAAACCCCGAATTTATCCTCTTTGACGAGGCCACCAGCGCGTTAGATGCCAACAATGAGAAGGTAATCATGGAAAACCTCGACCAGTTTTTTGCGGGTAAAACAGTTCTCGTAATTGCGCACCGGTTGAGTACGGTAAAGAATGCCAACCAGATTGTGGTGCTGGAACAGGGCAAAATTGTGGAGGTGGGCACCCACGAAAAACTTACATGGGCCAAAGGACGGTATTTTGAACTGGTAAGAAATCAATTGGAACTGGGAACCTAAATACAACGAGTTATGAGTCTGTTGAAATACGTGGACCGGCTGAGGCGGATGGACGACTTGATCCGGAGAAAAGCAACCGGATGTGCAAGCGATTTTGCGCGCAAGCTCGGCATTTCGCGTAGCATGTTGATGGAGAACCTGCGCGAAATGAAAGAATTGGGGGCTCAAATATGCTATTGCACGCGCACGTGCAGCTATTATTATGTAAACGAATTCAACTTGTTAATAGGAGATACTTCCAAAAACAAATTAAAAGGTGGGGCGCAACGCACAGACATAGAAAAAAGAAACAGAATTCTAGGGCAGTCCAATGGCATTGGACACCCTGCTAATATTTTAGCATTGCCAAGTTGGTGATCGCGACATCAGCAACGCCATAATATCAAGGTGGTATTATGCTCGAAACCAAAAATTCATAAACATGAACAAATTAAAAATTGGAAAAAAATTGTCATTGAGCAAAGAAACGCTCGCATCACTTGATAAAAGTGAAATGACGAATGTAAAGGGTGGGTTCACTTACTCACTATCAACCGGAGACAGATGTCAATTCTCGTGGAACTATACCGGAAATGGCCCGACTTGTCGATGTGAACGATAACCTTTTAAAGAGGCTGCTTTTCATAGCAGCCTCTCCACCAACCACCAGTATTCGAGCAAGCTTAACCTTCAAAGCGTAGTAGAATAACCCAACGAATTGGATTCAAAACATGAAAATTTACTCTCCTTTAATACCCCTCGCAATTATACTCAGTACGCTTTGCAACGCTCAAATGCCACAGAGCACTAACATCATTCACGGCAAAGTACTTGACAATTCAACCAATCTACCTGTTCCCTACGCTAGTATATCTATCGCTGAAACCAAAAAAGGAACATCGGCAGATGAACATGGGAACTTCAGCCTGGCAATCTCTATAGAAGACGCCAACAAGAAAATCCAAATTTCATCGATAGGGTATGAAACAAAAAAATTTACCCAGCCAAAAACAGAAAAACGGCACACATTCTCCCTACAACCCTCAATCGAAATCTTGGATGAACTGTTAGTGGTCGGGGACTCAATAAATTCAAAAGACTTAGTTAAAGACGCTATTCGAAGTATACAAATCAATTACGTGCAATCACCATTTAACTGCGAGTACTACTCCCAAATGACAATCTCCAATAACACAAAAAAAGACACAACTCTAGCGGAATGCATAATAGCTGGATACTACCCCGGATATCTTCCCTCTGGCAAAAGAAGATTCGAAATAAGGGAAGCCAAAATAAGTGGGGATGACTTTTTTCGCGGCCGCTACATCCCAACCCACGAAATTCGTGCACTTGATGTCATCGCCAATCCGGAAAAGTTTGGCGTTTTTAACGAGGAAAATCATCAAAAAATAAAATTTCGGTATGAAGGGTCAACTCTATACGAAAATGATACTGTCCTAAAAATCTCTTACATAATTCCAAAACCAACGAGAAAAATAACGGGATACGGAGTAAACCTTACGTCCTTCAAAGGAAGCCTAGTTATAAAAGCAGGTACTTTAGCGATCGTCCAACATTCTATTGAGACTAACCGAATATCAAGCACGATTGTGTATAGAAAAATAGACAAATTCTACTATGCGTACTCAATTAGAGGTGTCAGAAGTGATGCTTCTGCAAATCCTAACGAATCACCTTATACCATTCAGAA
>JALONI010000125.1 GCA_025455015.1 Cyclobacteriaceae bacterium | reverse complement strand
CCGCGCGTTACAAGAGCTGGCCAGCAAAACCAACGGAGACTACTTTGAAATCAACGAACGCAAAAACGAAGTGACCAAATTAATCAATACCATCAGCCAACTGGAAGGTGAAGTGCGCGATGCCCGCCTGGTGGACGCCAGCGCCAACCGCTACTTCTATTTTCTGGCAGCCGCCCTCGCGCTGCTGTTGATCGATGCATTTGTCTCCATCCGCACGGTGCGCATATAATGTAATGAAGCAGACACTCTACCTTGTGGCAGCCGTTTTGTTGGCCTTGGGCCTGGCCGGTGGCGTGGCCTCGTGGGTGGCGTGGCGCCAGTCGCCCATTGCCGAGTACAACCGCCTGATTGATCAAGGAAAAAAGGGACTGCTGGGCGGCAACCCCGCGGGCGCCCAACGCAGCCTGGGCCGCGTGCTGGACTCGTTGATGATTTCCGATGAGCGCGTGTCGCTCAACTTTGCCCATGCCGGGTTTGCGGTGCGCCTGGAAAAAGGCATGGACGACACCACCCAACGCTATGCGCTCGATACCGTCATGGCCGTGTACCAGGCGCTGGCTGCCTCACCCCAAAAAACGATGGCCTCGCTGGCCCAAAATCAATTGGGCAATGCCACGGTGAAGTTCACACCACCTGACCCCGCCCAATGGGAAAGCGCCCTGCAAGAAGCCATCACCCACTACCAAAACGCCCTCCGCCAAGACCCCACGAACGACTCCATCCGCTACAATTATGAACTCCTGCAACGAGTGTTTAACTTCCCGAACGAGGTGCTGGCCACGGTGGATCGCCTCGTGAGCCAACGTCAGTACGGGTTGGCTTACCGGTTTCTGGCTGTGTCGCGCAAACGCGACCCGCGGTTGAACGCCCAGGCAGACATGGAACAACGATTGAAGGCGATTTATGAAATTGACCAACAGCCATAACCTTCTGCGCGCGGGCCTTACCCTGCTCGTGTTGCTGGCCGCCTCCGTGCTGTGGGCACAGGGCGGCAACGAGTACTTTCACCAAGGCTCCGGTCAGTTCATTCGCAAAAACATGGATGAAGCACTGGCCAGCGTAAACAAAGGACTGCGGGCAGAGCCGTCCAATAAAAAATTACAACAACTCAAAAAACTGCTGGAGCAACAGAAGAAAGAACAACAGCAGCAAGAAAAACAGCAAAAACAACAGGAGCAGCAGCAAAAACAAGATCAGCAGAAGAAAGACCAGGAGCAAAAAGAGCAGGAGAAAAAAGAACAAGAGAAACAGGAGCAAGAAAAAAAAGAGAAAGAGCAAGAAAAAAAAGACCCCGAGAAGAAAGAGCAAGAACCAAAAGACGAAAAGCCGGAAGACAAGCCCGAAGACAAAAAGGAGACGCCCCCTGACCTCTCCGAGAAACTAAAGCAACTGCAAATGGACGAGCAGAAAGCACGCATGATTTTGGAAGCCATGAAAAACCAGGAAATCCAATACCTGCAGCAAAACAAACGCAAGGCCACCAAGCCGAAAGACAAAAACAAACCCGATTGGTAATAACCCCACCTCACCCATGAAAGAAGTATACATCGTAGCCATGGCCCGCACACCCATTGGCAGTTTTGGCGGCACGCTGGCGAGCATCAAAGCCACTCAACTGGGTGCCACAGCCGTGAAAGGTGCCCTGAACAAAATCAACCTTGCGCCCGCGTTGGTGGATGAAGTGTTTATCGGAAACGTCATCTCCTCGGGCCTTGGGCAGGCACCCGCCACCCAGGTGGCGGTGGCGGCCGGCATGGGCTACAACATCCCCTGCACGCTCGTCAACAAAGTGTGCGCCTCGGGCATGAAGGCCATCATGCTGGGCGCGCAGTCCATCCAACTCGGCCACAACAGCATCGTGGTGGCGGGCGGCATGGAAAACATGAGCAGCATCCCCTACTACCTCACCAAGGCGCGCTACGGCTACAAGTACGGCAACGGTGAACTGCTGGACGGCCTCACCTACGATGGCCTCACCGATGTGTACAACCAGTGCGCCATGGGCGTGTGTGCCGATAATACCGCCAAGGAAATGAACATCAGCCGCCAACAGCAGGATGCCTACGCCATCGACAGCTACCAGCGGGCCGCGGCCGCCTGGGCAACCGGAAAATTCAAAGACGAAGTAGTGCCGGTGGAAATTACCGGTAAGAAAGGTGACACCACCCTCTTTGCCGAAGACGAGGAATACAAAAACGTCAACTTTGATAAGATTCCACAACTCAAGCCCGTGTTCACCAAAGAAGGCACCGTGACGGCCGCCAATGCCTCCACCATCAATGACGGGGCCGCAGCCGTGGTGCTCATGAGCAAAGAAAAAGCAAAAGAACTCGGGCTCACACCCATCGCCAAAATCCTCGGCTTTGCCGATGCCGCCCATGACCCGATGTGGTTCACCACCGCCCCCTCGCTGGCCATCCCCAAAGCGCTGCAACGCGCAGGGGTCGATAAGAAGGACGTGTCATTCTATGAGATCAACGAGGCGTTCGCGGCTGTCGCCATTGCCAACAACGTCAAACTCGGCCTAGACCCCGCCCGTGTCAACGTCAACGGGGGCGCAGTTGCGCTGGGCCATCCGCTCGGTGCCTCGGGCACGCGCATCACCATGGCGCTGGCCTCCGTATTGGGGCAGCAGAAAGCCAACATAGGCGTAGCCGGCATCTGCAATGGCGGTGGCGGTGCCTCGGCCATCGTCATCGAACGGTTGTAGAAAATCCCGGTCAACAGGCCGCACAAAATAGAAAGCCGCTGATTTCGTTTTGGTAACATGCATCACAACCACCTGCCCTTTTCCAAACGCCACGCACGGGGGCCCCTGGCTGCCTGGCTGCTGTGCCTGGTCGTCACCGCGGCCATCGCCCAGCCCCGCCTGGTGCGCACCTTCTACGATCCGCTGAAAACGCAGCTACAGGAAGAATACACCGTGCTGCCCGACAACCCCGAGGTCATACACGGCAAGTACAAGCGCTTTCACCCCAACGGCAAGCTGGCCATTGACGGGGCGTTCGACAACGGCTACCGCCACGGCCAGTTTTTGGAGTACAGCGAACAAGGCGCCCTGCTGCGCAAAATCGCCTATGACAACGGCATGCGCCACGGCCCCGTAGAAGTGTACAACACCATGGGCCTGCCCATCCAGCGCGCCTTTTACCAGCAAAACAAACTGGTGGACTCCGTCAAGTCTTTTTTTGATACGGGCATCATCAAAAGCGAGTCGGTGTTTGCCGAAGGAAAGCCCGATGGCCTGCTCAAGGAATACTTCCCCACGGGCCAACTCCGAAAGGAAATCCCCTACCGCAACAAAGTGCCCAACGGCATCACCCGCACCTACTACGAAAGTGGCGTGCTCGAAACCGAAGTGAACTATGTAAACGGCTACGCAGCGGGCCTATACAAATCATACTACCCCAATGCCCAACTCGAAATGATTTACGAAATCAAGCCGGGCGAAAAAATAGGCGACTTCAAAAACTATGACCCCGAAGGCCACCTCATCCTGGAAGGCCACTTCATAGCGGGCAAACTCCATGGCGACAACACCGGCTACTATCCGGGCGGCCAGGTCAAACATCGGTTCAACTACAAAAACGGCTTCAAGACAGGCACCAACATCGTGTACCACCCCAACGGCCAGGCCAAACACAAAGAGCAGATTTTTGGCACCGGCATCCTCTCTACAGAGGAGGAATTCACCGAGCAAGGAAAACCCGTGTACGTGAAAAACTTCCGCAACTTCAAGCCCCACGGTAAGTGGACGTTCTTCTATGAAGACGGCAAGACGCAACGCGTGGAAGAACGCTATGTGGAAGGGCAGCGCCAGGGTCTGCACATACGCTACCATGCCAACGGCCAAAAGGCCATTGAGCAGACGTACGACAAAAATCACATCACCGGCCCCGCCAAAACCTACTTCGAAAATGGTCAGGTGGAGACCGAGGCCCACTACATGTTCAGCCGACTGCAGGGCCTCTTCACGGCCTACCATGCCAATGGCCAAATCAAAGAACAGGGCGAATACGTGGCCAACAAGAAGCACAAGGCCTGGAAGTACTATGACGAGCAGGGGCAGTTGGTACGCACGGAGCAGTACAATGCCGGGCTGCTGGTGGAGCCGGACGGCAAGTAGAGGCGGCTAAGGCAAGACGTTTGGTAAGGAATATGAGGGCGGCTGGTGCGAGGCGCCCCACCGGGCTGTCGCTACTCGCCCCGCCCGTGGCGTGGCTCAAACAGGCCGCTCCATCCCTGCCGCGGGGTTCGGATAAACACCATTCAGACGCGCCATCTGGTGTAGAGGCGCACCTACTGCCCAAAAAAACATCCTCCAATTCAGACCATTTAACTGGCTTTCTTGCATTTTCTGGTGGCTGCTGCTATATTAGACCTGCGAGCAACTGCACATAGCGAAATGTTGCTGGCAAACCGTAACAAAGACCGTTTAATTTGACAAAGACAATTATAATTGATAATCAAAAGAGAATTGAAATCAAGAGATCATCTCATTTCAATTTTAAACACTGCCCTCGCAGACAACTATCATGAAATATGGCTTAAAGGACATGGAAAGAGTGCCTTGTGCATTCTGACAAATCCTAAAAGTGCATTTTTTATGTACGTAAGACATGGCGGTGACTCTGGATTTAGATCAAATAATAAATCTGGAGACGAAAGCAAGACACAGGAATTTAAATTATCGAACGGACAGATAGACTTTTATCCGGAGACTTGGTTGACTGATAAAGCAAACATTGAATCCGCAATATTGATCTACTTTGATACCGGGACCATGGATACAAGCGTTGACTGGATAGAAGAGAATTAGAATCAATATTAAAAACCTCAAAGGGAAATTTGTACTTAATGTATTGACCCCCTAAAGTTTGGACAGAATGGTTATTTGAAATGTGTAGTGCTTTCCGACTCGCCAAATTCACTGAAAGTGAACTGGCTGCTCAAATGATTTTTTTGCCTAACTTGAGCAGTAAATCCGCACAAAAAATGAGAAAATCCACTGTACTTGAATCCATCAATAAACTCCCAGACGAGTTCTCGATAGACGAGGTTATCGAAAGACTGATCATCATCGAAAAAATTGAAAAAGGACGCCAAGAAGCAAAGGACGGGAAGGTGAATACCGAGGAACAAGCCAAAACAAAGTTGACCAAATGGTTAAACTGATTTGGACAGATCAAGCGATAAATGACCTCAGTGACATTGGCGATTATATTGCCGAGAATTCCGAAAAATATGCTAAGCTGACAATTGAGA
>JALONI010000064.1 GCA_025455015.1 Cyclobacteriaceae bacterium | reverse complement strand
CGAACCGGGCGGCACGGGCACCCAACTTCTCAGCGTAGGATCATTGGCGGCAATCATGATGGTCAAAGCTACGGCCAAACCACAAGCCGTGCAACGACCGGCTTGGCAAAACCTGAAGCCGTCATTTCCAAAAAAGTCGCGGGCATCGCGTACCTTCGCATGATGTTGCCAGCCGCCTTTGAACACCGCATGCGAACGCAGCTGGGTATGTACTACGATGCCTTTGTGCATGCGCTGGGCAGCGAGTCGCCCACCAGCATCCGGCTGCATCCACAAAAAGGGTATCACACCGATGGCAAAAACATACCGTGGTGTCAGCAGGGCTACTACCTGCCGGCCCGGCCCTCGTTTACGCTCGACCCGCTATTGCATGCCGGGGCCTTCTATGTGCAAGAAGCCAGCTCGATGTTGCTGGAGCAAGCACTGCGGCAAAGCGTGGATGTGACACAACCCCTCGTGGCCTTGGATGTGTCCGCAGCCCCGGGCGGAAAGTCGACACACCTGCTAAGTCTGCTCTCGCACGACAGTTTGCTGGTCAGCAACGAGGTGATCCGCAGTCGCGTCAGCATCTTGTCGGAAAATATTCAAAAGTGGGGCCATGCCAATGCGGTCGTGACCCAAAGCGATCCGGACCATTTCGCTGCCTTGGCGGGATTGTTTGACGTCATCGTCATCGATGCTCCGTGTTCGGGCGAAGGGCTGTTCCGGAAGGATGCCCATGCCGCCATGGAGTGGTCGGTGGACAATGCACGACTTTGTTCGCTGCGGCAACAGCGCATCATTCAATCGGTGTGGCCGGCCCTGGCCGAGGGCGGTGTGTTAATCTACTCGACTTGCACCTACAACCCGGAAGAAAACGAACGGCAACTGCAACGCCTGACGCAAGCAGGCGTAGCCGAAGTAGTGCCTCTTGCGCTAGACCCTGCCTGGGGTGTTGAGCCCCGGGAAATCGGCTATCAATGCTATCCGCACCGCGTGCAGGGCGAAGGCTTCTACCTGGCAGTGCTGCGCAAGACCAAAGCAACGAAACCACCGGCTGTGTATGCCAAAGCACAAAAAGCAAACAGATTGGCCATCGAAAAGGCATCTGCCTGGTTGCGGAACCCGCAGCGACTTTCGTTTCAAGAGCAGGGCGACTTGCTGTTGGCCGTGCCGGCCGACCACCAGATGCTCATTTCCTTTCTATCGGGTCGTTTGAAAGTCGTGCAGCGTGGCCTGGCCGTGGGGCGACTCAAGCACGATAAGATGATACCCGAACATGCCTTGGCTGTGTCGGTGGAGGTGAACAAGGAGGCATTCGCCAACCTGCACTTATCGTACGCAGAGGCCATCGCCTATTTGCGAAAAGATGTGTTGAACCTGGCACAGGAAAGCAAAGGCTTTGCGTTGGCTACATATCAAAACACCCCGTTGGGCTGGGTTAATCTTTTGGGCAGCCGCATCAACAACCTCTACCCGGCCGACTGGCGCATACGCATGGAGAGGTGACGAATTTAGCTGGCAACCCGTCAAAAGCTCTCCACAATTTTCAATATGGCTTCGGGTATCGCCACCCCGCTAAAGAAAAAACCCACGCAGTATACTTTCTCAAAGTAGTTGGCCCTTTCGATGGCCAGCGGCAGCCCTGACACCGACAAGACGGTGAAGGCCACTGCGTACACCAGCGTAGCCACCAGTGCCACGGGCGCCTGGGCAACCACCATCAACACCAAGCCCATGGCCAGCGCAGTCACCAGACTTGCGCGATAGGCTTTGGCTAACCCTTGCTTACCGATCCAGTTGCTGGCGGGCAACGATAGCACGGCCGACAACACCAGGATGCCCACCAACATCTGTTTGCCCGACAGGCCAAACCACACCCCCAAACTCAGTTCCAGCCGCTCGGGAACAAAATCAAAAAGCAATGTGGTGACAACACCCAATCCCAAGCCAAACAACAAAATGAGTCCGTATGGCGAACGCTTGGTATCAAACGTAAACGAAGCCTGCGGCCGCTGGCTCCCTTTGGCACCAAATAAATTCAAGGAATTTTTACGCAACGCATAGCCTGACAAAAACACACCGGCTCCGCCTGCCACAAAGGTGAGGGGCGCACCGAGGTAGTCGATGATGTCCACGATGACAGGTTCCAGCGAATAGATCAGGTTAGAGACAATCGTGAGCAGGGCCATGGCGCGGGGTAGTTTTTCCACGGGCGTGAACAGCTCCAACGTGGAGAGTGCCGGGCTGGTGAAAATGCTCATGGCAATAAGCCACAGAATGATGAGAATGGGCAAAATCCATTTGAACGTTTCGCCAGGCGAACTAAACAGCGTAAACGCCACCGCCATGAAGATCATGGCCGCAAAGCTGATGCCCGAGCTGATGATCGGGATGCGGTGCCCGCGCTGAAACCGGAAGCGGTCGCCCAGGCGCCCCGCAATGGGTGGCGTCAGCACCAAGATAACGCCCTGCGCAATGAGTAAAGCGGATGTAAACTGCACAAAGTCAAACTTCACCAACAGCTTTGGCTGGTAGTTGTGGTAGGCAATCCACCCGATGATCACAAAACTGTACAAGGCTGCCAGGCTGATGAGCTGACGCCATTCGATGTTTTCACTTTGGTAATTCTCCAGTTTCGCTACCTTTTCCATAAAGCCAAATATATGACATAAACTACGAGCGCGCGGCCGCGTTTGGATTGCCTGACAACGCTCTTTTTCGAAGTGATTTTCTTACTTTTGCGGTCTTTTCGATTCACTATGTCACTAGCCACCAAATACAGCCCGGCCGAAGTAGAAGACAAATGGTACCGCTATTGGAAGGACAACGGTTTTTTCCATTCCGAACCCGATCCCGCCAAGGCCTCGTTTTGCATTGTCATACCTCCGCCCAACGTAACGGGCGTGTTGCACATGGGCCATATGCTCAACAACACCATTCAAGACGTACTGGTGCGCAGGGCCCGGATGCAGGGCAAACAGGCGTGCTGGGTGCCGGGCACAGACCACGCCTCCATTGCCACCGAAGCCAAGGTGGTGGCCATGCTGCGCGAAAAGGGCATCAAGAAATCTTCGCTGTCGCGCGATGCGTTTCTCAGCCATGCCTGGGAGTGGAAAGAGAAGTACGGGGGCATCATTCTGGAGCAACTGAAAAAGCTCGGGGCCTCGTGCGATTGGGAACGTACGTCCTTCACCATGGACCCCGACTACTACCGGGCCGTCATCCGCGTGTTTGTCGATTTGTACCAGAAAGGCTACATCTACCGCGGCCTGCGGATGGTGAACTGGGATACCGAAGCCCGCACCACGGTGTCAAACGAGGAAGTAATCTACCAGGAAGAGGGAGAAAAGTCAGTCTTGTACTCCATCCGCTACCGCGTGCAAGGGAGTGCCGATGAATGGGTGACCATTGCCACCCAACGGCCCGAAACGATCATGGGCGATGTGGCCATTGCCGTAAACCCCACCGATGCGCGCTATCAAAAACTGATCGGCAAAAAAGTGCTGGTGCCGTTTATCGAGCGGCCCATTCCCGTCATTGCCGATGACTACGTGGACGAAACCTTTGGCACGGGCTGTTTGAAAGTGACCCCCGCGCACGATGTAAACGACTACGAAATCGGGCTGCGCCATCAGTTGCCGATCATCGATACCATCAATGACGATGGCACGCTGAATGAAAAATGCGAACTCCCCAAGTTCATCGGCAAAGACCGCTTTAAAGTCCGCAAGGAAATCGTTGCCGACTTGCGCGAAGCCGGCCACCTGGTGAAAGAAGAAGAGTTTATCACGCGCATCGGCCGCTCAGAGCGCACCAACAGCGTCATTGAACCAAAGCTTTCGCTGCAGTGGTTCATCAAGATGAAAGAGATTTCGGTGCGCGCCAAAGAAGCCGTGGAGAAAGACGAAGTAAGGCTGCACCCCGCCAAATTCAAGAACACGTACCGCCATTGGATGGAGAACGTGCGCGATTGGTGCATTTCGCGCCAACTGTGGTGGGGCCATCGCATACCGGCCTATTACTATGGTACCGGGGAAGACGATTTTGTGGTGGCCGAAACATTGGACGAGGCGGTGGCCCTGGCATCCGCCAAAGCGGGCCGCCCCGTGCCGGCCAGCCACTTGCGCCAAGACGAGGACGTGTTGGACACCTGGGCTTCGAGTTGGCTGTGGCCGATGGCGGTGTTTCAAGGATTTGAAGACGCCTGCTTTGATCGCCAACGCGGCAAAATCATTCATGCCAAAAACCCTACCCTGCGCTACTTCTACCCGACCCAGGTGTTGGTGACGGCACCCGAAATTCTGTTCTTTTGGGTGGCGCGCATGATCATTGCCGGGTACGAATACATGGGCGAAAAGCCGTTTGAAGATGTGTACCTCACGGGCATTGTGCGCGACAAACTCGGCCGCAAAATGTCTAAGAGTTTGGGCAACTCGCCCGACCCGCTGGAGTTGATTTCAAAATATGGAGCAGATGGCGTGCGCACGGGCATGCTGTTTAGCTCCCCTGCCGGCAATGACTTGCTGTTTGACGAAAAGCTGTGCGAACAGGGACGCAACTTTGCCAACAAGATCTGGAATGCCTTCCGCCTGGTGAAAGGATGGGACGTGGCCGACCTGCCCCAACCCGAGGCTAGCGCGGTAGCCACGCAGTGGTTTGAGTCGCGGGTGAACCAAGGCCTAACCGAGTTGGACGACCACTTTGCCAAGTTCCGGATGAGCGATGCATTGCTGACAGCCTACAAACTCACGTGGGATGATTTCTGCGCCTGGTATTTGGAGATCATCAAACCCGACTATGGAAAACCCATCGACCGCACCACCTATGAGCAGACCCTTGGTTTTTTTGAAACGATACTCAGGTTGTTGCATCCGTTTATGCCGTTTATCACGGAGGAGTTGTGGGGGGAATTGCGCGAGCGAAGCGAGCGAAGCGAGCGCAACAACGTGATGGTGGCCGCCTGGCCCACGCCCGGCCCGGTGGACGCGGCCCTGCTGCGCCAAGGTGCGGATGCCTTTGAGATCGTGAGCGAAGTGCGCAACATGCGGAATGCCAAAGGCCTGTCGCCCAAGGAGGCGCTCCCCTTCTTCGCCAACGAAGACGCGCAAACGTGGGTTGGGCCCTTTTGGCCGGTGGTGCGCAAGCTGGCAAGCTTAAGCGAAGTGGGTTTTGTGCGCGAAAAAGTCACGGGTGCTGTCAGCCTGCTGGTGAAGTCACATGAGTTTTTTGTGGCCGTGAATGGTAAAATCGACCTTGACAAGGAACGCGCGGAAGCGGTCAAAGAGATCAACTACTACACCGGGTTTCTGAAGTCCGTCAACAGCAAGCTCACCAACGAAAAGTTTATGGCGGGTGCACCGCCCGCGGTGATCGAAGCCGAGCTGAAGAAGAAAGCCGATGCCGAAGCCAAAATCAAGACGTTGGAAGGGAGGCTGCGGTCGCTAGACGATTCGGGAGCAGCGATCGGCTAAAACGCTTCGGAAATGCCGAAATAGAAATTGCCGGTATCGCGCCCAAGGCCATAGTCTATCCGCAGGTTTAGATTTTCGCGCGGGATCAATTTGAACCGCGCGCCTACTCCCCAGTTTGGCAGCAGCGTGGCCTGCCCAAAGTCGGCCAGGGTTGGCGCAATGCTGCCCATGCCGGCAAACGTGACAAACCCAAGCCAGCCATTCACTTGGTGGCGATACTCCACCTGCAGCGTCCAGTAATTTTTATCGCGGTATTTGCCCAGGTAGTAGCCGCGCATGGAATTATCGCCTCCCAACAGGGCCAATTCGGTAAATGGCACATCGCCCACGTTGTGGATAGCAAACACTTGAAACGCCAAAACATGGCCGCGTTCCTTCCAAAGCTTGCGGTAGTGGCGCACATCAAATTGGTAGTTGATGAAGTCATATTCGCTGCCCAGCACACGTGCATGAACAAACTGGGTTGCGTTCAGCAGCCACCCGCGGGTGGGGGTTAGTTGGCTGTCGCGGTTGTCCAGCAGCACCCCCACCTGCGTGCCCGCGTAGTAGTTTCCAAAAAGCCCCACGGGCGCCAGTTGCTCAAGAATACCGTTTTGCTGAAAATCCAAGCGGTGCACATTGCCATACCGAAACCCGGCCCCGACAAACAGTTTTTTGTAAACCGAGCGATATACCAACGCCTGCACGCGAAGGTTACTTGAACTGAAAAGCTCGCGCTCGCGGATGTTGATGTCTTCACCGATGCCATAAAAAAACAGCGGGAAATTATTGTAGCTGATGCCCGCCTGGATGTAGTATTTTTCCTGACGGGTAAAATAGTTAATGCCTGACCAGACTTGCCATTGGCGGTTGAGCGTGACAAGTCCGTTTCCGTTTACAAATGACACCCGGTTAACCGAATCCGAAGGGCGCAGCGCATAAAAAATACCCGCCCCAAAGATCACGCTCGTTTCGGGGTTGTACCCGACAATCGGAAAAATGTTGATTGGCTTCCTCCGGGCGGAGTCGGTTTGCCCATACCCCCCAGTAACCGATGCTAAGCACACTAGCCACAGACCCACTCGAATTAACTGCATCGGTTCTTTTTACGATAAACAAAAAATTGTGTTGCTGCCCCGGCCTTGGTTTTACTGGTTCAATATCTAAAAAAAATCGCAATGATCACACCAAGAAATCATCTTCGCTTTTGCGGGCGTGCGACCGGGTCTAGTCTTCCACAAAAGCCGTGAGCGTGACGCGCTGTACCGGCATTTTTGGATCATTGGAGTAAATCGTGACGGCCTTCTGTTGGCTGGCACTGCGGCCTTGGGTGTCAAAACCAATCGTCAGCATCGTTTCCTGGCCGGGTTTCAGCGTGGTGGATGCCACTGCGGCAGATACACACGGGCAGTTGGGTTGCACTTCGCGGATGGCCAGTTCGGCTTTGCCCGTGTTTTTCAAGACCACCTGCCGGAGCACGGTGTTCCCTTGCTTGATGCGGCCCAGGTCAAACGACAGAAGCGAGAGTTTCAATGCTGGGGCTTTGGCCGCTTGCTCGGGCGTGAGCACCGGAAAAAACTCCTCAATAGTGGCATACACGGAGAAATACTTTTCCGGCAGCAGCGGATCATCCGTGGCGAGGTGAATGCTTTCCGACACAAACCCCCACTGCTTGCGTGCGTTGGCATCCATCCAGATCTTGATCAGCCCTTTCTCGCCTGCGGAGATCACCCTGGGGATTTCCGTTTTTAGGTAACCGGGATGGTTGACCTCGCTAATGTGCAGGGCATTGGGCCCCTTGTTCACCACCTCAAACTCAGCCACCGCATTGGCTTTGTTGACATAGACCTTACCCAGGTTAAAAGACGAATGGCGCAACCGAAGTTGTCCGTTGATGGCCGGAAATTCTTTTTCCGACACCGCCTTTCCGCGTACTACGTTTCCTTTGATCTGAAGCGTGACGGGTGTTTGATGGCTATCGGTGACGAGGGTCAGGCTCTTGTTGAAATACCCGGGCCTGCCCGCGGGGTCGAAATTCACGCGGACAAAGCCGGTCTTGCCCACGGCAACGGGGTCTTTGGTCCAGTCGGGTGTGGTGCAGCCGCACGAGGCGTTCACCGAAACGATTTTCACCGGCCGCGGACTCATATTGGTGAACACGAAGTCGTAGGTGATGATGCCTTCCTCCTCCTCCACTTCGCCAAAGTCGTGTGTCTTCTCTTGAAACTGAAGTGGTTCCAGTGGCTGGGCAACCGCGCGGCCCGTCATCCACACACAAAACCACAGCATCTTCATCTTCCCGTTCATGGCTTCAAAACTACGATGAAAATTTTCGCGGTCAATTTGTTTTCTTTGCAGCCTTATGGCACGTATCCTCACAGGCATTCAAAGCAGCGGCCGCCCCCACTTAGGCAATTTGTTGGGCGCCATCATTCCGGCTATTCGGCTTTCTCAACAGCCCGGCAACGAATCGTTTTTCTTTATTGCCGATTTACACTCGCTCACCACCATCAAGGATGCCCAAACCCGCAGGGACAACGTGAATGCGGTAGCGGCTGCCTGGCTGGCGTTTGGTTTTGACATTGAGAAAAACGTGCTGTACCGTCAAAGCCGGATCCCCGAAGTGTGCGAACTGACGTGGTATCTCAACTGCCTGACGCCCTACCCCATGCTGGCCAATGCGCATTCCTTCAAAGACAAAGCCGACCGGCTTTCGGATGTGAATGCGGGGCTCTTTACCTATCCCGTGCTGATGACGGCCGACATCATTTTATACGATGCCAACTACGTGCCCGTAGGCAAAGACCAAAAGCAGCACCTGGAAATGGCGCGCGACATCGCCACGGCCTTCAACAATCAATATGGCAATACTTTTGTTGTGCCCGAAGCAAAAATTGAAGAGACGGTGATGACCATCCCGGGAACGGACGGCAAAAAAATGAGCAAGTCATACGGCAACACGGTGGACATATTCCTGCCCGACAAAGAGTTACTAAAGCAAATCAAAGCCATTAAAACCGACTCTACGCCCTTGGAGGAACCCAAAAATCCCGATACGGACACTACCTTTGCCATCTACCAACTCATCGCCACGCCCGAACAAACGGCCGAGCTGCGGGCGCGGTATCGGGGTGGAAATTTCGGTTATGGCCACGCCAAGCAGGCACTCTTTGACTTGCTGGTGACGAAGTACAAAGCGGAGCGCGAAGCGTTTGACTTTTACCTATCAAATCCGGCTGCGTTGGAAGAAAAACTTCAAGCCGGTGAAAAACGAGCTGCATCAATTGCCCGCGAAGTACTGGGAAGGGTCAGGAAAAAGTTGGGTTTTGCTTAAACGCGTTTGTGCCCTTCCCAAACGGATTTAGACGAACCAAGCTGACCGCATGAAAGACATCTTGACCGCGCTCAGTAAGTGGATCTCCACAGAAGACATCGAAGTGCTGCCGCACGGTCTCAACTTTAGCACTTGGGTTGATTTATATCCGTGCACTGGTCGCTGGAAAATGGAAGTATCGAAAGCGGCCAATCGCGAATTGCGATTAGAAATCTTTATGCCGGTTGCCGAGTGGGGCAAACCACACACGAGGTACTTTACGGTCTATTCGGGAATACTACACGTGGAGGAACACAACCTGCGGATTCAGCAGGACGAGGGTCAGCAAATAAAACTTAGTTGCTCAAGAACGACCACAGGGCTAAAAATACACATCTATAGCCGGTGGATTACTTTTGAACGAGAGTGAAGCAACTGATCAAAAAAGGCCTACTTCGCCTGCCACACCACCTCTTGCTTGTCTTTGCCGATGTTCAGCAAGATGCGCACGGGAGCCGGCACGATGACTAACTTGGTGTCTTTGCCATTGAATTTCTCCACCTCCACAAATACCCCGTCTGAGGGCGCCACCTTGAATTCGTTGCCGTTGATTTGATACGACTTAGCCAAATAGGCTACGGGGTACAGCACTTCACTTTCCGGGCAATACTTATCATGCACGTCCTGTAGCACCTCTTCCAGGTAATCGCCATAGGTTACCTGAAACGCGTCTTCCAAATCGTGCAGTTCCTCCTCCAGGTCGTCATACTTCGGATTGTTGTAGTCCACCTTGGCCAGTTCGGTGCGTTTGATTGCGATTTGCTGAAGGGCTTTGTCCAGTGCGCTGATGTCCATCGGAAAAATTTTGCCAAAGATTGCCCAAAGGATTTTCAAAACCAAAAAACAAATGGAATCGTTACTTTTGACTCGTCAAAAAACAGTCAGTATGAGCACCGATTTCCTTCCCATCAACGGCACCGATCACATCGAGATGTACGTGGGCAACGCCAAACAGGCTTCGCTGTTCTATCAACACTGTTTTGGTTTTGAATGCATTGCCTACGCAGGCCCCGAAACCGGCCTGCGCGACCGCGCCTCGTATGTCTTGAAGCAGAACAAGATCCGGTTGGTGCTCACTTCGCCCCTGCGTAGCGACTCGCCCATATCGCAGCACATTCAAAAACATGGCGATGGCGTAAAGGTACTCGCCTTGTGGGTGGACGATGCCGCGAAGTCGTTTAGGGAGACCACCTTGCGCAGAGCGGAGGAAGCGGCCCGCCCGCAGCGGCTCAAAGACGAACATGGGGAGGTGGTGGTGGCGTCCATAAAAACCTATGGCGAAACGATCCATACGTTTGTGGAACGGAAAAATTACCGCGGTCCCTTTTTGCCCGGCTACCGGGCCATCACGAACAGCGTGAAGCCCACGCCTATCGGGCTACAGTATGTAGACCACTGCGTGGGCAATGTGGAATTGGGCCGAATGAACCACTGGGTGGAGTTCTACGAAAAAGTCATGGGCTTTAGCCTGCTCGTGACCTTTGACGATAACGATATCTCTACCGAATACAGCGCGCTGATGTCGAAGGTCGTTTCGAATGGCAATGGCTACATCAAGTTCCCCATCAACGAACCTGCCGAGGGCAAAAAGAAATCGCAGATTGACGAATACCTGGAGTTCTACAACGGTCCGGGGGTACAACACATTGCCATTGCCACAGACGACATCATCCACACGGTGGGAGAACTGCGGCAACGCGGGGTGGAGTTCCTGTACGTGCCGGAAATCTACTATGAAGACATTCTCGACCGCGTGGGCCACATCAACGAAGATTTAAAAGAACTGAAAAGACTCAACATCCTGATTGACCGCGATGAGGAGGGGTACTTGTTGCAGATATTCACCAAGCCGGTGCAGGACAGGCCCACCTTGTTTTTTGAGATCATCGAACGAAACGGGGCCAAGTCGTTTGGCAAGGGTAACTTCAAGGCGCTGTTTGAAGCCATTGAACGCGAACAGGAACTGCGGGGAAATTTGTGATGAAATTCGCGCGCAGATCAACGCAGACAATAACACAGCCCTAATCTGCGCCCATCCGCGCTATCTGCGGGAAACAAAAGCCGAGCAAAAGCAATCTTTTTTCCCGCGGATTTCGCAGATCAACGCAGACAATAATAACACAGCCTCCATCTGCGCCCATCTGCGCTATCTGCGGGAAATAGAAACCGTGCAAAAGCAATTTTTTTCCCGCGGATCTCGCAGATCAACGCAGACGGTAACGCACGAGGAATCTGCGCCCATCCGCGCTATCTGCGGGAACAAAAGCCGAGCAAAAGCAATCTTTTTTCCCGCGGATCACGCAGACAATGACACAGCCTCCATCTGCGCCCATCCGCGCTATCTGCGGGAACAAAAGCCGAGCAGGAGCAATCTTTTCGCCCATCTGCGCTATCTCCGGGAACAGAAGCCGAACAAAAGCAATCTCCCGCGGATCTCGCAGATGAATGTAGAACCGATTCGACAAATCTACGCTCATCCGCTCGACCCGCGGGAAAAAAGATAGAAGTCCGCGTTGCCTATCGCTTGAAGATGTAGCGGGTGATGAAGATACCATCGCCATCCGACTTGCCCGCATCGCTCTCCACTCCGCTCGTCACGAAAATCAACGTCCATCCCTCCTTGGCCATCTCGTTGAGCTTGGAGGTGACCACCGCATCGTTGGAAGCGATGTTCTGAAAGTTGATACCCACAATGCTGTAAAAGTTCAACAGTTTTGTTTCGTCAAAGGCATCGATTTTCACGTCATCGCGTTTCACATCGCCCTGCTCGCTCTTGGTGCCCTTTACGCGCGAGGTGGTGAGGGGCTTGTAATCGCCATTTTCTTTGGCTTCCGTCATGCGCGACCGGCCCAAGCCGCCCGGCACAATGGATTCAACCGTGGTGATGACCTTGTACTCCTGGGCCGAAGCCGCGGCTACCGAAAGCAGAAGCCCGGCAGTAACTAGAAATGATTTCATAAAAATGAGAAATTGGGTTAATGCTTTCTGCTTACGCAATTCGCGGGCCAAAGTTTCAGGCCTATCCATCGGCACCCCCCCACATCGCGCCAAGCCCGTAAATCGATTATTTTTGTGCCCGCAAACATGAAAACACTCCATCAACAGGCAACCGAACGGGCCCGGCAATGGCTGGCCAGCCCGCTTGACGATACCACCCGCCAGGATATTCAACGGCTGCTGGCTCAGCCCGACCCAAAAGAACTCATCGACCGGTTTTACAAAGAGCTGGAGTTTGGCACCGGGGGCCTGCGTGGCGTGATGGGCACCGGCTCCAACTGCATGAACCGCTACACCGTGGGCATGGCAACCCAGGGGTTGGCCAACTATCTGGTCAAATCGTTTCCGAACCAAAAGGTCACCGTAGCCATTGCCCACGACAGCCGCAACCACAGCCGCACCTTTGCCCAAATCACAGCCGATGTATTTTCGGCCAATGGCATTTCCGTGTTTCTTTTTCCGGACTTGCGCCCCACCCCGCTCCTTTCGTTTGCCATCCGTTACCTCGGGTGCCAGTCAGGGGTGGTCATCACCGCCTCGCACAATCCCAAGGAATACAACGGCTACAAGGCCTACTGGAACGATGGCGCACAACTGGTGCCCCCGCACGACAAGAACGTGATGGCCGAAGTGAACGCCATTGACGGCATTGGAGCCATCCGGTTTGAGGCCAACGCCTCGTTGATAACGTCCATCGGCCGCGCGGTGGAAGAAGCCTATTACCGGGAAGTGCTGGCGCGCATACCTCAAAAAGAGGCCATCGTACGCCAAGCGGATGTTCCCTTGGTGTACTCCAGCCTGCACGGGGCGGGCATCACCATGGTGCCGGAGTGCCTGACGCGCATGGGCTTTTCCAACATCATTGTTGTGGATGAGCAGCGAGAACCCGATGGCAACTTCCCCACCGTGGAGTCGCCCAACCCGGAGGAGCCATCGGCTATGCAGATGGCCATGCAAAAGGCGGAGCAAACACAGGCCGACTTGGTGATGGCCACCGACCCCGATACCGACCGCGTGGGCATCGGAATACGCGGGCCGCAGGGCTATTTCCTGCTTAACGGAAACCAGGCATTTAGCCTGATGATGTGGTTCATCCTTAAAAATAACCGGCAGCCCAACAGCTACATTGCCAAGACCATCGTGACGAGCGAACTGGTGGACGACATGGCGCGCGACCTGAAGATCACCTGCTTCAATACGCTCACCGGCTTTAAGTACATAGCCGAACTCATGAACCAGATGGAAGGCAAGGCACACTTCATCGCAGCCGGTGAAGAAAGCTATGGGTACATGGTGGGCGATTTCATCCGCGACAAAGATGCTGTCTCGGCCTGTGCTTTTTTTGCCGCCATGGCGGCTGCCGCCAAAGACGCGGGCCAATCGCTCTACGACTGGTTGGTGCAAATGTATGTCGATCATGGATTTTACAAAGAACGACTCATCAACCTGGTGCGCAAAGGTGCCGAGGGCGAGCAACAGATTAAAGCAATGATGCAGCGCTTCCGCGAAAAGCCCCCGGCCGAACTGGGGGGCAAAGCGGTGGTGCGCATGTTGGACTACAAAACGCGCCTTGACAGACACCTCATCAGCGGACAAGAGGTGCCCATTTTGCTGCCGGCCTCCGATGTAATTCAATTCTATCTGGCAGACGGCTCGAAGATTTCGGTGCGCCCGTCCGGCACCGAGCCCAAGATCAAATTCTATTTGAGCGTGAAGACCCGAATCCGATCGGCCGGGGAGTTTGCCGATGCCGAGAACCGGCTGGAGGCCAACCTGGGGGCGATCGAGGAAGCGTTGTTTTCGCTGTAGGCCCGACAAAAGTATCCGCTGGGGGCCCCGAGGCGGATTAGCTGCGTGCCATACTGCGAACAGCGCTTCGTGCGTATATTTGCGCGCGAAATCATGAGAAAAGTCGCTTTTTACACGCTGGGCTGCAAGCTGAACTACTCGGAGACATCCACCATTTCGCGCCAGTTTGAGCAGAAGGGCTACCAAAAAGTTGAATTTTCAGAACAACCCGATATTTTCATCATCAACACGTGTTCGGTCACCGAAAATGCCGACAAAAAATGCCGCAAAATTGTGCGCGAGGCCAAAGCCATTTCGCCCAAGAGCTATGTGGCCATCATCGGGTGCTACGCCCAATTGAAGCCACGCGAGATTTCAGAGATTGCGGGAGTGGATGCCGTGCTGGGTGCGGCTGAAAAATTTCGCCTGCTGGACTTACTGGATGGGTTTGTACCCGCTGATAAACCGGTGGTGTTGGCTTCGCCCATCGAACGGGCAAGCACCTTCACCACCAGCTACTCGCTGCACGACCGCACACGCACATTTTTGAAAGTACAGGATGGCTGCGACTATTCGTGCACTTTTTGCACCATCCCCTTGGCGCGCGGCAGCAGCCGCAGCGACAGCCTCGCCAACATCGTGGCCAACGCCCGCGCGATCGCGCAAACAGAGGTTAAAGAAATCGTGCTGACAGGCGTAAACACGGGCGACTTCGGGCTACAACAAGGCGTGCGGAAAGAACGGTTTATCGAATTGATACAAGCCTTGGACAAAGTGGAGGGAATTGAACGCTTTCGGATTTCGTCCATTGAACCCAACCTGCTGACCAACGAGATCATCGACTTTGTATCGGAATCCCAACGATTTGTGCCGCATTTTCATGTCCCTTTGCAGTCGGGGTCGGACAAGATTTTGAAGCTGATGCGCAGGCGCTACCTGCGGCAGTTGTATGCCGACCGCGTACATTCCATACGCGAACAAATGCCGCACGCGTGCATTGGCGTAGACGTGATCGTGGGCTTTCCGGGCGAAACCAACGAAGACTTTCTGGAGACCTACGAGTTCTTGAACGGTTTGGACATCTCCTATTTGCACGTGTTTACCTACTCCGAGCGCGCCAACACAGCGGCCGCACACCTGCCGGGCGCGGTGGCCATGAAGGCGCGACACGAGCGGTCGGCCATGCTTCACAGCCTGTCTGACAAAAAACGCAGGGCGTTTTACGAGCGGCATTTGGGCTCGGTGCGCACCGTCTTGTTCGAAAACGATGTGGACAACGGATGGATGCACGGGTTTACAGAAAACTATATCCGCGTATGCGCCAAATACGACCCGGTGCTCATCAACGAAACAAAAAAAGTTGAACTGGCGGACATTACCGCCTCGGGTACGGTGGCCGTGCGCGAAGTGACTGAGGTGCTCACGCACTAAAAAAGTGCGGGCCCCGCTGGGGGTTTGGTCTCGCTGGGTTGTCTTTCCCACAAAAAATCGCCATGAAAAACGTTTTTGTGATCGGTTGTATCCTGACGGCCTCGGCTTTGTGGGCACAAGAGGGGCGTAAACTGCCACGCTTTGACCGTGTGACCGTATCGCCCCACATTAACCTGGTGCTCACGCACGGCCCCGATGAAACCATCCGTTTTGTGGCGGAAAACATGGACGAGCGCAAAATCAATGTGGAAGTCATAGACGGCTCACTGCGTCTTTTCCTGGACGATGCCCGAATTCTGCCCCCACAACAGACGTACCACGAAAACGGAAACCGTTGGAAGAAACAGCTTTACGAAGACGCATCGGTGACGGCCCACGTGACCTATCGCGAACTAAACCGGCTGGAAATACGCGGAGCACAAAAAGTGTCCGTTGATACGATCCCCGCCTCGTCAAAAAAATGAAAATTGTGCTGTATGGCGAAGCCGTGCTTACCATCGCCCAGGTGGACACCGATAAGCTGAAGCTATCGTCTTTTGGGGAAAACACAGTGCGGATTTTGTCTGGCAGGGCCAGCCACCAGGTGTATCGTATGTTTGGCGAAAACAAAATTGACGCTTTGGGAGTAGAAAGTCGCACCGCCTATACGCGGTTCTATGGGCAGGGAAAGCTGCGTGTGAAAGCCACCGATGAGGTGCGACTGAACTCCTTTGGCGAGCCGCGGTTGGTGGTGGACGGCAACCCGCTGGTTCATCGCGGTATTGTCATTGGCGAAACGGCTGTGACCGAGCACTAAAATCAAAAAGATTCAAAAAAATGCTGCGCCACAGGTGTAGGCCCGCCCCGTGCGCGCCCGCAGGGGCGTAGGCCATGCACACATTGATAATATTTTGATAACTTGCCTTCGCACAACGATGGACAGTTATCGCCTCCCCGCCTCTACGCGCATCGGTCACGTACATTTAAAGGTTGCCAATCTACCGCGCGCATTGGATTTCTATTGCGGCCTGCTCGGCTTTGAGTTGATCACCACCTATGGGCAGGACGCAGCATTCATTTCGGCCGGGGGCTATCATCATCACATTGGCCTGAACACGTGGTACAGCAAAGGTGCCGCACCCGCGCCCGCCAACAGTGTTGGTCTTTTTCACACGGCCATCCTCTACCCATCCCGCCAAGACCTGGCCCGGGCCCTTCAGCGTTTGCAGCAGGCGAACTATCCCATTACCGGAGCCAGCGACCATGGCGTGTCCGAAGCGATCTACCTGAATGATCCCGATCAAAATGGCGTGGAATTGTACGTGGACCGGCCCCACGATCAGTGGCCGCGCCACGCAGATGGGAGCCTGCACATGTACACACGGCCGCTCGACATGCCTTCACTGATGAATGAGTTGCTCCCATGAGACGTACACTGATCTTCTTAATGGGGTGGCTGGGGTTGGTCTTGCCCCTGCTGGGCCAACTGCCCGAAGCTGAAAACGGTACATTAGATGCCCGCACCTGGGATTTTTCCGACCGGCCCTTGCCGCTGAACGGCACGTGGCGGTGGTATGACTATGAACTGCTCACCCCACGCGACACCGAGCAATCGGAAGGGCAAAAAGTAAAATTCCCCAGCGTGTGGAATGACGTGCGCCCCTATGGCGGAGGCGATGGTTTTGCCACCTACACGCTCACGATACAGCTACCGCCACAACCGAAAGAATATGCGCTGGACATGCCCATGTCGTACTGCAGCTACCGGCTTTTTGTGAATGGCCAGTTGCTGGCTTCCAATGGCCAACCGGGCCAAACAAAGGAGGCCACGGTGCCACAATGGAGGCCGCAGGTGGTATCGTTCACAGCCGGCAATGACGCAAAGCTGGTGCTGCAAGTGAGTAACTTCTATCACTTCAAGGGAGGCGTTAAAGACATCGTATACCTGGGCGAAAAAACCATGCTGGCGCGAAAAGTAACGATTGCCCGCACTGCGGTGATCGTGCAACTTGTGTTGATGATGCTGCTGACCGCAGCGAGCTTGTGGGTCTTTTTTTCGCGGCAGCGCAAACGCGTGGCCCTCTGGTTCTCCTTGCTGGTGTTTACGTGGGGCGTCCGCTCGGCCTTCTCAAATCGGTACCTAGCCATTCACTTTTTTCCCGACTTCGACTGGACGTGGGCCATCCGAATCGAGTACCTGACTATTTATTTCATGGTGATTGTTGCCATCCTATACATCAGCAAGTTGTTCAAAGAGGAGGTAAACCCGTTTTTGGGCGTGGGGCTCATCGTACTCAATTTGACGTTTGTTTTATTCACGCTGCTGGCCTCACCTCTGGATTTCACTCGCTGGCTGAGCGTATATTTGGCCGTGGCCGCGATGATGCTGTTGTACACGGGAATCGTGGTCATTCGTGCATTAATCAACGACCGTATCGGTTCGGGCTTTCTCAGCGTGTCCATGTTGCTGGGGATTCTCTTGTTTGCCTACGATATCATTACCTACGAGGGGTTGTTTGCCTACCACGATTTGATTTTTAGTGTGGGGTACACGGTACTCTTTATCTTGGTGGGCTTTGGACTGCTGGTGCACTTGCGTATGATGAAAAGTAAAGCGCGGCCCACCGGCAAACTCACCTACTCGGATCTGTACCGCGATGATGATTGAAAGAGGTTACTATTCTTTATCTGTTAGCGGGAAAATTGCTTTTGCTCGGCTTCTATTCCCGCAGATGGCGCGGATGGACGCAGATTCCTCGTGCGTGACCGTCTGCGTTGATCTGCGAAATCCGCGGGAAAAAGAAGGCTTCCGCTCGGCTTCTGTTCCCGCAGATAGCACGGATGGGCGCAGATTCCTCTCGCGTCACTGTCTGCGTTGATCTGCGAGATCAGCGGGAAAAAGAAGGCTTCCGCTCGGCTTCTGTTCCCGCAGATAGCGCGGATGGGCGCAGATTCCTCTCGCGTCACTGTCTGCGTTGATCTGCGAGATCAGCGGGAAATTGCTTTTGCACGGTTTCTATTTCCCACAGATGGCGCGGATGGGCGCAGATTCTTCATGCGTGACCGTCTGCGTTGATCTGCGAGATCAGCGGGAAAAAAGATTGCTCCTGCTCGGCTTCTGTTCCCGCAGAGCTGCTCTATTTCTGAAACTGGCGCAAGGCGATAAAGCGAATGCCTATGCCGATCAGCAATCCAAGCGAAGTAAAACCCAACACAATCCAAATAAAGTTGGCCTCCAACCGGGCAGCGGTCAGGTCCAGCCAGCGGCCCACCCAATAGCCCAGCAAACTGACCGTGCCGGCCCACAGCAAGCCCGTTGCCACCGAGTAGAACAGGTACTTCTTCGGAGAAAGGCCACTCATCCCTACCATGAGCGGTATGACCACCCGAAAGCCATACAAAAAGCGGTACGAAAAAAGG
>JALONI010000124.1 GCA_025455015.1 Cyclobacteriaceae bacterium | reverse complement strand
TCATACATGCGCAGGCCTTTCGGACTTGCATACCAGATTTCACTAGCACGGCAACCTCCCGATGGCTAACGGGATACGCCACATGCGCTTTTTCATACATGCGTAGGCCTTTCGGACTTGCATACCAGATTTCCCTGGCACGGCTACCCCCGATGGCTATCGGGATACGCCACATGCGCTTTTTCATACATGCGCAGGCCTTTCGGACTTGCACACCAGATTTCCCTAGCACGGCTACCTCCCGATGGCTATCGGGATACGCCACATGCGCTTTTTTTTCATACATGCGCAGGCCTTTCGGACTTGCACACCAGGTTTCCCTAGCACGGCTACCTCCCGATGGCTATCGGGATACGCCACATGCGCTTTTTCATACATGCGCAGGCCTTTCGGACTTGCATACCAGATTTCCCTGGCACGGCTACCTCCCGATGGCTATCGGGATACGCCACATGCGCTTTTTCATACATGCGCAGGCCTTTCGGACTTGCATACCAGGTTTCCCTAGCACGGCTACCTCCCGATGGCTATCGGGATACGCCACATGCTCGTTTTTTCGAATAAAAAAGCCGAAATCCTTGCGAAGCGACTTGTTTTTCAAAAAACGGAGTGCAAATTTAGAGATAATTCATTACGATTGGAGTTGGGCGCAAAAAAAAGCCCTATTCAAGCCCCCAGCCATGGTTATAGACGAGGTAGAAGAAAAAAAAGAAATCATCAGTCGCTACAGGCGCTTGTTGCGCAAGGCCAAACCTTCCCTGAAAGAGGGGGATGCCAAGCTGATCAAGCGGGCCTTTACCATTGCGCTGGAGGCCCACAAGAACATGCGCAGAAAGTCGGGCGAGCCCTTTATTTTTCACCCGCTCACCGTGGCCGAAATTTGTGTAGAGGAAATCGGGCTGGGTACCACCTCCATCGTGGCGGCCCTGATGCACGATGTGGTGGAAGACACCGACATTGAGCTGGCAGACATTGATCGGATGTTTGGTAAAAAAATTACCTCCATTGTCGATGGCCTTACCAAAATACGAGGGGTGTTCGAGTACGGAACGTCCGCCCAGGCGGAAAACTTCCGCAAAATGCTGTTCACCCTGTCGGATGACGTGCGGGTGATCCTGATCAAACTGGCGGACCGGCTGCACAACATGCGCACGCTGGACAGCATGCCGCGCCACAAGCAGCTAAAGGTGGCCTCTGAGACGATCTATCTCTACGCCCCGCTGGCCCATCGGCTGGGGCTCAACGCCATCAAGACCGAACTGGAGGACTTATACCTGCGCTTTACCGACTATGAGGTATACCGCGAGATTGCCGACAAGATTGACGAGACGAAAGCCTCGCGCAACAAGTTCATCAAACAATTTGTGCAGCCCATTCACGATGAACTGGGCCGCCTGAAAATCAACTACGAGATCAAAAGCCGCCCCAAGTCGATCTATTCCATCTACAACAAAATGCGCAAGCAGGGCATTCCTTTTGAGGAAGTATATGATCTGTTTGCCGTGCGCTTGATTTTGGATGCCCCCCTGGAGCAAGAGAAGAGTTTTTGCTGGCAGGCCTACTCCATCGTCACCGATTATTACACGCCCAATCCCGATCGGCTGCGCGATTGGATCAGTACGCCCAAGACCAACGGGTATGAGTCGCTGCACACCACCGTCATGGCCAAAAACGGGCAGTGGGTGGAAGTGCAAATACGCACCAGGCGCATGGACGAAATTGCCGAAAAGGGTTATGCCGCCCATTGGAAATACAAAGACTCGGCCTCTTCGGGCGAATCAAATCTGGAAAAGTGGTTGGTGCGCGTGCGCGAACTGCTGGAGCGGCAAGACCTTACCGCATTGGAGTTTGTGGATGACTTCCGGGGCAATCTGTTTAGCGAGGAAGTATTTGTTTTCACCCCCAAAGGCGAGCTCAAAACCTTGCCCAACGGGGCTACTGCGCTCGATTTTGCGTTTGACATCCATACCGACATTGGGGCCAAATGCATTGGCGCCAAGGTCAACCAAAAACTGGTGCCCATCAACCACGTGCTCAAGAACGGAGACCAGATCGAAATACTGACTTCGGCCAAGCAAAAACCCAACGAGGATTGGCTGCGCTTTGTGGTAAGCCCAAAGGCCAAGTCAAAAATAAAAGAGGCGCTCAAGGAAGACAAAAAGAGCATTGCAGAAGACGGCAAGGAGATATTGATGCGTAAACTTAACACGCTGAAGTTGGAGCCCACCAGCCAAACCTATGAGCAAATGCTGGCCTACTTCAATCTGAACTCCAAGTTCGACCTACACTTCCGCATCGGCAAAGGCATCATCACCATCAATGACTTAAAGCGGTTCAAAGAGTATAAACCCTCATCGCCCATCAAGGCCAAATCCAACACCGCAGTCTCCGATGCTAAGTCGTTCGAGCAGGAGATCAGTCGGGTAAAGGGCTCGTCAAACGATATTTTGCTCATTGGGGAAGACATGGACGTGGTGGAGTACAAACTGGCCAAATGCTGCACGCCCATCCCGGGCGATGATGTATTCGGTTTTGTTACCGTCAACGAAGGCATCAAAATCCATCGCGCCAACTGCCCCAACGCACCCGAGCTGCTGGCCAACCATGGCAACCGGGTAATCAAAGCCAAGTGGACCTCGCAGCACGAAGTAGCGTTTTTGACCGGTCTCAAGATCATTGGCACTGACCGGGTGGGCCTCATCAACGATGTTTCAAAGGTTATTTCCGAAGAACTCAAGGTAAACATGAGCTCGCTGTCGTTCAAAACAGACCACGGTATTTTCAATGGCGAAATCATGTTGTACGTACACGACACCCGCCACCTGGAGGTGCTCATCGAGAAGCTGGAGACGGTCGAGGGGGTGGTGCAGGTTTCCCGGTTTGACTCGCGTGGGTAGCGCCCTAAAAAATGGCCTGCCGGGGCCTGTATGCGCCCGCAAAGCCCCGTTGAGATAAATATCCTCGTCTCCCTTATCTTTGGCCGGATTTTATGGCATTCAACCCCAAAGTGTTCGAAGAAGTAAAGAAGATTTTCACGGCCTACTTGGAAAACAAGGAGCTGCGGAAAACACCCGAACGCTATGCCATTTTGGAGGAAATCTATTCGCTGACAGGGCATTTTGATGTTGAGTCGCTTTACATCAACATGAAAAATAAGAACTATCGCGTAAGCCGCGCCACGGTGTACAACACCCTGGATTTGCTGGTCGAGTGCGACTTGGTGAGCAAGCACCAGTTTGGGAAAAACCTGGCGCAGTATGAAAAGTCATACGGGTACCGGCAGCACGATCATCTCATTTGTACCGAATGCCACAAAGTGGTTGAATTTTGTGATCCCCGCATCCAAAATATTCAGAATACGGTAGAAGAACTGTTGCAATTCAATGTGTTGCACCATTCGCTTATTTTGTACGCCACGTGCACCAAAGAAAAATGTGAAAATAAAAAGTCATGAATTTTGCACAGGAAATTAGATCAAACACACTCATTCTACGCATTGCCGGAGATTTGATTGGCGAAGATAGCGGAGGTCGGCTCCTTGAGGCCGTCACCGAGGCGGTCAGCCACAAAGTGCCCGCATGCATCATTGATATCTCCGAGCTGCGCTACATCAACAGCAGCGGCATCGGGGTGCTTATCACGATCCTCACCAAGTTCCGAAACAAGGGAGGCGAGGTGTTCTTGATGAAGCCATCCGATAGCGTGAAAAAACTACTGGTCATCACCAAGCTGAACGCCATTTTTCAGGTGATTCAACACGAGAGCGAGGTAATTAAGTAAACGTTACAGCAACAACAGATTCGGCCGCAGGGCAAAGAACAAGATATGGCAAAAGTGGATGTATTGTTGGGGTTGCAGTGGGGCGATGAGGGCAAAGGCAAAATTGTGGATGTGCTGGCCCCCACGTATGATGTGGTAGCCCGGTTTCAAGGCGGCCCCAATGCCGGGCACACCCTGGAGTTTGATGGGATCAAGCACGTGCTGCACCAAATACCATCCGGAATTTTCCGGCAGAAAACCAAGAATATCATTGGCAATGGGGTGGTGCTGGACCCCATTGTGTTCAAAACGGAAATCGAAAAGCTGCAGCAGTATAACCTGAACGTCAAGCAGAACTTGTTTATCTCAAAAAAGGCAACCCTTATCATACCCACCCACCGGCTGCTTGATCAAGCCTATGAAAAGGCCAAAGGCGACCATAAAATTGGGTCTACTCTAAAAGGCATCGGCCCCTCATATCAGGATAAAATTGCACGGCAAGGCTTACGCGTGGGCGATGTGCTGTCAGATAATTTTAAGGATAAGCTGGACAAGCTGGTGGCCCTGCACAACGAAATTTTGGACAAGCACGCGCTGGCATTCAATTGGTCAGAGTTGGAGGCGCAATTCATGGAGGCGGTAGGTTTTTTGAAACAATTCCAACTGATTGATAGCGAGTACGTCATCAACCAGGAGCTTAAAAAAGGAGCCACCATTTTGGCAGAAGGGGCCCAAGGCTCGTTGTTGGATATCGACTTTGGCAGCTATCCGTTTGTCACCAGCTCCAGTACAGTCACCGCGGGGGCTTGTACCGGATTAGGGGTGGCCCCGGCCCACATTGGCGAGGTGTACGGCATATTCAAAGCCTACAGCACCCGCGTGGGCAGCGGTCCGTTTCCTACCGAGTTGGTCAACGAAGAGGGAGAGCAAATGCGCAAGCACGGAAATGAGTTTGGCTCTACCACAGGCCGGCCGCGCAGGTGCGGATGGATTGATTTGCCCGCGCTCAAATATTCGATCATGATCAACGGGGTCACACAGTTGTTGATGATGAAAGCCGATGTGTTGAGCATTTTCCCCGTCATCAAAGTGTGCACCCACTACCAATTGAAAAGCGGAGAGGTGACGGAAGTTATCCCGTATGAAATCGTAAACGAGCAGATAACACCTGTTTACACGGAACTCCCCGGCTGGCAGTCAACTTTAACTGGATGTACAAAAGATACTATGCCACAGGCACTTCTGAACTACATTTCATTTCTCGAAAAAGAGCTGGCCGTGCCCATTACACTCATTTCAACGGGTCCTGACCGCACACAGACCATCCACCGCGCGGAGGCGCGAAAATAAATTTTTCAGGGAAGGCTTGCGCAAAGGCAAGCCGTCATATACCTTTGCAGTCCCTTTTGAAGAAAAGAGGTCTCGGCCTCAGGTTTTCATCAGGTTTGGTTGAAGTCGTCAACCACGGTGCCCGTAACCCTTTGAGCGAATAGATTGAGGGGTGTTAGTATGGAGCGGGCAAACGTTCATTGAGCGAATGAGGTTGATAGCGGACCCGCC
>JALONI010000063.1 GCA_025455015.1 Cyclobacteriaceae bacterium | reverse complement strand
TTTTGTTTGTTCACGCTCACGCCATTGCCCTGTATGGCCTTGCGCGCCTCGCCTTTGGATGCGTAGATGGCCGTGCGCTCACCCAGCAGGCTCACCACATCGATACCGGTATCAAACAGGGACCGGTCTACCGTGAATGTCAGCGAAGAGTCAAACGCATCTTCGATTTCTTCGCCTGTCAGTTTTCGGAAGTCGTCAAACGAGCTGCCAAAGAGTATTTCGGTTGTTTCTTTGGCTTTGGCCAGATCAGGCGCGCTGTGTACACGGGTGGTCACTTCCTCGGCCAGCGCGCGCTGCAACACGCGCAGGTGGGGGGCGGCTTCGTGCTCGCGCGTAAGTGCTTCAATTTCTTCGCGGGTTTTGAGCGTAAAGCACCGGATGAACTGAGGCGCATCGGCATCCGACACATTGAGCCAAAACTGGTAAAATTGGTAGGGCGATGTCTTTCGGGGGTCCAGCCACACGTTGCCTTTCTCCGTTTTGCCAAACTTGGTGCCATCGGCCTTTTTGATCAGCGGGGTGATTACCGCGTACGCCTCGCCCTGCGCTTTTCTGCGAATCAGCTCGGTGCCCGTCACAATGTTGCCCCATTGGTCCGACCCGCCCATTTGCACCCGGCATTGTTTGTGGGTGTACAGCCAATAAAAATCGTAGCCTTGAATCAGTTGATACGTGAACTCGGTGAACGAGAGCCCCGTCTCCAGCCGCTTTTGCACCGAGTCTTTGGCCATCATGTAATTGACGGTGATGTGCTTGCCCACATCGCGGATGAAGTCCAGCAGGCGAAACTCGCGAAACCAGTCGTAGTTGTTAACCATCTCGGCCCCGCCCGCGTGGAAGTCCAGAAATTTTTCGAGCTGCTTTTTGACGCACGTCTCGTTGTGCCGCAGGGCTTCTTCCGATAGCAGGTTGCGTTCGGCCGACTTGCCCGAAGGGTCGCCCACCATGCCCGTGGCACCGCCCACCAGCGCGATGGGTTTGTGGCCGCAGCGCTGGAAGTGGACCAACGTCATGATCTGTACCAAGTGGCCGATGTGGAGCGAGTCGGCCGTAGGGTCAAAGCCGATGTAGCCGGCCGTGGGGTGCGCGCGCAACTGTTCTTCCGTGCCCGGCATCAGGTCTTGCAGCATGCCGCGCCAGCGCAGTTCGTCAATAAAGTCTCGTTTCATCATCGTGCTGCAAATATCAGGGCTGCGCGCCCCACACCCAAACACTTTTTTGCCCGTGCGTTTGAGAAGTCGCGAAAAGGCTATTCCTTTGGTCGTTTATCCGATCGTTCATCCAGCACGCATGCAACAACCCGACACGCTCAACCAAGTAGCGGATTTTCACCGCACCTTCAAGCACCCCATCCTCGCTTCGCCTGCCATACCCGATGCCAAGCGTTGTCAATTGCGCGTGGATTTGATTGCCGAAGAGCTAAAGGAGTTGGAAGAAGCCATCGCGCACCAAGACATTGTGGCGGTAGCCGATGCGCTTTGCGATATCCAATATGTGTTGGCCGGGGCCGTGCTCGAGTTTGGCTTGGGCGATAAATTCAAGGCCTTGTTTGACGAAGTGCAGCGCAGCAACATGAGTAAGACCTGCCGCACAGAAGAAGAGGCCCAGCGCACAGTAGCCTTCTATCACCAAAAAGACGGCACGGAATGCTATTACGTGAAAGAAGGCGATAAGTATCTGGTTTACAGAAAATCAGATAACAAAACCTTGAAATCGGTTGAATACTCGCCTGCGGATTTAGAGTCGATTGTGCGCGCCTGAGCGCGCAGGATTACACAAAGAACTCCAGTTGAAAAACGGCTTCATTGCCTTTGACGGGCATGGGCCGCAGCGCCAGAATGGGCAGCTCGTTGTAGGCCCGTATAAACTCCTGGCGGCTGATGCGCAATTTGCTCACCCCGGGGCGCACCTTGTGATACTGCATCCTGCCCGACTTATTGGCCGTGGCCATGTACGCGAAGTCGTACTGAATCGGGATAGGGGAGGGGATATACTTCATGCAGATTAGCAATAGGAAGATACAAACTCTCTGTGAACTAATTGATTATGGGCGAGGTTGTACTGCGCCAGCAGCACATAGGCATAGGCCGGTGCCTGGTTGAACCGGTTTTCGTACTCGCTGATCTTTTGGCAAAGCTCCTGCACGTAAAAGCGGATTTGGTCCGCATTGCGGCAATCGGACGGGCGCTCGAAGTGGCGGTTGGCAAAGGCGCGGAACTCCAACTCTCTCTTTTTCTGGTCAAACGAGTTCATAACTTTGTGCATTATTGCACAATATTAAGTATTATCAGACTTATTATGCAAATTAAAATGTGTAAAAATGCACAAATTTTAAAAATCCCCCCTGCCGGGCATTCCAGGGCGCTTTTTTTCGTTGAAGAGCGGGGGCAAACAACGACCGGTTGACGTGGTTCTTAAGACGTGGCGGCTAGTCCGATTTTATTTTCGATTACCATTTTGGCACCGTATGTTTACCGAATTAAGCGATGGGGCATGACCCTGCGTGGAGTCACATCGGCTGGAAATGAAAAAGTCAACCTTTATTTTGATCACTATCGGCAATGGAGAGCAGCGTAGCGTTTCTTGAGTTTTGGCACAGCGCCATGATTATTGGGGCCATCGTCATGACGGCCATGAGTATTGTCCTGTATTTGGTGCACCGCATGCGCGTGTCGTCAATCACCGACCCGAAGGAAAAGCATGACTACATCAACGCCCACGAAGTGCGTTGGTATCGGTGGTCGTTTGTGTGTTTGGGCATTGGCGCGGCCATGGGCATTAACCTCTACGGCCTGGGCCAGTCCTTCACCGAAACCATGGGCCTGTGGTTTTTTGTGCGGATATTTTTCTCCATGGCCGGGGCGGTGCTGGTCACCTACGTGGCGTTCATGATTCTCAAATATTATTACCCCACGCTGCTCAACTACAAATTGCGCAAGTGGCGGTACATGCCGCGCATCAACCCCAAAACGGGCAGCAAAATGCGCCTGCTTACCGAAGAAGAAGAAGACGTCCACCTCTCCGAAGGGATGCAGTCGGAAGAAAACATCTTTTCTATCGACTATGACGTGTGGATCGATGAACAGTCGGGCGATGTAAAAATCGAGAAGTACAACGGGCGCCTCATTGCCTCGCAGTGCGGCAACTGCGGCTTTTACACCATGCGTGTGTGGAAAGAGGAAGTGTCGCAGAAAGGGGAAGACGGCAGCCCCCGGGAGATCATCAAGCACTACCGGTGCGACTATTGCAAAACCGTGCGGGCCACCGCCTTCAACGTGTCCACCCGCGAGGAAAACGACTACCGCAACTATAAGCCTCAAACCACCAAGCGCAACACCAAGGGTATTGAAGTGGTGAAGGTCGAAATCTTCTCCGCGCTCAGCGGCAAGCTCAACTACGAATTCGGCTCGCTGGAGGAAGCGCAGCGCTTTTTGGAAGAATTTGATCCCGAAAAGGCGGCCTGACCTTCGCGTAGGTTTGGCATCTTTCTTGGTCAATGACCGTTTGTAGGGATTAGCAACGAACAGAATCGCAAAAATGATGAGAAGCATGAAACCGGTCATGGTGGCAGTGTGGGTAGTGTGCAGCCTGGTGGGCCGGGCCGCCCCTCCCGATACCACGGTGTTAAAATCCAAACCTGTGTATGGCAAAGAAGCGCGCGTGATCGCAGCGCTGCTCGACAATAACCACTACCGCAAAATCGCACTGAACGACTCGCTGTCGTCCGCCATCCTCACCCAATACCTGAACGAGTTGGACAACAGCCGGGCCTACTTTTTGGCCTCGGATGTGCGCAGCTTTGAAAAATACCGTTTCATCCTGGACGACCTGACCCGCAACGAGAACGTAGAGCCGGCCTTTGAAATCTACAAGGTATTTCGCCAGCGCTACACCGAGCGGATGGATTACGTGCTGGGCACGCTGGTGAAGCAGAACTTTGATTTTACGGTAGACGAGTTTTATGAAACCGACCGCAGCAAAGCCCCCTGGCCCGCCACGAAGGAAGAACTCAATGACGTGTGGCGCAAAATCATCAAAAACCAGGCACTCACGCTGAAGCTCACCGGCAAAAAACCGGACGAGATACAGAAGCTGCTGCAAACACGCTTTGAGCGCATCGTTAAATCGTTTGCCCAAACCAAGAGCGAAGACGTGTTCAGCGAGTACATGAATGCCATCACCTCTGCGTACGATCCGCACACCAACTACCTGTCGCCACGCCAAACCTCGTTGTTCAACGAAGGCATGAGGCTTTCGCTCGAAGGCATCGGGGCGCGGTTGCAAACCGACAATGACTACACCAAGATTGTAGAGGTTGTGCCCGGTGGGCCGGCCGATAAGTCGGGAAAATTTCACGTCAACGATTTGATTGTAGCCGTGGCTCAGGGGCTGGAAGGCGAGATGGTGGACGTTATCGGGTGGCGCATCGATGATGTGGTCAAGCTCATCAAAGGCCCCAAGGGTACCATCGTCCGGCTGTCGGTGCTGCAGGCGAAAACCGGCACCGGTGGCAAGCCGGTCGAAATCACACTCGTGCGCGAGAAAGTAAAACTGGAAGACCAGGCGGCACAGAAAAAGGTGATCAGCTACCAGCAAGACGGAAAGCCGCTGAAGTTGGGCGTGATTACGCTGCCCAGTTTTTACATGGACTTTGAAGCCTATCAGCGCAGAGACCCCGACTACCGCAGCACCACCCGCGATGTGAAAAAGCTGGTGAGCGAGCTGCAGGCCGAAGGCATTGACGGGCTGGTGATCGATTTGCGAAACAACGGGGGCGGCTCGTTGCCCGAAGCCATCGACCTGACCGGTCTGTTTATCAAAGACGGCCCCGTGGTGCAAGTGAAGAATTCACAAAATCGGGTGGAAGTGTACCGCGATGACGACAACCAAGTGGTGTACACCGGGCCGCTGGTGGTCATGATCAACCGCTTCAGTGCTTCGGCCTCTGAGATCTTCGCGGGCGCTATCCAGGATTATCAGCGCGGGGTGATCGTGGGCGAGTCGAGCTATGGCAAAGGCACGGTGCAGTCGGTGATCGACCTGGACCGCTACGTGCAAACGGATGGCAAAGACGAAATCGGCTCGCTGAAAATCACCTTCCAGAAGTTTTACCGCGTCACGGGCAGCAGCACCCAGCACAAAGGCGTCATGCCCGATGTGTCGTTGCCCTCGGCCTTTGATGCCGACCAGTTTGGCGAAAGTGCCAGCGCCAGCGCCCTGCCGTGGGATGTGATCCGCAGCACCCCGTACCAGAAATCGACCGCAGTCAATGGCAAAGTCATTGCCGACCTGAACAAGAACTTCCAGACACGCCTCAAAACAGACCCCAACTTGAAAACGTATGTGGGCGAGACCGAGCAATTGCGCAAAAACCTGACCGAAGGCAAGGTTACATTGAACGAACAAAAGCGCAAGGCGCAATTGACTGAGCAAGAGAAAAAAGCCGGGCAGGAGGGACTTGATACGCAACTGGCCCCGAAAGACGCGGCCACCAGCACCGACCTGACCAAGTTAAAAGATGAATTCCTGCGCGAAGGACTGTTGATCCTTAGCGAACTGGTGGCCAGGCGCATTGGGTAGGCGGTAGGTGTAACCTTTGGTTCACGGGTGCGTTGTACACGTGAAAAACGCTGACCGCGATGCTGGCCGACCACCACATGCTGCTCAGCCTGGCGAGCCTCATTGCGATGGAGCTTGTGCTGGGCATCGACAACATCATTTTCATTTCGATCTTAACGGGTAAGCTTCCGCCCGAGCAACAAGCCAAAGCGCGCCACGTGGGCATTGCCGTGGCAGTGGTTGCCCGCATCGGCCTCTTGTTCATGATCGGCCTCATCCTGCAATTACAGACACCGCTCATTACCTGGGGCTCCTTTGCCCTCACCGGCAAAGACCTGGTGCTCTTTACGGGAGGGGTTTTTCTGACGGTGAAAACCCTGCTTGAGATATTTCAAAAAGTGGTGCCCTCCGGGCAGGAGCACGCGTCAACCACGGGCAATGGCCGGTTTGCGTCCGTCATTTTTCAGATCGTGCTCATCGACTTGATTTTTTCGGTCGATTCCATCCTCACCGCCATCGGTCTGGTGGATGCCGTATGGATGATGGTGGTGGCCGTGCTTGTTTCCACCGTGGTGATGGTCATTTTTGCCGCCCCCATCCATCGGTTTATCCAGAAGTATCCCGGCTTTAAGCTGATGGCACTCTTGTTTTTGATCATCATCGGGGGCTTCCTGATCATGGAAAGCTTCCACCTGCCCGTGGTGAAGGCCTACCTCTACTTCTCCATGGCGTTTGGGTTGATCTACGAGGCGCTGCACATACGCTACCGGAAATTTCACGGCTAGCCCGCACCCAAGGCACGATCCCGGCACCCCGGGTGAAACCGAACCGGTGGCAGGGCGGCTATTGGACGGCCACCGGCTCCAACGTGTATCCTTCTTTTTTCAACAGCGCCAGCAGGCCGGCTTCGCCCTCTAAGTGCGATACGCCCACTGCGATGAAGCTGGGTGCCTGCGCCATCATCCGGTTGATTTTTGGCATCCACTCGGCATTTCGCTTGGTGTAAAATTCGTGGACGAACACCGGGTTGTTTTCAATCGGGTGCAGGGTGTACTGGAAAATTTCCTCCAACGCGCCCTTGGGGTAGTCGGCCATCAGTTTTTGGAACTCGTCTTTCAAGGCGGCAAAGTTTTTGACGCTGTGGCTCAGCGCGGTCAATTGATCGGCCAGGGGGTAGGCATTCAACGCTTGCGCCTCGCGCTCAATCGTCTCCAGCGAATAGGTTTTGAGTTTGTTGGCTTTGGCCATCTTCAGCAACTCCATGTCATAAAACTTCACGCCTTCGCCCAGCGACAAGCGGATCATCGTCATGGAGATAGCCAGCGGCTTCAGCTTGGCATAGCGCGCATCAAAAGCACCTTTTGGAATCTTGAATTCACTGGCAAAAAAGGCCTGCGTTTGGGCATATACTTCGGGCGAGGCCGTGGCCAGCGATTGCCCTTTCGGGAAATGCAATGCTTTGTTCAGTTCGTGCTGTGCGTGGTGGTCAACGCGGTCTTCAATGGCAAACAGTTCGCAGCTGCGCAACAGCGGCTGAATGTTGGCCGGCATGTAGTACTCCTTTTCGCCAATAAACTTGAGCGTGCCCATCACGTACGAAGGCTCCTTCAGGCCGTTGCCCGTCACCTTCCAGATGATGGAATTTTGGGCGACTGACCCGGAGGTGAATGCCAAGACCGAAAGGAAGGACGCAAGTAGGCGCATGGGTGGGGGTGTTTAGACCGCAAAGAAACCGAAATTGGAACAATAAGAAAATGCCGCGGGGGGCCGAAATACCGGCCCCGCGACAACCCGCCTGCCGCAGCACTGCCGATCGGAGAAAGCATGCGTTTATTGGTGTTTTTTAGCGTATTTTTCGGGAAAACCGCGCGTGCGGCCTGTGCGCAAACCATGAGTGAAGAACTGCTCAAAGCGATTGTCCAATTATTCGCCATCGTGGCGAAAGAACGCATCACCGAGGACGAGCGTGCCAACATCAAGGAGTTTCTTTCCTTGCACCTGAACCAGGAGTCCACGCGCTACTACCTGTCGCTGTTTGACGATTTCTGCAAAACCACCAAACGGGTGGCCACCCCCGGCCTGAACATGGACGATGCCACGCAGGAGTTTGTGGACGACTGGGCGCAGATCATGCAGATCGCCAAAAAGGTAAACCAGGCACTGACCATGCAACAAAAGGTGGTGCTGGTGGTGAAGATCATTGAACTGGTGTTTGCCGATGGCACGCTCTCGGAGCGGCAGAGTAACCTCATCTACTACATTGGCGAAGCCCTGAAGATACCGCCCAAAGACCTGCGTGCCATGCGCGCCTTCATTGCCGGGCAGGAAGTAGAGCAACTGGCCGCCAAAAACATCCTGCTGATAGACGAGGGCGACAATCACTACAACCACCCCGGCCCGTGGATGACCCTGCGCAACCTGAACGGGCTGATTGCCATCTTGCGCCTGGCCGACATTGAAACCTACTTTATCAAATACCTGGGCGTATCAAGCGTTTACCTGAACAGCATACCGCTCAAAAGCCGCAAGGTCGATGTGCTGCCCACCGGCAGCACCATCCGCGGAAGCAAAATTGACTCCCTCTACTACAGCGATGTGGTGCGCAAGTTTTTGATTGAAGAAAGCGAAGCGGACATCAGTTTTCAGGCGGAGCACATCTTCTACCATTTCAAAACAGGCAAGGCCGGTTTGCAGAACATCAACATTGCCGAGCAGGGCGGCAAGCTCATCGGCTTCATGGGCGCCAGCGGCTCGGGCAAATCCACCTTGCTCAACGTACTCAACGGCTCCGAAGCGCCCTCCAGCGGCCGTGTGCTCATCAATGGCATCAACATCCACGAGCATCCGGAAAAGGTGGAAGGCGTGATCGGCTTCATCCCGCAGGACGACCTGCTCATGGAAGACCTGACCGTGTACGAAAACCTTTACTTTGCCGCCCGCCTGTGCTTTGGCCACTACGACCAACGCCAGATTGACACGCTGGTAAGCAAGGTGCTGATGGACCTGGGCCTGACCGAAACAGCCCACTTGAAGGTGGGAGGGCCGCTGGAAAAAACCATCAGCGGTGGCCAGCGTAAGCGCCTCAACATTGGCCTGGAACTGATCCGCGAGCCGGCCGTGCTGTTTGTGGATGAGCCCACCTCGGGCTTGTCGTCACGCGATTCAGAAAACATCATGGACTTGCTCAAAGAACTCTCGCTGCGCGGCAAGATGGTGTTTGTGGTGATTCACCAGCCCTCGTCCGATGTTTTCAAAATGTTTGATACGCTCGTGATCCTGGATGTGGGCGGCTTTCAAATCTACTACGGCAACCCGTCCGAGTCGGTCAATTATTTTCAGCAGATCATCAACGCGGCCAACAAGACACCGGGCGCTTGCCCGGAGTGCGGCAATATCAATCCTGAGCAAATCTTCAACATCATCGAAACGCGGGTGGTCAATGAATTCGGGCGGTTTACGCACACGCGCAAGATTTCGCCCGGCCAATGGTATCAATACTTCAAACAGAAAATCAAGCTGCCCAGGATCGCGGTAGCGGAAGATCCCATCCCGGTCACGCAGCGCATCCCGCGCTGGTGGGGGCAGTTGGCCATTTTTGTGAAGCGCGATGCCCTCTCGAAATTGGCGAACCGGCAGTACATCATCGTCAACGGTCTGCTCACGCCCATCCTGGCGTTGTTCATCGCGTTTTTTGTTAAATACTACGATGAGGTGGGCGTGGAAAAACCGGAGTACACCTTCTATCATAACTTCAATGTGCCGGTGTATTTTTTCATGGCCATTGTGGTGGCCCTGTTTGTGGGCCTCATCATCAGCGCAGAAGAAATCTTCCGCGACCGCAAGATCATCAAGCGCGAGCGGTACTTAAACCTGAGCCGCAGCAGCTACTTCATGTCCAAGTTGGTTATCCTCTTCACCCTGTCGGGGATTCAGACGCTGTCGTTTGTGTTGGTGGGTAACCTGATCATCGAAATTCCGCTCACCGAGCTGCGCTACTGGCTCATTTTGTTTTCGTGCAGTTGCTTTGCCAACGTGCTGGGGCTCAATATCTCCTCGGCTTTCAATTCGGCCGTTACCATTTACATTCTCATTCCGATCTTAATCATCCCCCAACTGCTGTTAAGCGGGGTGGTGATCAGCTTTGACAAGGTGAACCCCTTTGTGGGCACGCCCAAGGGCATCCCGCTGGTGGGCGAGTTGATGGCCTCGCGCTGGGCGTACGAGGCGTGCATGGTCACCCAATTTCGCGACAACCGGTACGCGCGCCTGTTTTACGACCTGGACAAAAAACGGGCGCTGGCCGAATACAAACGCATCTACTACATTCCCGAGCTGGAGTCGCAGCTCGCCAACGTGATCAACAACCGGGGCCGCTGGCGCGACACCAACGAAGACAACCCGGTGAAGAACTCGCTTGACTTGCTGCGCCAGGAAATCGGCTACGAGTTGGCACGGGTCGGAGAAAGCCGGTTGCCCGAGGTAGTCAACCTTCGCATCGGAGCCATCGACAGTGCCACCTGTCAAAAAACACGCACGTTTCTGACGGTGCTCAAAGAGTACTATGGCATCCGCATGAACGATGCCCAAAATGAAAAAGAACAACGGATGAACCGCTCTATGGCCACGCCCGAACAACAGCAGCACATAGAGGCCCTGCGCATGGACCACGTAAACGAATCGGTGGCCACGGTAGTGGAAAACACCAACAGCACGCTGCGCATTGTGAATTGGCACGGACAGTTGTATCAACGTATTTATCCCATTTATTTGGAGGAGCATCACCCCGCCTCGCCTCTGGATTTCCGCACGGTGTTGTTTGTGCCCGGCAAGCCTTTTCTCGGTCACGTGTTTGATACGCTGTATTTTAATATTGCCATCATTTGGGTGATGACCGCCCTGTTGTATGTGGCCCTGTATTACGAGGTGTTGAAAAAACTGGTGCACCGGTTTGAGATGAAGCGGAGATATAGCAAGCGGGAGAAGGGATAGTTGTCGATGTCTATCGTTGCAGGTTGCTGGTTTCTGGTCTCTTGAATTTCGAATTTTGAATTTTGAATCTTGAATTTTGGCTTTCGAATTTTGAATATCTTTGCCCCCTGAAAAAACAAACCTTTATGAAGCGTGTATTTTATGCAGTAGCCTTGGCTGCCGCCCTGGTTGCCTGCCAAAAGAAAGAAGCCGAAACGGCCGACATGGACGAGTGGAAGGCGATGGACGACTTCCACATGGTCATGGCCGACATCTACCATCCGTTCAAAGATTCCGCCAACCTGGAGCCCGCCAAGGCCAACCTGGCCATGTTTGAAGCCGAGGTGAACAAGTTTGCCGCAGCCGAGCTACCGGAAAAAGTAAACACCGATGAGGTAAAAGCGGCCTTTGCTGCCCTGAAAGCCGAGGTGGAGACCATGAAAACAGCCGCCAGCGACTCGACCCTGAGCGTGGCGTTGGAGAACGCCCACACGCGCTTCCACGAAATCATGGAAGCCTGGCACGGAGGCGGCCACGGCCATGAGCATCATGAGCATTGAAAGCGAACCCGATAACGTTGATGAAAAGACATCCCCCAAGGATGTCTTTTTTATTTGGATGATTGCGCGGTACGTGCCGGACTGTCAGATTTTGTACGGCCTCGATTTGGTTAACGACCTGCAAAACAATGCGATGAGGTATTTGATGCAAATAAGAGCCCCTCAAAAAACGATGTAATAAAGCGACCACTTCTGCCGAAAAAAAAATCTGCCCGGGAGGTGATGATCAATTGAGTGTTTTTTGTATAACTTTATATATCCATTTACCTGACCGCTTTGGAGAGAGCTCTACGTAGTCGCGCCCGGGGGCGTGCTTTGTTTGCAACCGTGATTGTCTGCTGGGTGATACAAATCCTTGGCACTAGTCACCTTTTCGCCCAGAATCTGGAGGCGATCGGTAAGGAGCGTCCCGTGAAAATCAATGGAGGCGTGTCGGTAAATCAAATCTTTTATGCCGCCAATGGAATCGATAGCAGACGCGATCCCTACTCGTATTTTGCTACCGGCAATTTGAATTTCAGTCTATACGGGTGGAGCATCCCGCTCAGTTTCTCTCTTTCCAACCAGAACGTCACCTTTCAACAGCCCTTTAACCAGTTTACGTTGCATCCTACCTACAAATGGGCCACGCTGCATTTGGGCTTCACCAGCATGTCCTTTTCCCAATACACGCTGAGCGGCCATCTTTTCAATGGTATCGGGGCCGATTTGGCACCGTCACCCAAGTGGAGAATAAGCGCCATGTATGGGCGTTTCTTAAAGGCCGTGGAGCCTGACAGCCTTTCGGCCAACCCAATCCTCCCTTCATTTGACCGCTATGGGTACGGCATGAAAATAGGCTATGGCGACAACAAAGACTTTGTGGAGGCCATTCTGTTTCGGGCGGAAGACGAGATCAATTCCATTAGTTACGTGCCCGAGGAGGAAGGAATCCTGCCGCAGGAGAACTTGGTCATGGGATTGACTGCCGGTAAAGCCATCTTTGAGCGCGTGTTGTTGCGGGCCGAATGGGCGACCTCCGCCATTACCCGCGACACGCGTGCCGAGGAAGCCGAAACGCAAAATGTTCTCGGCAACATGGGTGGGCTATTTACAGCCCGCGGCTCTTCCGCCTATTACAACGCCTACAAAGCCAACATCACCTACCAGGCCGAGGGGTATTCCGTAGGGGTCGGGTATGAGCGTATTGACCCGCAATACCGCACCTTGGGCGCATATTTTTTCAATAATGATCTCGAAAACATGACGGTCAACGCGGCCACGGCCTTGTTCCAAGGGAAAGTAAACATAGCCGCTAACGTGGGCACGCAGCGCGACAACCTGGACGACAGCAAGATCAGCACCATGCGCAGGCTGGTGGCGTCCACGAATGTGGCCGTGGCACCGTCACCTAAACTCAACCTGGTGTTCGCCTATTCCAGCTTTCAAACATTTACCAACATACGCTCACAGTTTGTGGACATCAACCAACTCACGCCTTTCGACAACCTGGACACCTTGAACTTCACTCAGATATCGCAAAACGTATCGGCCAACGCCATGTACCTACTCGGTAACAACAAAAACAGAAGGCAAACACTTAACATGAACCTGACCGTACAAAATGCGGCCGACCGGCAAGGAGGGGTGGAGCAAAACAGTGGGTTGCAGTTTTACAACATCAATACCGCTTATAGCCTTTCGCTTACTCCGCGCAGTCTCACGCTTTCGGCCGCTTTCAACCTGAACATCAGCGATGGTGCCACGCTGGACTCGCGCACGTTGGGCCCCACGCTATCGGCCAGCAAACAGTTTTTTGACAAAAAATTCCGGACCACGGCTTCGGTTTCACAAAATGAATCGTACGCCAACGGCATGCACACCAACAGCATTCTCAATGGCCGCCTGTCGGGCAACGTTTCCATTAAGAAAAAACACAACATCAATTTGGGTGCGGTGGTCGTGAACCGAAAAAGCCGGCAGGAGGGAGGAGCCAAGGAATTCACAGAGTTTACTGGGACGCTCGGGTATTCGTATTCGTTTTGAAAATTAGGCATTAGGCACTGGGCATTAGACATTAGGGGTTAGGTGTTAGGGATTAGGTGGTAGGGGTTAGGATTAAACAGAGTTTGTATGATTCAAGGATTGGAGGATTTTAAGACATATAACAAAGCGATGGAGTTGGACGAATCTGTTTGGGCGATTGTTGCCGCGTGGGCATACTTTGAAAAAGATACTGTTAGAAAGCAGTTAGTTAGTGCTTGCGACTCGATAGCCGCGAACTTATCGGAAGGCCTTGGCCGCTATCATTCCAAAGAAGTGAAAAATTTCACGTTCTATGCCCGTGGTTCCGCATTCGAAACCAAAACATGGCCCACTAAGGCGGCTAATCGAAAACTGATTGCAGCGGAAGCCAGCATAGAGCTTATTCGTAAAACTGATGAAATAGCGCGCATGATTAATGGTTACATCCAATCACTGAACAACCAAGTCAACGAACCCGAAACCCAGTATCGTTCAATGGGCCTAACCCTTAACACCTAATCCCTAATCCCTTTACACCTAACACCTTTTTGCCCTAACCCCTAATACCTATTATTCTTGCGCCTTTTCAAAGCCATGCTGCCCCTCATACTCGCACTTTGGTGGTTACAGAGCGCTGCCCAGGTCTTCCCCGTTCAGGCCACTACCCAACTGCGCCCTCCGTACTCGTTGTTTTTATCTGACTATGCGGCTCCCGGTTCAGAGCGATTGGCGTTGAATGTATTCCTGGTAGATGCGGGCCGGCCCGAATTGAATGTTCGATTCCGTTTGCGCATCGAAGGGCAGGGGATACGCATCGAAACCAAGCCAGAGTTTTTGCCGCCACCTACTTCACTTACCGGTGGTGTGCCGCTGCAACTGATCAGTGCCGACCTCGCACCCTACTTTGAATCGCGTAACCTGAATTTTACCGGTATCTCTCAACGTGAATACGAACAGCGTGGTGCCTTGCCTGAAGGGCTCTATCAGTTTTGCTTCGAAGTGCTGGAATACAACCGGGGGGCGAAAATCTCCAATACCTCGTGCGCGGCTGCCTGGTTGATTTTAAACGACCCGCCCATCGTCAACCTGCCGCGCGATGGCGAGAAGGTACGCATCCAAGAGCCACAACAAGTTATCTTCCAATGGACACCGCGACACACCGGCTCGCCTAACAGTGCCTTCAGCACCGAGTATGATTTTAAGATGGTGGAGATATGGCCACCCACACGTAATCCTAATGATGCCATCCTTACTTCACCTCCGGTATTCGAAACCACTACGAACGCCACTACCTTAATATACGGTCCGGCCGAAACACCGTTGGAGCCCGGCAGGCGCTATGCCATCCAGTTGAAGGCGCGTAGCGTTACGGGAGTGGAAGAACTGAACCTGTTTAAAAATAATGGCCTCAGCCAGGTCTACACCTTTCAATATGGCGATGCCTGCAACGTGCCCACCAACATTGTGGGCGAGGCCCCCGGCCCCAGCCGCATTGCGCTGAGTTGGGCCGGTGCAACCAACCAGACCGGTTACAAAGTGCGTTATCGTCCGGCCTCCCCCTCTCCCGCGGAGAGGGGGTCGGGCCTGCCTGCCGGACAGGCAGGGGGTGAGGTCTGGTATACCGACAACATCTTTCTCACCGACCATGAAATCAAGTCGCTGCAGCCCAATACCCGCTACGAGTATCAGATAGCCGCTACCTGTGGCACGTTTGAAAGTGCGTGGTCAACGGTAGCCTCGATCACCACACCCGATGTGGAAGGCATCGCCTACTCCTGCGGCTTACCGATGGCGCCCTTCAACCTCGATCCATCGCAATTGATCGATGTGATTAAGGTAGGCGATGTGATCAAGGCGGGCGACTTTGACGTGAAGATCAGCAAAGTGACGGGAAGTGCCGGCACGTTTTCAGGTGAAGGCGTTATTGAGGTATCGTATTTCAACAAGGCCAAAGTAAAAGCCGAGTTTGCCAACATTGTGGTGAACAAAGAGCTGCGCATGGTAAACGGCTTTATGAACGTGACGGGCGCAGGCGTAGACATCATCCCGGCCGGTGTGATGGACTTTATGGATAAGCTGGATGAGGCGCTGGCTCAGGTAGATTCCTTGTTGAACGAATACGAAGCCAACCTGCCACAGCAGTTTGACCCGGCTTCCTTCGTGGCGGACACGGCCATTCGGGTAAACGGGACAATCACTAACGTGATCACCGATGGTAGCAGCAATGTGGTGATCGTAGACAGCAATGGCAACCGTACCACCGTGCCTGCGGGCACCTCCGCTGCCGTGACCGACAGTGCAGGCAACGGCTATATCGTAGACAAGAAGGGCAACATCCACAAGACTACGGCTGAGATAGCCGCCAAAGCCGGCAACCGCGAGTATAACCTGGCGCTGAAGTTTGATGCCTCGCCTGATCAAGCCTTTGGTTTTGATGTGAAGCATGACCCGCTGGCCGCGAAATACGAAAGACTGGAGGGCGACAAATATGCTCCCTGGAAGTCCGTGGCCACCGGTCGCACCGATGCTGTGCTCGCCATCCTCGAAGGCAGCGGCTTTGATAAATCCAAAATCCGTTTTGAACAGGCGGGTTCGCCCCTAACACCTAACACCTCTGCCCCGAATTCCTCAACAGCCAACGCCTACGAACTGAGAGTAAACGGAACATCTGACGGCATCGAAGAAGGCCTGTTAGCATTATACACGCCCCCCGACACCACTAAAAAGGAGCAAGTACTGGGTAAGCTGAACGTAGCCACCTACGATGAAATCCAAAAGACGGTGGTCATCGTTCCGGTGAACGGCAACAAGTACCCCTACAGCGAAGCCAACTTACGAACGCAACTCAACAAGATTTACGGGCAGGCGGTGGTGAAGTGGAATGTACAGATGGCGCCCGAGGGGTTTGTTGTGCCGGGCATTGATCCGTTTGATGATGGCGGCAGCGGACTGCTGAGCAACTACAGCCCAGATATGCGCAAAGTGGTGGATGCCTACAACACCGACCCTGCACCCGATACCTATTACCTGTTTTTGGTGAAGAACCCCAAAGCCGGCAAGCTGGCGGGCTACATGCCGCGAGGCAAAAAGTTTGGATTCATCTTCACCGACCAAGCCGCCAGCGAGCCAGCGATCATTCACACCATGGCTCATGAATTGGGTCACGGGGCTTTCAATCTGCGGCACACGTTTGCTGAAGAAAAGTACACCATACCACAAGGCAGCACCGACAACCTGATGGATTACACCCCCACGTTTGGCACGAAGCTGTACAAACACCAATGGGACCAAATGCGCTACCCCGAGATTGTGATGGGGTTGTTTGAGGGGGATAAAGATGCAGCCGCTACTGCTATAACGAATTATTTTGAATTAGAAGAAGAGTTTTATGGAGAGATTAATATTGGGATAACGCCAAATGGGCAAATCATACAGAAGATTGATTTACCTGCTGAGTTTACTTTCCTCCCAATCGTTGGGGAAAGTACACCCTTTGTTGTAGCAGGGTTCACTTTGTACAAGAATAACGAAGAGATTGAGAAATACCTCTGGGATACTGGTAAGAAATCATATTTGAATGGCACGAAAGGCCTGCCGATAGTTACGGGCGATAGAGGCAAAGTTAAGGTTTACCAATTGTCCGGTACTCGTTGTTCGTTTCGGTCATTTATAATTGATTGGACGTCAGATGAGGTTGATATTTACAATAAGATCACTAATGCGGTTAAGAACTTAGAAGGTAGTCTAGGATCTGTTGTGAATGCAGATATCAGTTGTTATAGGAGTTTTGTTGAATCAATTGTCCAGAAAGATAACTCTGCAGGGTGCAATGCAGAAGAAGAGATTAGGTTAGGGAGGGAGAAAGTTCAATCGGCACTAAACACACTAAAAACCAAACCTGATGATTTTGCTGGTGTGGTGAATTCGGTGTGCAAGTCTTCGTTAATCTCATTAGACTACGCTGATATTGAAGAGTCTATAAAATTGATTGGGCTTGCAGAATCAATAAAAGAACGAAATGAAATTGCTTTGCTGAGGTTGATGAGTTGCATCAATACAAAAGACTATTCAAAATTCTATGAACTCCTGGAGCGAAATGAAAATCAGTTGATTAAGAATATTCTTAGAAGAATACACGATGCATCCATCTATCCATGGGATGGAAATAACTACACAGGGTTCACTGCTGGGGTGATTCATATGTTTTCAGAGAATCCACTCAGTTTCACTTCAAGGATAGATGTTTCTGATGAGAAAATATTGACGCAAGTGCTGAACCTTGAGCCGATACTGGTTTCGAGCGATATTAGAGAACTTACGGCCGCGTTTAGCTATAGCTCGTTTGAGGGTGTCTACAATCCATCAACCGGAGAGATAACAGTGAATGAGGTCGTGACCACAGTTGCAGGTGGCGGATGGGGAGGAAGTGTTAGCTCAAGGAAAATTAAAATGGATGATGTTCCGCCCTTGACTCCGATTGTCATAAGATTTGAAGGTGCTTTGCCAATTGTAAAGACTGCTCTTGAGGGTTCATCCATACTGGAAGGGAACACCTACGTTGTGCCCGCCTTCTTTTTGAAGTATAACTCTGATAAAGAACGTAAGGAAGTTCTTGAGAATACAATTGTAACTGCCTTTGATGTTGGTACTATTATTATAAGTGGAGGAACCGCTCTAGCTACAAAGGTGCATTGGGCGCGAAGGATTTGGGCATTAGCCGAGACGGCAAGCGCAGCGACCAATATCATGGTGACGAACCAGGTAATTCCCCCGAGTAGTAGTCTTTATCAGGGCTCGCAGATTTTCGATGGAGTAATGTTGTTGATTGGTGCCAAGAATCTTGGCGGAGGGGTTATTGATTTTACAAGAAAATTAGATCCTAATGTTCTGAAGTCATTCAAGGAGAATAGTAGTATCAAGGCCCTAGTACTTGCGAAATATTTGGATTGGAGTGCTGCATTGAAGAGTACCGGTAACCTTTCTGATGCGGAGCGTCTATTGATAAGTAAACAGGAAAAGGTTTGGAACGTTTTGGGGGTACTAGGGGCCGGCAGGAGTTTGGAGCAAGTAAGGGTTTTGTTGGCGAATTGCCCTGATTGGGTAAAAGCTAATGATGCTTTACTTGAAAGTCTAAGAGATGTGTCTGATGATTTTATTAAGAAAGTCGATGACTATTATAGAAATGCAATTCCTTCAAATACTCCGTCTGGCTTTAGCGGACAGGGTGTTTATAGCGGTGTTGGTTTTAACAAATACGGCCATCCTGAGTTATTGCCACATGTATCAAGCCCTGACCATATTGTTAAAATTGACATGAAAGGAAACTATACAACTGATATGACCGATGCGAAAAACGCCTTACAGGCTAAATTACCAGCAAATGAAAGAGTTGTAAAGTCAAACCCTAATGGAGGCTGGTCACCATTTTATATTGAAAAAAACGGTATTAAGTCAGGCCCC
>JALONI010000123.1 GCA_025455015.1 Cyclobacteriaceae bacterium | reverse complement strand
CAAGTCAACCCAGAAATCAGGGTTGTGGTTGGTAAACGGGTACATTTTGCCCTCGCTCAATGCCTTCTGAAAAATGGCCGGATTGGCCACGCCCACGTGAATGAATGCGTAGGGCACTTGTGGATAGTCGCGGGTCAGTTGCTGGAAGTCCTCCGAGCCCATCACAGGCGGCACGTTCAGGTTCTTGGCAGGACCAAAAACTTTGGCTACCGTGGCGGCAAATGGCTGTACCGGCTCGCGACCTGCTACGCGCACCAGAGCCGGTTCAATCTTCTTTACCAGCGCAGCATTATTGTCCAGCACACCTACATTTTGTTTGAACACAAGTGTCGGATACAACTTCTTTGGGAGGTCGTTGGCAACCGCAATCCCTTCGTTGATCTGTTGGATACGTTCGATCATCAGTGTCCGATCGGTATTGCGATACCAGCGCAAGTTCAGTTTGAGTTTTGCTGAGGCGGGTATCACGTTGTTATCAAGCCCTGCTTCTACCGCGCCTACGGTGAGCACGGCCGGCCGTTGGGGATCCATGTTGCGGCTGATGATGGTTTGGTATTGGAGGATGGCGTTAGCCGCCATGATGATAGGGTCTTTGGTGTATTCAGGTGTAGAGCCATGGCCCCCTACACCCAAAAAGGTCACATCGAGTTGATCGGCCCCAGCCATGCGTTCGCCCGGTTGATTGGAGTACAGCCCAACGCCCACCGGCCCAGTGTGCATGCCGAGCATGTAGGTAGGCACGGGCACGCCTTTCTTGTACATCTCATCGGCCATCGCGTTGGCACCAAAGCCACTTTCTTCCGCGGGCTGGCCCACCATAATAAGCGTACCTTTCCAGTTGTTTTTCATCGTGGCCATAATTTTGGCAATGCCTAGCATCCAGGTGGTGTGTGCATCGTGGCCGCAGGCGTGCATCACCGGCACTTCGATGCCCTCTTCGTTTTTCATACGCTTCTTACTGGCGTAGGGCAGGTCAACAGCTTCTTCCACAGAGTTACAGTCCATGTCCGCTCGAAACATCACCACAGGCCCGTCACCGTTTTTCAGGATTCCGACCACGCCTGTTTTGCCTATCTTCTCCATGACCGCATAGCCATGTGATCGCAGCTCTTTGGCCACAATGGCGGCCGTGCGAACTTCCATGAAGGGAAGTTCGGGATTGGCGTGAAGGTCTTTGAAAATCTCGATTAGGCGAGGCCCATCGGCATCGGCCAGTTCTTTTACGCGGTCAAGCACAGCATGCGCGGGATCGGCCTTTTTTTGGCCGTTGGCCATGGCGCAAATGAGCGACAAAGAAATGAACACGAGTTTTTTCATAGCCTGTTGAATGGTAGGGTCAGAAGTATTCGTTTAAGTTAAGAAAAAAGCCCGAGGCCCCATTGGCACCGCGGCCATAGTCGGCCCCCAGGTTTACGCGGCTCTTTTTATCAATCATGTACCGAAGCCCGGCCCCGTAACCCAGTTGCCCATACCGGAACAGGCTGACGTGCTCGGTGCGGCTGCTGGCCGATGTCATATTCACAAACACTACCGCGCCCAGGTTCTCTTTCTGTTGTTGCAGCGGAAAGCGCCACTCGGCCTCAGTATAAATCAGGTCTTCGCCACGAAACCGACCTTGTGTGTACGGCCGTGCCGAGCGGCTGTAAAAATCCCATCCGGTGGCAGGCAAGAGCATGTATGGCATATGCCCCGATGTCACAAACGAGCCATAGGCCCAAAAGGCAATCAGGTTGCGCGGCCTTGTCTTGGTCAGGGGCAAATAGTCGCGGTACTCTACCCACAGATGCGTTGATGAGGCCGTGCTTCCGGCCCATCGTGGATTTACCCGAAACATCACCGAAGCCAACCGCCCTGCGTACGGGTTGGCCACGTTATCGCGACTGTCCAGTGACGCATTCAGCGACAGCCCCGAGAGCGCATAGCCATCGACTGGCAGGTTTTTCTGTTGTTGGTATTGGTAATGGAACGTGAGTGCCTGTGGCACACTGACCAAGTCCAACTGCTTGTCGTCAAGGGAGGTCATCACATCTAAATGATAGCCAAGGCCGTAAAAAAATCGCGACTCGCGGTGGCGCTTTAACACTACCTGGTGCAGGCGCAAGTGATGAAACCCGAGCATTTCAGAGGCGGGCGGGCCATTCCGTAAGCCGTCCGAGACTCGCTCGCTGCTGGCCACCAAGGTGCGGTTGAACTTATCGGGCTGCGTGCTCAACCCATACGTGGGCTGGCTGTTGATGTTAAAGCGCACATCCGTTGTCAGGACCCAACGGTCGTTTTCCAGAAAGGCACTGCCGCGGATGGAGGTGAAAAGCTGTTTTTTGGTGGTGTAGATGAAGCCGCCAAGAAAACTGGACATGCTCGTGGTGGCCGTATCGCCTGTGACCCACGTGGCCCCGGGGGCTACACCAAACATAAAACCGGTGGTGGGGTTGGCCGCCAATACCGGCATGGGCACCAAGGCTATTTTTTTCTCCTTTTTGGACGCGGCTGCCCCATTGGTTGTTTGCGCCATCAACGGATGCGAAAGGATAAAAAGCAAGAAAAACGCCAGGCGCATAATAAGGTTGTTCAATGGGATCAGGCGTTGACCGTACCGATCGTGCTTGCCGCCACACGTTGCGGCAGGCTGCACGGGCACCGGCTTAGCACCGTATACAAAGATAGAGCGCGCGCGAACGGTACCGGCCGTAAGGCCATGCCCGCTGTGTCAAGAATTATAACTACTGACAAAAAAGCCGCAAAGGGTTCTGATGGTCGGGGTGTTTGTGCCCGGCTTACTGCGCGGGGCCGAGGTAACACTACCGGGGGGTGTGCCTAACACTTCTTCGCCACTGAGTTATCCATCCTTGGTAAAAACAGAGGCAAAAAAGTGAGAGGGCGTTTGGCCGGTATCTTTTTTGAATGCGGAGATGAACGTAGCGCGCGTGCTGAAGCCGGCCTCCGCGGCAATGGCCTCCAACGTGAGGTTTTGCCACGCTTTGTTTTTGCAATTTTGAATTACATAGCGCACACGGTGGCGGTTGATCAAATCAGTAAACCGCATTTGGTAGTGTTGATTGATGACGGCCGACACAAGATGAACCGAATAGCGCAACCGGGTGGCGAGGTCGGATAACGAAAAACCCTGTTTTAGAAACGGTTGCTCCTGAAGCAGATAGTGGTCGATTTCCTCGGCAATCTTTTTGATTTTCTCTTCCGTGATGCCTGCTCTCTTCGCCTCAGCCGGTGGCATGGGCAGTGCAACCACATCGGTTGTAGGTATGTCCGAAGGGCTTGCTTGGTCTGCTGCCGGCTCTACCTTGGGCAATCCATACAAGACCGAGGGATACAAGAATAACGCCACCAGCACAATCGCAAAAAAAATGCACAACAGGAAATAGTTGAGGGTGTGCAGGTGAGGGATGGCAACCGCGAAGCTGACCACGATCAAAATCGTACTTACCGAAAGCGGCAGAATCATGAACAAACAGTAGAGCTTTATCCATTGGAACCACCGCCCAAATGGCCCGTCCGTAGCGGACGGATGACGCCTGACAAAATGCTGCACCATACGCCAACTAGCCACGCCATAAACAACCATGCTAAGGGCCAGCACCACGTTGTGTTGTTGGGTTGTCAATAGCCCCTCGGGTTGGGCATCGCCATAAGGTGTGCTGAAATACAAGGTCATGCGTGCGGTTTTTTGGGCCGCGGATTCGAGGTAGAACGGCAACATCTCAACCGCTATCAATAAGCACGGCAAAAAGTGTAAGGCATCGCGTGTTTGCAAACGAGCGCGGTCAGTCAATACCGACCGCACATAAAAAAAGGAAAACGGCCCAACTAACAGATAGATCGGTACAAAGGCCCGGTACAGGTGCGGAGCGTAAAAATAAACCTGTAGCCGCAACAGGAAGTTGTAAAGGAAAAACAGGCAGAAAATGGAAATGCTGATGGCCAAATACCGGTTGGCCTTCAAATACGTTTTGGGCTTCGTCAGGAAAACGAGCAGCACCAATACACTCAGGATGATGACGGAGTAGGGGATCAGATAATTTGCCGCCATGCAAAAGTTTTTTTGATGTCGCGTGGGTTGGGCTTGAAAAGAGCAGTTTTATTTTGGCAATGTGCTATGTTTGCTTGCGCAGCGCGGCCGGCCTTTTCTAAGTATGTGAAATGTACTGAAAAAAGAACAAATACCGGAAAGCGACCAGCGTTTAACGGTTTCGTGTATCATTCGCTTCGAAGCAAAACACCTCTATGTCCCTGCCGATGAACCCCCGCTTTTGGTCCGTTCTCAAAGCCCTTGCCATCCCGCTTTTGGCGTGGGCCGCTTTTTTCCTGAAACACACGTTTGACAGTGGCCTGCTGCTGTTGGTGGCTGTAGTGGCGTTGTTTGCCGCGGTCATGAATGCCGTTCATCATGCGGAAATCATTTCGCACCGCGTGGGCGAGCCGTTTGGTGCCTTGGTATTGGCCATTTCGGTTACCGTCATCGAAGTGTCCATTATTTTGTCATTTATGCTTACCGGCCAGGCGGAGAGCACGTTTCTGGCTCGCGATACCGTCTTTGCCGCGGTCATGATCATCCTCACCGGCATGACGGGGCTTACTCTTTTTATCGGGGGACTCAGGTTTCGCGAGCAGGAGTTCCTGTCAACGGGGGTAACGTCAGCACTAATCGTGCTGGTAACCATTTCGGTAATGGTACTCATTCTGCCCAACTACACCCAGACGCGCGAAGGTCCGTTTTACAGCACGGCCCAATTGGTATTTGTTTCTGTTATCACCCTTTTGTTGTACGGCAGTTTTTTGTTTGTTCAAAACGTTCGGCATCGGGCCGACTATGTTTTACCCCAGGAGGCCACCGATGGCGTGCGCCCCTCTGCGCAGCAAACCACGCTTAGTGCGCTGTTGCTGCCCGTGTCATTGCTGGCGGTAGTCATGTTGGCCGAATCCATGGCTGCCGACTTGGATCATGCCATAGAAGCCGTGGGCGCCCCGGTGGCGTTGTCGGGTATCGTCATTGCCTGCGTGGTGCTGTTGCCCGAAGGCATCTCAGCGGTCAAGGCTGCGCTCAACAACCAACTTCAAAAAAGTTTGATCCTGTCGCTGGGTTCTGCGCTGGCCAGTATCAGTTTGACCATCCCCGCGGTATCTTTTTTTGCGGTGGCTACCGGGCGGCAGGTGGCTTTTGGTATCGATGCCGAATCGACCGTGGTTTTTCTGTTGTCGTTGTTCGTGATCGTTTTGTCACTGAGCAAAGGTAAAACCACTATTTTACAAGGCTTGGTATTGCTGCTGCTTTTTGCCGTGTACCTGTTTTTGACCATTGTTCCGTAAGCTACAGGCCCGCCAGAAATTTCTTGGCCACTGCCAGGTGGTGTTTCAGCTTTTGGGCGTCCATTTT
>JALONI010000009.1 GCA_025455015.1 Cyclobacteriaceae bacterium | reverse complement strand
CGTTTAAGGAACAGGGCCGCACCATCACGCTCAAAAACGATGTCACCTTCCGGGTAAACGTGAGCTTGACCAACAGCCGCACCATCCAACGGAAAATTGACGAAGTGAACACCATCACCAACGGCAACATCAACATCCAGGTGCGCCCCAACGTGAGCTACGTGGTCAATCAAAAACTCACCATTCAGATGTATGTCGATCGGAACGTGAATGAGCCCCTGGTGACTAACTCCTACCGCAGGTCTACCACGCGCGTAGGGGCCAAAGTGGTGTTTAACCTGGCGCAGTAGCGGGTAGAATTCAAAATTCAGGATTCAAGATTGGGTGGAGGTTGGGGTTCAAAGGCTCAATGTTTTAACGTTTAAAGGTTCAAACGTTCAAGGTTACCTCACCCCTAAATTTTGAATATTGAGTTTTGTATCTTGAAACTGGAGAGCGTACCTTTCGCCCGCTAACCAACCCCCTTGTATGAACATCCCCGCTACCCTCCAGTACACCAAAGACCACGAGTGGATAAAAATTGAAGGCACCCAAGCCACCATCGGCATTACCGACTTTGCCCAAGGCGAGCTGGGTGATATTGTTTACGTGGACATCAACACGGTGGGGCAGCAGTTGGACGAGCATGCGGTGTTTGGCACCGTGGAGGCGGTGAAAACCGTGTCGGATTTGTTTATGCCGGTAAAGGGAAAAGTAGTAGACGTGAACAAAGGCCTGGACGCGGCCCCCGAAAAAGTAAACCACGATCCGTATGGGGATGGGTGGATGATCAAAGTGGAGCTGAGCGGTACACCGGCCAACCTCCTGTCGGCCGACCAATACAAGGAACTGATTGGCAAATAGAACCCGGGGGAGACATCAAGGGCGCGGTTTTAAGGGGTTTTGAACTTTGAATTCTGAATTTTGTTTCTGTTGACATGATCGAGTTGCCCGTCATAGCCCCTGAACCGCGGACGCGAAAGCCGGACTGGCTGCGCGTAAAGCTGCCCATTGGCCCGGAGTATGCGAAAGTGCGCAAGTTGGTTGATGACAATAAGCTGCACACCATTTGTGAAAGCGGCAACTGCCCTAACATGGGCGAATGCTGGGGGGCGGGCACGGCCACGTTTATGATATTGGGCAACGTGTGCACCCGCAGTTGCTCGTTTTGCGCGGTAGCCACCGGCCGCCCTACCGAATACGACACCGATGAACCCAGGCGGGTAGCCGAGGCCATCAAGACCATGGGCGTCAAACACGCGGTCATAACCTCGGTAAACCGCGATGAGCTGAAAGACCGCGGGGCGGAAATCTGGTACCAGACCGTGGTGCAAACCAAACAAATCAGCCCGTCTACCACCATCGAAACATTGATACCCGACACCAAGGGAAACTGGGATGCCCTCTACCGCATGATTGAGGGAGGGCAAGAGGTGGTGAGCCATAACATGGAAACGGTAGGGCGCTTGTACCGCATGGTGCGGCCCCAGGCGAAGTACGAGCGCAGTTTGGAGCAGATCAAACGCACGCGCGAAGCCGGCAAACGCACCAAGTCGGGCATCATGCTGGGCGTGGGCGAAACCAAAGAGGAAGTGTTCAAAGCGATGGACGACCTGGTGGCACACGGCTTGATGATCCTGACGCTGGGGCAGTACCTACAGCCAACCAAGATGCACCTGGAGGTAGCCGAGTTTATCCACCCCGAAACGTTCGACATGTACCGCGAGGAAGGATTGAAACGCGGGCTGAAATACGTGGAGTCGGGCCCGCTGGTACGGTCCAGCTACCATGCCGAGCGGCATGTAAACGTACCGATGGATTAACGCGCACGCGCCAGGTACTCAATCAGCAGCCGGTAGAAACGATCCATCACTTTGTATTGGATCAGCTCCGGGGGAACCGTCTTCAAAAATGACTCGATGACCTGCTTCCGTTCGAGCGGTTCCTGCTCCAGCGGATTTTGAAACGTGTGGATGGTGAACAGCACGTACCCCCCCGGCAGCCGCGTAAGCGTTTGATGTTCGATCCTAACCCACACGCGCGCACCCACCTCTTCAACCCGCAGTGTTTTCATTTGCTCGTCTACGAGGCTTCGGTACCATGCCGTATGGCGCGAAGACAAATCCAGTTGATCCGTCAGGCGAAAGCCCCAGTTGGTTCGTTCCATCGGCTTATCCGCCCTGAGTCGCTGCATAAACGCATTGGCAGCGTTGAGCATCGGGTTCATCACCGCGGGCAGCGGCTCGTGAATGGATAAAAACGGTTTGTTCATTTTTTCCTCAAGACACCAGCCGCTCGGGAAACAAAGTTGCCCTGCCCGCAAAATGCCACCGGCATCCAACAGCAAAAAGTCTTCCTGAAAAAAACGGCCTATCCAATCCAGCGGGGCCAGCGCATGGTCGGGGTGCCAGGTGTAGGCCCCTTCCGGGGATTGGAATGTGATGGACTCCCCCTCTTGCCGATAACTGAACACCGTAGGGTACAAACGAGCCGCATCGCGCGCGATGAGCGCCAACGCTTCGTGCTGGGCCGCACGCGAGGCCTCGCTTTCTGCAAAGTAGTACGAAGGATGCGTGGACAATGCCTGCTGCTTCAGCGCTAGTTCAGCGGCCCGGTGTTCATCTGCTTCAACCACCCCCCGCGCAGGCGGCAGGGGCGAAGTACCCATGGCAAGGTCAAAACGCGGGCGAAATGGGAAGTAAGGAAGCATAGCCGAAGGTAGGGAACCCATACAACCTGCGCAAAATACCCAGAACCCGGTATTTCAAGCCGCGGCCAATACGAGTTCCTTTGAGTATCAATAAAACACTTTACATCATGAAAAAACTTTTACTCGTGTGGGCCGTCTGTTCGGGCTTGGTGGCGCAAGCACAAGTGGAAAAAGGAGACCGGAGCATCACGTATGCGGTATCGTACGTAAGCACCGAAAATTTTCGTTTCGGTTTAGCCACGGCCAAGTTTGGCCGCTTTTTCACCGACCGGCTCGAAATCGGGATGAAACCTTCGTTCAACTTGGGCGGTGGCGGTGATCTGAAATTGTCGGGGCTGGGGCTGGGGGTCTACTTTTCCTATAATTTTCTGACCGAAGACGGAAAAATGCTACCCTATGTCTCGGGCGAAGTGGGTAGCAAATACAACTATACGATTGTCGGTGATGATTTTGATTCGGAAACCCATCAAACCAACGTGGATGCCGGGCTTGCCCTGGGCACCAAATATTTTTTTACCGACCGCCTCAACTTAGATATCTCTGTCAATTACCTCTTTAATGTTTACAATGGTTTTGCCATCTCCGATGGCGACCCGGTTGAAGACCCGGATTTTCCAGACACATTCTCGCTTAACGTGGGCATAGGGTTCTTAATCAATAAGCGGTAGACCTGCGCCCATCCTGCTCACTCTATTCCAACAAAACGAACATTATGAAAAATATTCTAACAATCATCCTCTGCCTGACCGCGGGCTCGGCTGCGTGGTCGCAGGTCGAAAAAGGCGACTTCTCGCTGACCGTTAACGGATCGTACTCCAAAACCGGTGATGTTGCTTCTCTGGGGCTCATCAACGCCAAACTGGGTCGCTTCGTTACCAAAAATGTCGAGTTGGGTATCAAGCCGCAGTTTATGTTCAGCAAGGGCTTCAACGGCACAGGCATGGGGGTGTACTCCACCTACAATTTTCTGACCAAGGACGGTAAGCTTCTCCCCTATGCGGGCGTTGAATTGAACTTCCAAAACCAAAGCTTTGATGAAGGCGATGACGTGGACCAGACAGACCTTGGCTTATATGCGGGCACCAAGCTTTTTCTAAATGAAAAAATCAACGTAGACTTTGGGTTGAACATTCTTTCGAATATGAGCAACAGTGCCGATGCCGACCTGGGCACCATGGTGATGTTCAACATAGGTATCGGTTTTATTTTGGGTAAGAAATAGATCGCTTATGCTTCGCGGTATCCTGTGGGGCCTCTCCTGTGCGCTGGCCGTTGCGGCCAGCGCACAGGATGTGATGCTCGTACCTCTGAAAAAAGTATCCACCGGCCTAACGGCCCCGGTAGAACGAATTTCCTTTTCCAGCAACGAACGCTTTCTGGCCGCCAGCGACAATAAAAACACCCTGTCGTGTGTCGACCTGGAAAATCAAAATACCATCCAACAAGACGAAGCCGCGGGGCGATTGATCTTTCATGAGTTTATCACCCGTGACAATCAGTTGCTGGCCGTTCGCACCCAGGGCGAGTTGTGGACGTACACCTTGCCCGGATTTGAAAAGCGAAAGGAACGCAAAGTCTTTTTGCCACCCGTGTTTGTCTCGCTTGACCCGAACGAAGCCCTGTTGACGGTCTTACAGAAAAATCAAGAGGTGGAATTGTACGATCTTAAAAGTCAAATGGGATTTTCCAAGATACAGCCGCCTTCTGAGATCAAGAACACACTGTTCATGGGATATGACCGCTTCGGCCAGCAATTTACCGCCATCAACAATGTGGGTGACAACTTCACATGGGAAGTTATTTCGCAGCGCTTGCTGCGCCAGTTGAAATTGCGAAGCACCGAGTACAGCGGCTCTCGTTCCGTGGTACGAGCGGCCGTCACCAGTCAAAATTCAGAAAACTTTGCCGTGGCCGTTCAGGAAGTATTCATCCCGAAAGGCGGATTACAACCAAACCGCCAACCGGAGCGAAGAAATGCTCTCCTGCTGTACGACTGGGTTTCCGGGCAGGAAAAACGAAGAATGGAAATCCGGTACCGGCCCGATGGCATGGTGATGGGACCCTTGCCTCACGTGTTGTTTTATTTTAGCAAAGACAGCCGCGCAATTTTCACCGCTAACTTCGAAAAGGGTGAAGTGCTCGATAACCTTTCGGTAGACGAATCCCCCTCCTGCATCGCCTTGTCTGACAATGGCAAAATGGTAGCCGTGGGCACCACTGTGGGCTCCGTATACCTGTATGAAATCGTGCGCAACAATCCGTCCGAAATACGCATTACTTCGCCCGGGCTGAACCGAAACACCAGTGAGCAAACGATTTCCTCCGCCACCATCCAACTGGAAGGCCAACTGCAAAGCCAACAACAAGCTGACCTCTTGTTTGTGAACGATACCAAAATACCTACGCGCAGCGATGGCAGCTTTGCCGCCCCAGTAGCCTTGGCGCCCGGCAAGAACAGAATCCGTATTACCGCGCAAGTGGGGCGCAGCTTACTTCAAAAAGATATCTATCTGACGCACACACCCCTTCCTCAAAATAACCGTCCAGCTCCCGCGGCAATCCATGGCAAACGCATTGCGCTGGTGATTGGCAATGCCAACTACGAGACAGTAGGTAAGCTGCGCAACGCCATCAACGATGCCAACACCATGAAAAACACGCTGGAGGCATTGGGCTTTGCCGTTACGGTGATTGAGAATGGCACCTATGAAAGCATGAAAAACGCGATCTATGGGTTGGGTGACAAGATACAAGATTCCGATGTGTCATTATTTTTTTATGCGGGCCATGGATTGGAAGTGGATGGCATCAACTATCTAGTTCCTGTGGATGCACAGATCAACTCTCATTTGGATGTCAAGCAAAAATGCATTTCGCTGCAGGGTGTGCTCAATACCATGGAATTTGCGAATGACGAGGGCTTGAACATGGTGATCTTAGATGCTTGCCGAAACAATCCCTTTCCGGTTGGCACACGAGGCGGCACCGGTCTGGCACGCGTATATGCCCCCAGCGGCACGCTGATTGCCTATGCCACGTCTCCGGGGTCTGTGGCGTCTGACGGTGATGGCTCCAACGGTTTGTACACAGGCGAATTGACCAAGCAGTTGCTGACCTCGCAGCGCATTGAAGATATCTTTATGAATACGCGCAATGCGGTGGAAGCCACTTCGGAAGGTCGCCAGCGTCCGTGGGAAGAAGCGCGTTTGAAAGGAGTATTCTATCTCAAATAAATTGACAAGACAGTCCAAAAAGTATCTTTGCTAAGTACACTTTTTTGACTTCCTCCTCGTAAAGTCGCTCTCGTAGCAATTACAAATGAATCACCTCGCCATAGGCAGCCGCTGCGGCTTCCATCACCGCCTCGCTCATGGTGGGGTGCGGGTGCACCGTCTTCACAATTTCATGGCCGGTGGTTTCGAGCTTGCGTGCAGCCACTACCTCGGCAATCATTTCGGTTACGTTGGCCCCAATCATGTGAGCGCCTAAAAACTCGCCATACTTGGCATCAAAAATGACTTTCACAAAGCCATCGGGGGCGCCTGCGGCTTTGGCTTTACCCGAAGCCGTGAATGGAAACTTGCCGACTTTTATTTCGTAGCCGGCTTTTTTGGCGGCTTCTTCGGTATAGCCCACCGAGGCGATTTCAGGTGAGCAATACGTGCATCCGGGAATGTTGTTGTAGTTGAGGGGCTCGGGGTTGTGGCCCGCGATCTTCTCTACACAAATGATGCCTTCGGCCGAGGCCACGTGTGCCAACGCGGGGCCGCTGGTGATGTCACCAATGGCATACACCCCGGGCACGTTGGTTTTGTAAAACGGATCTACCAGTACTTTTCCTTTATCGTGCTTCACGCCCACTTCTTCCAAGCCAAGGTTTTCCAGATTGGTGGTAACGCCCACGGCCGATAACACCACATCGGCTTCGAGTTTGATCTCGCCCCCGGGGGTCTTCACTGTGGCCACACAGGTTTTTCCACTGGTATCTACCTTGGTCACTTCTGAGTTGGTGTGGATAGTCATGCCCGACTTTTTGAACGACTTCTCCAGTTGCTTGGACACTTCTTCGTCTTCCACCGGCACAATACGCGGCATAAACTCGACTACGGTCACTTCCGTGCCGATGGCGTTGTAGAAATAGGCAAACTCGACACCTATTGCACCCGACCCCACAACCAACAGCTTTTTGGGTTGCTTGTCCAGCACCATGGCTTGGCGGTAGCCAATGATTTTCTTGCCATCAATGGGCAGGTTGGGCAACTCACGCGAGCGCCCTCCGGTGGCCAGGATAATGTGTTTGGCTTCGTAGTCGATTTTCTTTCCGGCCGCATCTGTCACCTCCACCTTGTTTCCCTTTTTCAGCTTGCCGTGGCCGCTGATCTGGTCAATCTTGTTTTTTTTGAACAAGAACTGCACCCCTTTGCTCATGCTGCCCGCTACTTCGCGGCTGCGCTTGACCATGCTGGCGAAGTCGGCCTCGGCCCCTTTTATTTCAATGCCATAGTCTTTGGCATGTTTCACGTATTCAAATACATTGGCGCTCTTCAACAACGCCTTGGTGGGGATACACCCCCAGTTCAAGCAAATGCCTCCCAGTTCTTCCTTTTCCACCACTCCTACTTTCATGCCCAGCTGCGAAGCGCGGATAGCCGCCACATAGCCCCCGGGGCCCGAACCAATGACAATGACATCGTATTTTGACATAGCAAAAAGAGTAAAATGATTTCTTAATTTTCCGGCAAGTTAACCCAAATAAACGGGTCAAAAAAAGCCGTTTGACTCACTGAAACCCCATGAAACTACTCCAAAACAAAACCGCACTCATCACCGGTGCATCCAAAGGAATCGGGCGGGCCATTGCCCTCACGTTTGCCGAGCACGGGGCCAACGTGGCCTTCACTTACCTGAGCAGCGTGGAACAGGGGCAAGCCCTGGAGGCCGAGCTATCGGCCAAGGGCGTGAAAGCTAAAGGCTACCGCTCCGATGCGTCTGACTTTGCCCAGGCCGACAAACTGGTGAACGATGTGGTGGCCGAGTTTGGCTCATTGGATGTGTTGATCAACAACGCGGGCATCACCCTGGACAACCTCTTGCTGCGGATGACGGAAGAGATGTGGGACAAGGTCATGAATGTAAACCTGAAGTCATGCTTCAATACGATCAAAGCCGCCACCAAGCCAATGATGAAACAAAAGAGGGGCTCCATCATCAACATGACCTCGGTGGTGGGCATCAAAGGCAATGCGGGCCAGGCCAACTATGCCGCTTCCAAGGCGGGCATCATCGGGTTCACCAAGTCGGTGGCCTTGGAACTGGGTTCGCGTGGTATTCGCAGCAACGCCATCGCACCGGGCTTTATCGAAACGGAAATGACCGACAAGCTGGATGAAAAAACAGTGCAGAGCTGGCGCGAAGCCATTCCGCTCAAGCGCGGAGGCCAGCCGGAAGATGTAGCCAACGCCTGTGTCTTCCTCGCGTCTGACCTCTCGGCCTACGTTACCGGCCAGGTGATTCAAGTAGACGGGGGCATGCTTACCTAACATACCTCATCCACCCAGCATGAAAACGGAGGTCAAACGATTGGTACGGCAATGGCAGAAAACGTTTGATGGCCATCCGTGGCACGGCCCGGCTTTGATGGAGGTGCTGAATTCGCTCTCCGAGCAAACCGCTCAGCAGCGCATCGGCAGCGGCCACTCCATTAACGAGTTGGTGCTACACATGACTGCCTGGCGGACGTTTGTGGTGGCGCGTTTGCAGGGCGATGTAGACTTTGAGGTGAGTGATACCGATAACTTCCCCGTGCCGGGTTCGTGGGAAAAAACACTGCGGGATTTCCGCCAATCACAAGATGCCTTGCTGCGCCACGTAAAAGACTTTCCCGAAGAAAAACTGGATACACTGGTGCCCACGCGCAAGTATACATACTACACCATGCTGCACGGCATCCATGAGCATGACATCTATCACTTGGGTCAGATCGTGTACATCGTAAAAAATGCGGGCCAGCGCGCCTAAAGTTTTGCCAGGGTGCTGATATAACGGTGGGGCACTTCGCCCTTGGTGGCCTGCTGGTAGTCGCTGTAGTTGCACGGCACGATCGTGTTGCGGTGGTAGATGCCCGTCTCGTGAGGGGAGACCTCCATCCACCATTTTTCGGTAAACTTGCTTTTGTAAAAAGTGATTGTCTCCGGTGCCACCGGCATGGCCACCACATATTTCACAAAGTCATTGCTTTTAAAGTTCGACTCGCCCTTGCGGTGGTAGTACCCCTCGATGAAGTACCACACCATGGTGGCAATGACGCTGGCCGTCTTGCGATGGGCATCGTCATACTCGGGGCTGTAGCCATAGAAGCCCACCGAACTGAGTTTTTCGTTTTGTCCGGCATACCAGCAAATCTGACAGGCCTCTTCCCCCGTCAATCCAAAGGGTTGGGCGCGGTCGCTGCCCGGGGCATCAGCCGATCTGATGGCGGCCACATCGAATGACAGCAAGTCGGCATTGCGGATGGCCGGTTCCATTTCGGCAAACTTTTCGCGCATTTGCCCAATACGGAAGGCTTCAAAGTACAATTTCTCCAACACGGCAATGGAGGCCGGATCGATCAGATAACTCTGATAGGCCAGATGGGTGTAGCTCAACAAGAAATTGGGCTCGTGCAGCAGTATTTTGTGGATGTGCCTGCGGTCGGCCGGGGTACCGTGTTTTTCTTCCAGGTCCAGGAAGGCATCCACGTTTAGCAAGTTGATGAGTTTTTCGAGCCCCTCGTATGCCCAATACTGGCCGTACGTCAAGTCGTGCGTGCCCCCGATGATGATGGGCAAGATGTTCTGTTCGAGCAAGATGCGGCACACTTCGCTCAGCCGCACGTACGTCTCGTCCAGATCAATGCCGGGGTTGAGGTTGCCCAAATCAACGATGCGGTAGGACCCCGTTCCCTTTTTCAGTTGATACAGTTTCTTCCGTACCTCGTCCGGTGCCGAGAGCGGGCCGCTGTGGTGACCCGCGCCCCGTGTGTCGTTGAGGCCGATGAGGGCCATGTGTGCCGCCCGGTAGTCGGGCATCTTTTCGCCATAGCTGTGGATGTTCCTGAAAACCGATGAGGATGACTGGGCTGCCTGGTAAACCGATTCATCCAACGGGGAAAAGAAGAGGGTGAGGTCCATTTATTTGAACAGCTTAATAAACTCGCTAGCAGAAACTACTTGTACGGTGGCAACCGTTCCCAATTGTAATAACTCCTTGTCACCCGTTACCAAAAAATCCGCCTTTCCGGCTTTTGCCAACGCAAACAAAAAATCATCTTTTGGATCAGGACATACGGGATGCACGGACTCAATGACAAATTCTTCTGCCAGCCATTTGATGAGTGCAACCAACTCACGAACGTGTTCCATGGGAAAATACTTTCGCATTTTATCGCGCGAAGCCACTAATTGAATTTCCTCTAGCAATTGCGGACAAACCAATAACTGAATCTGATGATTAACGATCAATGGCCGCAGTTCCGAAAGCTCTTTCCCGATCAGAAAACTGATCCAGAGATTTGTATCAACGATGACCCTCAGTTCCTTTTTCACGGAGATAGATTTCCTTCCGGACGGCCTCCGTCTCAACTGCGATATCGTCAAGAGTAATTTCCTCTGTCCTAAAAACTTTTAGAAGTGCAGAAAGTCGCGCGTCCAGCAGGTCTCTTTCCAATACCTTGGACAACTGAAGCTTCTCCTCCGGGGTAAGCTTCTTCACCAACTCAAGAGCCACCTCAAACGAATCGCGGGTACTGGCTTTCATGTGGTAAAGCTAATGATAAAAAATGGGTTCTGCCGTTCCCATTGGAGCCCCACGTGCACCGGAAACCAAACAAAAAAGCCTTGGAACAACTTCCAAGGCTTTGAGGTAGTGACATCGGAGGCTATCCGCCAAAATCGTCAAAGCGGATGTTTTCCTTCGGTATGCCCAGGTCATCGAGCATCTTCAGCACGGCTGCATTCATCAAAGGCGGGCCGCACAAGTAGAACTCCACATCCTCGGGGTTCGGGTGGTTGCCGAGGTAATTGTCATACAAACACTTGTGGATAAACCCGAGGTACCCATCCGCCTCACGGTCGTCCAAGCTCTTTTTCACTTTCCAGTTGTCTTCGGGCAGCGGTTCGGACAAGCCGATGTGAAACTGAAAATTGGGGAACTCCTGTTCGATTTTCCGGAAGTGGTCTACGTAGAACAACTCCTTTTTGGAGCGGCCCCCGTACCAGTACGATACCTTGCGCTTGGTTTTTTCAGTGTGGAAGAGATGGAAAATTTGCGCGCGCAAGGGGGCCATGCCTGCGCCACCTCCAATGTAAATCATCTCGCGCTGGGTGTTGTTGATGTGGAATTCCCCGTAAGGGCCGGAGATGGTCACCTTATCACCCGGTTTGCGCGAGAACACGTAGGAAGAGCAAATGCCCGGGTTGACATCCATCCACTTGTTGTTGGCACGGTCCCAAGGCGGGGTGGCAATGCGGATGTTCAACATGATGATGTTCCCTTCGGCCGGGTGATTGGCCATGGAATAGGCGCGGAAGATGGGCTCCTCATTTTTCATCTTCAGGTCCCACAGCTTGAACTTGTCCCAATCGGGCTTGAAAACGTCCGGACTGGCGTGGCCCAATTCAGGGTGAGGTTTGATGTCCATCGTTTTGAAATCCACGGTAGTGGCCGGCACATCGATCTGGATATAGCCACCCGCTTCGAACTTGAGCGTTTCACCCGGGGGCAACTTCACCACAAACTCTTTGATAAAGGTGGAGACGTTGTAGTTCGAAACGACCTCGCACTCCCACTTCTTGATCCCGAATATCTCTTCGGGTATGCGTATGTTCAAATCCTGCTTTACCTTCACCTGGCAGCCCAGGCGCACGTGTTCTTTTTGTTCCTGCCGGCTCAGGTGCCCCACCTCGGTGGGCAGCACATCGCCCCCGCCCGATTCGACTACGCACTTGCACATGGCGCAGGTGCCACCGCCCCCGCAAGCCGAGGGCAGAAATATCTGTTCGTTTGCCAACGTGGTGAGCAGCGAACTGCCGGCCGCCACGGTAATGGTTTTTTCGCCATTTATGACCAGTTTTACCGGCCCTGACTGCACCAGGCGCTTCTGGGCGAAGATCAGCAACCCCACCAACAACAAAATGACCACCGTAAAGGCTGCAATGGAAGTGAAAATGAGCATATGCGCAAAAATTTAGCGGCTACAAATATAGGTATTGACCTCAAAAATGTGCCGTTCGCACAACAAAAAAGCCCCTTGTTGAAGGGGGGTGAAAATTAGATTTCGGTTAGCGGAAACCCTTGCGGCATGACGCGATTCCCCCATTTTTACCAAGTACGGCACACGAGCCCTTTGGCGCAAAATGGTCTATCGCCTGTTGCTGACTCGTTTTCGAGCATGTTTTACACCTTGCCGAGGGCTCTCTGTCGAAAATGTCCGCCTCGGGGGCAAGACACAAAAGGCAAGTGCTTTCAAACGGAGTCAGCAAAAAAGGCCTTAGATCTTTTAGATCGCTGATTATCAGTTTTATATAAAGTGAATTACCCTGTACTTTTTACCCCGGGCACTGCTTTTTTAAGAGGGCGTTTAGCAATACCTTCGAACAAGAGAAATCAATTAGTTGGGCAACATTGAGGCTGACGACATCCTGGCCTAATTTCAGAATTCACTGACCGTGTTGGATTTGCTTGGTTACTCAAATGGCGCGACCTCAACAATTGAAAGTGGACTGACCTTTCCAATCACCAATGGCGGTTACCCGCTTGGTAAAGGGATTGTATGACTGAGTATTGCAACCATGCCAATAATGAAGACTATGAATACAAACCAGCAGAATCAAATTCAACGCTCGTGAAAAGTAGATGTGAGAAAAAAGGGCCGTTTGGCCTCGGCCTCTTTCTTTTTGCTATGTATGCCCTCGCTTGTCATCCTGGATTAGGACAGCCGCTTGCTTTTGGGCCGGTCTTTCAAATTTACCAGCCTAGCGTTAGAGGCGGGGCGGAGGCAGGTGATGTCATCATTTTGAGTGACCCAACCACACCCAACCGCGAACCCAGCGTTGGTGTTTTTGTGAGCCGAAAGGTTAGCTCCTACTTACAGGTGTCCTTGAGCATAAACTACTCTCAACAATTCTATTCGTTCATGGTATTTAATCAAGCTGAACAGTGTGCCTTTTGCCCGGTACGAAAATCCGCCAGCCTGGCTGTCAACAACTTTGATGTCGCGCCAACATTAAAGTTACAGGTTTTTAAAACTGGTAACCTCAGGTTTTTTCTTGTTGGTGGAGGCAGCATTCAATTCAGGACAGAGTTTCGACCAATGGAAAATGAAGACATATCATTTGGGAACAAACATCCGGGCGTGGCGGAAATCATTAATCAAATGGATGATGTTCACAAGCCTGTTGGCCTATACGTAAGTTATGGAGCCGCTGCACACTATGGCCGTTTTATATTTCAGTTATGCCACCAAAGTATGATTAGCCACAGCTTCACCAGCAACCTTTATCTCAATTCGACCCCCTACCCCTTTAACGTTGACATCTCGTATGTTACCCTATCGCTGCAATACCAGCTATACTCGCTGAAGATGAAAAAGAGTCGAGGTGAGAAAGTTGCTCAGTAGTCACTTTCCGATCAAGGGCAGTATCTCGTAACGCCACCACAGGCTTGGCCCCGGGGGCCAATATCACGCTCAAGTCGGCACGCTGTCCCCATTGCGCCAATTTGGCCAACGAGATGGTTCCCTGCATGTACTGAAACCCATGCCCCTGGTAGCCTCCCTTGAACACGTCAAACTGCTGGGGCATGAGGGCGTCCTTTTCGGCAAAGCTGACGATCACATCGATGGTGGCCTCGTTCGAAAATACGTGGCGGTCGCCTTGCAGGCGTTTTTTGTATTCGTAGCGGTAGTCGAACGTGAGGGCGGAGACATCCGACAGCACAGCCGACCCGGTGGGATAGCTGCCCGCGCCCTTGCCCACAAAAATCTGGTTTTCGGCAAACGCCCCGTTTACCACCACGGCATTGAACTCGTTGCGGATGGGCGCCAAAAAATGCTGGGCCGGCACAAATTGCGGGGCCACAAAGGCAAACACATGGCTGCCTTCGCGCACCGCCCGCGCAATGAGCTTGATGGTGTAGCCATTCTCCCGCGCATATTTCAAATCTACGCCTGAAATTTTGTCAATCCCCAGGTTGATGATTTGGTCCGGCTTCACAAACAACCCAAACGTGTGGGCCAGCGCGATGGTCAGTTTATACTTGGGGTCGAAGCCTTTGACATCCAGCGAAGGGTCGGTTTCGGCAAAGCCCAACGCCTGCGCCCCTTTCAGTGCCTCCTCGTAACTTTTGTTCTCTTCAAAAACCTTGGTGAGGATAAAGTTGGTAGAGCCATTGAAGATGCCCTCAATGCTGTTGAGCAGATCGTTGTCGTAATATTCTTCCAGGTTGCGGATGATGGGAATACTGCCACACACCGAGCCTTCGTACAACACCGAGCGGTCGTACTGCTGTTGCAACTGATAGATTTCCTCCAGGTTTTCGGCCAGCATTTTTTTGTTGGCGGTAACTACGTGCTTGCCGTGTTGCAAAGCAGTTTTAACAATGTTGAAGGCCGCATCGGCATCGTCAATCAGCTCCACCACCACATCAATCTCCGGGTCGTTCAGAATCTCGGCATGGTCGTACGTGAATACGGCAGCCGGCAACATGCGCTGCTTGTCGCGATTCTTCACCGCGATTTTTTTGATTTCGGCTTTTACCCCGTGCGTCTCGTTAAGCACGTGGTAGAGGCCCTGGCCTACGCAGCCAAATCCGAAAACACCCAGTTTCAATTTCTTTTTCATGTCTAGAATTCTATTTCGTTTGGCTGATGTTGCAAAAAGGCACGAACGGATTTCTTGAGCGATTCAAACTCCACCAAAAAGCCATCGTGCCCATAGGGCGAGGTGATTGTTTCCAGGGTAGCATCGGGAATGTGCCGCGCCAGATACGCCTGCTCGCTGGGCGGAAACAGCAGGTCGCTGTCCACGGCCACCACCAGGGTGCGCGCCTTCACCTGGCCAAGTGCCCGTTCGACCGACTCGCGGCCGCGCCCCACGTTGTGGCTGTCCATCATTTTGGTTAGCGTCCAATACGTGAACGCGTTGAACCGGTTGGCCAACTTCTGGCCTTGGTAGCGCTGGTACGAAGCCGCCCGAAAGTCCTCTATTTTCTCGTTTGTTTTCTCGGCCTGGGTGATGCCAAAGCCCTCGTAGGTGCGGTACGATATCATGGCCATGGCGCGGGCGGCCTTCATCCCGTCAATGCCCGCGCGGGCGTCCGACTCCTTCCAGGTCGCATCTGCCGCAATGGCCATGCGCTGCGCCTCGTTAAAGGCAATGCCCCAAGGCGAGTGCAGGGCATTGCAGGCCACCAGCACGGCATGGTCAAAAACGGAAGGCTGCGCAATAGCCCATTCCAGTGCCTGCTGCCCCCCAAGCGAGCCTCCGATCACCGTGTGGATGCGTTCGATCTTCAATTGCTGACGGAGCAAATCAAAGGCACGCACCACATCGCGGTTGGTCAGGGTCGGGAAGTCATGAAAGTAGTTTTTGCCCGTGGCCGCGTTCACCGACAGGGGGCCGGTGGAGCCATAGCACCCGCCCAGCGTGTTGGCACAAATGATGAACCAATCGCGCGGATCATAGGGGCTGCCTGCCGCAAAGAAGTCGTTCCACCACGTGGTCACATCTGAGTTCCCCGTAAGGGCATGACAGATCCACACCACGTTGCTGCGGGTTTTGTTCAACTGGCCCACGGTGGTGTACTTGAGTTGAAAGCCGGGCAGTTTCCCGCCCGCTTCCAAGTCAAACGCACTGGTAAAGTGAAAAATATGGTCTGCTTTGATCATAGGTTAGTTGCGCCCGTCTCCCCCAGGGAGACGGGCGCAAGGCTACCGGTTTTATGGGTTTTCGTCCTCGGTGAAAAAAGGGGATTAACTCACCAGCTCTTTTGCAAACACGTGCTTGAACGCCTGCTCAAAGTCGGCTTTGATGTCGTCAATGTGTTCGATGCCCAGCGACACGCGCAACAGATTGGGCAACACCCCGGCCGAGATCTGCTCCTCATCGTTCAACTGCGAGTGCGTGGTGGCCGAGGGCTGTATGATCAGCGTCTTGGCATCGCCCACGTTGGCCAAGTGGCTCACCAACTTCAGGCTGTCTACGATTTGGATCGTATGTTGTTTGGTGCCCTTCACGGTAAATGACAACACGGCCCCAAATCCGTTTTTGAGATATTTTTTCGCCAGCTTGTTGTACGTGCTGCTTTCCAAGCCGGGGTAGTTAACGCTTTCCACCAGCGGGTGCTGCTCCAACCACTTGGCCAGGGCCAGTGCATTGTCGCTGGAGCGCTGCACGCGCAACGAGAGTGTTTCCAACCCTTGCAGGAACAGGAAGGAGTTGAACGGGCTCAGCGAAGGGCCGAAGTCGCGCAAGCCTTCAACGCGTGCGCGGATGATGAAGGCAATGTTGGGCAAGCCCAGCGGGTTTCCTTCGCCAAACACGTCCCAAAACTTCAACCCGTGATAGCCCTCTGATGGCTCGGTGAACTGAGGGAACTTGCCGTTGCCCCAGTTGTAATTGCCGCCATCCACGATGACGCCCCCGATCGAGTTGCCATGGCCGCCAATCCACTTGGTGGCAGACTCCACCACCACCGCTGCCCCGTGCTCAATTGGGCGGAAGAGATAGCCTGCCGCGCCAAATGTATTGTCTACGATAACGGGCAAGTCATGTTTCTTGGCCAGGGCCGCGATGGCATCAAAATCAGGCACGTTAAAGCCCGGGTTGCCGATCGTTTCGAGGTAAATCGCTTTGGTTTTTTTGTCGATGAGTTTCTCAAAATGCTCGGCTTTGTCGCTTTCGGCAAACCGCGCTTCAATACCCAGACGCTTGAACGACACTTTGAATTGGTTGTACGTGCCGCCATACAGGAAGGGCGAGGTGACGAAGTTGTCGCCCACGGTGAGGATGTTATTCAGCGCAATAAACTGGGCGGCATGGCCCGAGCCCACGGCCAGGGCGGCCACGCCTCCTTCCAGGGCGGCAATGCGTTTCTCAAACACATCCGTGGTGGGGTTCATGATGCGCGTGTAGATGTTGCCAAATTCCTTGAGCGCAAAAAGATTGGCCCCGTGTTCGGAATTTTTGAACACATACGAGGTGGTCTGGTACAACGGCACGGCACGGCTACCGGTGGTGGGGTCTACTTCCTGGCCTGCGTGCAATTGGAGAGTTTCAAAACGAAATGACATGGTGATTGAATTTAAGATTGATGATTTTTGATTTAGTTGTTTAGCTAGCGTAATGCTGAACATAACCTAAGTCGTGCCCGTCACGCGGCAGACCGTGCGTTATGCTTGTTGCCGAAAGGAACCTGGCCTTGGGGTGCGACAACGGAGCGTCAGCAACAACACATGCCACATGCGCCACGCATGTCAGCAATAATACTGCGGTTGTGATTGGGATGTTTTGCCCGGAGCGGGGCAGATGAAGGAGTTAGACTGTTTTTCATACCAGTTTCTCGGTTTATTGATCCCCGGTAACCTTTACCGGGGCAGGCTTTAGCACCCGTTTTAGGGGTTGCTAGCGCGTCATAGAGCCTGTTCTCTCAGCGCTTCTTTATAAATCGACTGGCTTTCGCTTCATCGATCTGATGGTACAAACGTAGGGTGCTTTAGTATAGTTTGCAAGTAGACTTTAAATTTTTTGTTAAAATCTTTTTGTTGAACCTTACTGTTGTTAGGGCATCGGCCAACCAGCGTGTGATCGTAGCCGGCAGGTGTTCGCATCGCCTAACTGGCGGCACGCGATGTATATTTGAACCGTCTAAACAATTGGAAGTAGCACACGAAACTAGTTTGCGCAAATCATACGGATGGTGATGGAAATTCATCTGCGTCTGTCTGCGCAATGCAACTACAAACACCAGGGGCCACCACCGTCACGTAAAGAACCAACCGGAGAAAATAAATGTCTATCCAACTCACACACTTTTCGCACGGGGCTGGCTGTGGCTGCAAGATTGCGCCTGCCGTGCTCGACAAAATACTCCAGTCGGCCACCACCGCCCCCCACTTCCCTGCGCTGTTGGTGGGCCACGAATCCAAAGACGATGCGGCCGTGTACGCCCTGGGCAATGGTACCTGCCTGATCAGCACCACCGATTTTTTCATGCCGATCGTGGACGATGCCTTCACCTTTGGCGCCATCGCCTCAGCCAATGCCCTCAGCGATGTGTACGCGATGGGTGGCAGCCCCCTGCTGGCAATCGCCATTTTGGGGTGGCCCGTGGAAAAAATCCCCGTGGAGGTGGCGCAACAAGTATTGGAGGGTGCCCGTAGCATTTGCGCGCAGGCAAATATCCCGCTGGCCGGGGGCCATAGCATCGACAGTCCCGAACCAATTTTTGGGTTGGCCGTAACCGGCCGCGTGAACGAAGAGCACCTCAAGCGCAACAACACCGCACAGCCGGGCGATGTGCTCTACCTGACCAAGCCCCTTGGCACAGGCCTCATCACCACCGCGCAAAAACGAGGGCTCGCGCGCGAAGCGGACGTGGCTGAAGCCGTACGCCTGATGCAAACGCTCAACCACATCGGCTCGGCACTGGGTGCGCTGCCGTATGTGCACGCCCTCACGGATATCACCGGCTTTGGGCTGCTCGGCCACTTGTGGGAGATGTGCGAAGGAAGCGGCCTCTCTGCGGAAATCGATTACCCGCGCATCCCGTTGATTGCGGGCGTGACACACTACACCCAACAGTTCATCTATCCCGACAACACCATGCGCAACTGGCAGCGGTATGAGCCACACGTGCAGGGCATCGGCAGCGAGTCGTTGCTTACGCTGTGCGACCCGCAGACCAGCGGTGGACTTCTGGTGGCCATCGCTGCGGACGAAGGGCACGCCTTCGAGGATTTTCTGACGGAGCAAAACGTGAATTTCAGTAAGTTTGGACACCTGATGGCCGAAAAACCGTGCCGCATCACGATTGTCAATAGCCGATGAAGAAAAAACTGGTTTTGTGGTTTCTGTTGGCGGACAGCGCCAGCACCGCCATCCGAAACGTAAAGTGCAACGGCCGTCAACCATGTTCACCACCACCCGTTGCGGACGGGGTGTTGCTGATCGATGATGCTGTCAAAAAATTTAACGCGCCCGGTGTATGAAACGAGTACTGCAAACAAGCCTCTGCTTATTGGGTTTGGGGATGGTTGCCTGCGGGCCCAAAAAAGAACCCGAAAAGCCTGCCGGTACCCCGGTGATTCCCTACTCGATCTATAAAATTTTTCCGCACGACACGCAAGCCTTCACCCAAGGCCTGGTGGTAGAACAAGGCAAGCTGCTGGAAAGTACCGGCCAAAATGGCACTTCGTGGATTGCCGAAGTGGATATCGCCACCGGCAAACAGGAGAAGAAGGTGGTGTTAGATACCGAATACTTTGGCGAAGGCATTGCGGTGCTCAACAACAAAATTTACCAGCTCACTTGGAAAAATAAAAAAGGATTCATCTATGACTTCAAGACCTACCAAAAACTGGGTGAGTTCACGTATGAGCGCGAAGGGTGGGGCATCACTCACGATGGCAAGCACCTGATCGTGAGCGATGGCACGGAGAAATTATACTTTTTGGATACCCTTTCGCTACAACCGGTACGCACACTCAGCGTGACGGAAAACGACATCACCGTCAAAAATCTGAACGAACTGGAGTTTATTGACGGGTTTGTGTACGCCAACCAATGGCAAACAAACTTCATCGTGAAAATAGACCCTGCCACGGGCAAGGTGGTGGGCCGCATGGACTTGGCGCAGGTGGCCGAGGCGGTTTACCCGGGCAATCCGAATGCCGATGTACTTAACGGCATTGCCTACGAGCCCAAAAGCAAGATGGTGTTGATTACTGGCAAGTTGTGGCCCAACATGGTGGCGCTGAAATTCCGCGAGGAACCCAAGCCGCAATGACGCTGGAGGAGCTTACCCAGCTTCTGTGGCAGGCCGCTGAGAAAAAACGGGCGTGTCGCATTTTGTTAGAGGGTGAGCCCTTCCCTCGGTTGGTGCATCCGTACGGCATTGCGCGAACCAACCGGAATCAAATTGTGCTGGTGTGCTGGCAGGCGATGGGTTTTACCAAAGCCGGAGGTAAAGAGGGATACCGGAACTTAGCTCTTGCCAAAATTGAGCAGGTCGAAACACTGGAGTCGCCATTTCAAAAACGCGCTGATTTCAATCCGACTGACGGGCAGTATAAGGAGTGGGTGTTTCATATTTGACAACCCGTTGATCGACCAATCAGCAGCCGGGTTGTCTATGTTGATCAGGAATCCGTTCGGTGCGTGGATGGCACCTCCAAAATCAAATCCGCTCCATACGCCATGGCAGGTGTTTGATAGCCCGGCTTAACGTTCCCCTGGATAATCTTCTCGGCAATCAACACAGCCGTAACGGCCGTAAGCTGATAGCCGCTCACCGTCTCCAGTCGGCTTTCCAGCGTGCGGCCCTCCGCATCCCACACTCTTCCCCAGAGGTAACTGCGGCCTGCTTCTAATTTTTCGCGGCTGGGGCCGGGCTTCTGCCGGTCGATTTTGCGAAGTAGTATCCTTTTGAGCCATGCCCTCCGCAGCAACCAGTTGATGTAGCGCGCGCGTCTGGCATTTTTGATCATCGCCTCCGTTGCCCCGGCATATACCTCAATATTGGGGATGCCCGTGCTGCGCCAGGCGGTGGCGATATCGCCCCAGGGGATGCACAACGCCTTCGTTCGGAATGCACCAAAATCAATCTCCGCGGTTCGGTCTCCCAACGCAATGGGCACCAACGTTCCGTTTTCACGAATACATCCGCCTTCGCCCAGCCCTTCGATCATCGTGCGTTTGGTGCCCCGCGAAAGGCCTCCTTTTGACATGGCAAACGCCAACTGCAAATGGGTGGCCGAAGGAAGCCGGTTCTTTAAGTGTACGGCCAAACAATCCGAGGGAACCACATCAAAGCCGGTGCCCGGCAAAACCATGATGCCGCTGGCCTTCGCTCGCGCATCGTACCCCGCTAATTGTTCAAACACGCGATACTCGCCCGTAATGTCGGTATAATGCGTTTGGGTTTGGAGACAAGCCTCCACCATGGCCTGGGCCGTGTGCACGAACGGGCCGGCACAGTGAATGACCGCGATGCCCTTGGCCAACACCTCTCTGAGCGCTCCGGCCTGGTGCACGTCTACCACTTCGTATGGAAAGCCCGACTCAGCACTTTGCCGTTGCAGTTTTGGCGCATCGCGCCCCGCTAAAATGACCTGGATGTTCTTTCGCTTGCACTCGGCCACCACCAACTGACCGGTGTACCCGTAGGAACCATAAATGATCAGTGTGCGGGCCCGCATGGTATTGGCCTACGTAAACGTGCCGGAGGCTTTATGCTCAAAGGATCATTTTTCACCGTAGCCCTTAGTTGTCATTTTTGATCACGCCTTCGCCCTTGAAGTATTTATCTTCATCGTCCTCATCGGTCTTGCGCACGGGTATCACGCCAATCTCCACGATCTTAAACTCCGTGCGTCTGTTGCGCTGGCGGCCGGCCGGGTTGTCGGTGCCATCGGGGTTGGTGTTGCGCGCAATGGGCCGCTCTTCGCCATAGCCTTTGGCCGACAGGCGCTCAGGCGCGATGCCTTTCCGGATCAAATACTGAACGGTTGCTTCAGCCCTGCGCTGCGACAGTTCCAAGTTATAGGAGTTGGAGGCCACGCTGTCGGTATGCGAGCCCATTTCGATTTTGATTTCGGGATTGTCGTTGAGTACGTCCACCAATTTATCCAACTCCACTGCGGCATCGGCACGGATGTACGACTGGTCGTAATCAAAGTAAATGTTTTGTAACACAAAGATTTTATCCTTCTCCAGCTTGTCCAGGTACATGACTGTATCCAGCGTGATGGTGGTAACCAAATTCTTAAGTTTGGTCACATCCACCGATTTGCCGCGGGTGGTGTACGGCTGGCGCTTCACCAGATAGCCATCGGTTTCACCAATAAGCGTGTAGTTTTCACTTTCATACACTTTGAACAAAAATATGCCATCGTTGCCTGTCACGTAATCCTGCATCACATCGCCCTTGCCATCGAGCAGGGTAACCTTCACATCGCTGAGGATTTTTCGGGTACTGTCTTTTTGCCACGTATAGGTAATGCCGCGCAATTCATAGTTTACTACTTTCAAATCGGGGTCTTCGTTGACAAAGGTGTAGATGTCGTCATCGCCTTTGCCCCCTTCGCGGTTGGACGTGAAAAATCCGCGGTCGGCTTTGAATAAGAAGATCCCAAAATCATCCGCGGGCGAGTTGACGGGTTCGCCCAGGTTTTCCACCACCGTGCGGCCATTGGCACGGTTTACCACAAAAATATCCAACATGCCGTAACCCGGGTGTCCATCGGACGAGAAATACAGCTTGCCATTTTCGGCTACGTAGGGAAACAGCTCCGACCCGGCTGTGTTGATGTCGGGCCCGGCATTGCGCACACGCCCAAAGTTGCCGCGGCCGTCCATCTGCGCAGTGTAAATATCCAACCCGCCATAGCCACCTTTGCGGTTAGACGAAAAGTATAACGTGCGCCCATCGGGGCTGAAGGCGGGCGTGCTCTCCCACGATTCGGGCCGGTTGATGTTTAGTGCCCGCGGCTCGCTCCATTCACCATTGCGGAAGCGCGAAATATACAGGTCCACATCCTGGGTGCCTTTGCGCTTGCCCGAGTTGCCCTTGGCAAACACCATCGCTTTTCCATCGGGTGTGAAGGTGATGCACCCTTCGTTGATCTCGGGCGAGTTAAGAACGGGCGGCAGGGCCTGAATGGTGTTGACATCCACATTGGCGCCCTGGCTGGCCACTTTGTAAAGATCGGTAAAGGGGGTACCGGTGGCCTCATAGATCTTACTGTTGCTGCGCGAAGAGGTAAAATAGATCTCTTCGCTGCGGTAAGCCGGGGCATATTCCGGAAACGGGGTGTTGATCGACTCCAGGTTTTTTACGCGATAAAAACTTTGGCGCGCCTTTAACTGGACCAAGTAGTCCAAGCCTTCCAGTTCCTTCCGGGCGCGGTCACGAAATTCTTCGGTTGAAGCAACCTCCACCAGTTGTTGGATTTGATTGCGGGCTTCATCATACTTGCCATTGGCCTGCAGCGATTTGGAGTAGTAAAACAGGATTGAATCCTCAGGCAAGCCACGGCCTTTGGCTTTGGCGTAAAACGGTTCGGCTTCTTTGATGCGATTGGACAACCGATATGACTCCGCCACAAAGTAACTTGCCCGGCCGTTGGAAGGCTGTTTGGCGAGAATGCCCTGGTAATGGTTAATGGCCCGCTGGTACTTGCCCAGCAGGTAAGCCTTTTGTGCCTTCTTCTCCACTCCACAAGAAGCCACCATTGCCGCCAAAACTACTGCCCCCACTAGCCGCAAACGCATATCACTGATTAAATTAGACTTAAAGCTACAAAAAAGGCCCCGTTTGCGCACGGCATGCCGCGGCCTAGGGTTGTAACGCTGGCGCGGATAAATATTTTGCCAGCCATGAATTTTTCATGGGCACTTTCCAGCTTCTTTCAAATTCCTCTTTGCTGGGCACCAAATTATGGAAGGCCAGCGTTTCGCCTGAAATCGTGCCGTTGGCGACCAGCGCCTTCAGTTGTGTCAATGGATAAAACACAACCGCATCGTTGATCCAGAAAGCCTGATGGCTGCGGTCAAAAAAATCAATGCCCAACACCTGCTGCAGGGCTTTTAACGTTCGTACCGAACCATCGATGGAGCAGCCGCTAGCCCCTTGGTAGTTTTCGTCTACCGCCAGCACCACAAAATGGCGGTGCCAAATCTGAAACGCTGTTTTGAGCGGCTGACCATGCGCCTGCCACTGCTCGCAAAAAGTGGCCAGCGTGTGCGCCACCGTTTGTTCTTCGTGGGGCGTAAGCGCACGCGGGGTTTGGTAAATCCACAGGCGGGCAAACGCAGGCAGTTCTTGAAAGGGCACTAACATAATTTTACAAACGCTTACGCTATAAACCCTTGGCTTCGGCAATAAGTTCGGCCAGGTCTTTGACCGCCACCTCGGCTTCTTTCTCCTGGTTTTTCACCCCATCGGTCATCATCGTCATGCAAAAAGGGCATGCTACGGCAATGGTTTTGGCTCCGGTGGCCAGGGCTTCCTCGGCCCGGTCTATGTTGATGTCTTTTTTGCCCTTTTCAGGTTCTTTAAACATTTGGGCACCGCCCGCACCACAGCACAAGCCGGTAGTGCGGCAGCGTTTCATTTCTACCAGGTCGGCATCCAATGCCTGCAGCACTTCGCGCGGGGCTTCGTAGATGTTGTTGGCGCGGCCCAGGTAACAACTGTCGTGATAGGTGATCTTCTTACCTTTAAATGGTCCGCCTCCCTCCATCTTTATTTTCCCTTCCTGAATCAATTGCTGCAAGTACGTAGCGTGGTGGATGACCTCGTACTGCCCGCCCAACTCGGGATACTCGTTTTTGAGGGTGTTGAAACAATGGGGGCAAGCCGTGACAATCTTCTTGATTTGGTAGCCATTGAGCACTTGAATGTTGCTCATGGCCTGCATTTGAAACAGAAACTCGTTGCCGGCCCTGCGGGCGGGGTCGCCTGTGCAAGCCTCTTCGGTGCCCAGCACGCCAAACGGGATGTTGAGGGCGTTGAGGATTTTGACAAAGGCTTTGGTCACGCGCTTGGCGCGGTCGTCAAACGATCCGGCACAGCCCACCCAAAAAAGTACTTCGGGGTTCTCCCCTTTGGCGGCCCACTCGGCCATCGTGGTTACGGTCATGTTTTTTTTCGTTTTTGTTCGATCAGGGATTGGATTTTTTGTGCCCGGGCTACCATTTCTTTCTGCTTTTGCTCTTGAATTCCGTGCTCGTAGGCACGAATGGCATGGGTTAACGTATCAACGTACTTTTCCCACGAATTCGCCCGCAAATAAAGAATGGTGGTGTCACGGGCAAAGGCATCCGGTTTCAACAACACGGCCAAAATGGCTCCTTTGGTCATGTAGGGATAACGGGCTTGAAAAACGTTCATGAGTTCTGACAAGGGTTCCTGTCTGGCAATCTCCGCCAGATCAACATAATCTTTTTCAACCCTTCGGCCGAGAATAGCTTCGCACTTGTAGGCAAAAATATCGTGTATTGAGGCTAACCGCAGATTGCGCACTTCCACCTCCGGATCAAAAAAGGGACCCTTCCAATCGTAAATGTCAACCTTGATATTATCAATCAGGGCGGACAATCCGTGTTGTTGCACCCGAGCGATCTTGATCCGCTTGGGAAACCGGTTGGCTAATTCATGGGCCAGCGAATGAGGTGCTTGCGAGCCTCCCCCTGCAAACAAGTCGATGTCAATGGAAACACGATGCCCTAACTGCAAGGCAAGCGCGGTGCCTCCCACTAAGCGAAACGGCTTTAACACATCCACGTGCATTAACTCATCCAATACCATCTTCATAGGAGCGCTGACCGTATCTTCGTGTATCCTCATATCGAAAAACGCTGAGGCATTTTGTTGGCAGCAAACGCTTCATCGGGGATACCCAAAAAGTTCTTTCCAAAAATCATGGCACTTTCCTGCAAGGCCGGAGCTTGTATCAGTACCTCGCGGCAGATGGCATCGCCATAATAGGCCATCACCAAAGCCATGTCTTCCAAATCACCGCGCTCAAACGTGCGCACGATGATTTTCTCGTGGTGCTCCACGTCATCCAGCTTGCTCAGGTCGCTGTCCCAAAACAGGTGGGCCGGCAGTTGCTGTACCACGTAGTTGATCATGGCTTGGCCCAGTTAAAGCGGTCGCTGGCCGGAAATTTCCACGGGGCGAAACTCGTCTCAATGTTTTGGAACATGCTGTTCCACTGCGCGGGGGCACCGGACTCTTCCATGGCCTGGTACCGCCTCAACTCCAAAATAATCTCCAGCGGATTGATGAGCACGGGGCAAGCCTCCACACAGGCATTGCAACTGGTGCAGGCGTTGATCTCTTCTTTGGTGATGTAATCGCCCAACAAGGTTTTGCCGTCATTCAAGCCGGGGCCCCCTTTCGCTACACTTTCGCCCACCTGCTCCATCCGGTCGCGCACGTCCATCATGATTTTGCGGGGCGATAATTTCTTTCCGGTTTGATGGGCGGGGCACTCGGCTGTGCAGCGGCCGCATTCTGTACAACTGTAGGCAGCCATCAGGTTTGTCCACGCCAGGTCGTTCACGTCCTTGGCGCCAAAGCGGCCGGGCTCGGCAGGCGGGCTGGCGGCACCATTGGTTAAGCCCAACATGGACTTTACCTCGTTTGTCACCACGGGCATGTTGTTGATGTGGCCTTTGGGATCCAGCTTGGCGTAGTACGTGTTGGGGAAGGCCAAAAAGATGTGAAGGTGTTTGGAGTAGGTGACGTACACGGCAAATGCCAAAATGCCGATGATGTGGAACCACCACGCAAACCGCTCAACGCCCACCAAGGCCGATGTGCCCATTGATTCAAACAACGGCATCAAAAAAGAACTGAAAAACAGCGGGCCCGTGGGGGTGTAGTGGCTGTCGCGCGTTTGCAGCAATTGGTCGGTGGCATTCATCGTAAGGATGGCCAACATCAACACGATTTCGATCACCAGGATGAGGTTGGCATCGAGCCGCGGCCATCCGTTCAGGTCAGTGCTTTGAAACCGCGCCAGGCCCAGCACATTTCTGCGAACCAAAAAGACAACGCATGCCAGCAAGACTGCCACGGCCAGAAACTCAAAGCCATTCATGAGCACGGTATAAAAGCCGCCCAGCATGGGGGCAAAGATCCGGTGCGTACCCGCCAGCCCGTCTATCACAAACTCCAGCACTTCCAGGTTGATAATCAGAAAGCCCGCGTAGATCAAAAAATGAAAGAAGGCAGGCACCCACTTCTTGAACATCTTTTGCTGGCCAAAGGCTACGAGTACCACGTTCTTCCACCGGTCAGCGGCATTGTCGCCCACGGTTTGCGCCTTGCCTAACCGGATGTTGGCGCGAATGCGGAGTACCCGCCTGCGCACAAAATAAGCTGCCGCCAGTAGCGTTGTTGCAAAAGCCAATTGTTGCACCATGATGTCTCTAAATCGATTGTTTTGTGATGGTTTAAATGTACAATCAAAACCCGAAATTTTGAGGCCTTGTTTGCAGCCTATGCAAATTTCCATACTTTTGTGCCCCTGTCTGCCAAAAGTGGCAGCCGTTGACTGGTGACGTAGCTCAGTTGGTAGAGCAAAGGACTGAAAATCCTTGTGTCGGGGGTTCAATTCCCTCCGTCACCACGCTTCAAGCCCTGCTTCGGCAGGGTTTTTTGTTTACAAACGCATTTTTACTTACATCGCTCCCGGCCCTGCCCCGCGCACCGCGTACTTTCGCTCCGGTTTTCAATGTAGTCCCGATGTTGCAATTTACCGACCTGAGCATTGTGCTGGCAGCCACCTACCTGGCGCAAGCCCTTATCGGGATAACCCTGTTTATCATCTATCGCCATTTTGGCAAAATCTACGACCGCAAGTTTCTGTTTCGGTGGGCCTACGCCTGGGTGTGTTTTGCCGTGGCCATGATGGCTTTCATTTTTTTGACAGGCGGGGTGGCGCGCATGCCCGCGTGGTATCCGATACCCCTGTTCGTGAGTTGGGTATCCATTGCCTTTTCGTACGCGCACATCTTCTTGATGATGGCCGGGGTATATGAGCTGCTGCGCGCACGAACGGTCTCCAAAAAATGGGTGTGGCGCGGCTTGGCCCTGGCGGGTATCATCAGCCTGGCGATTGTGTTCGCCTTTGCCTTTGAGCCCACCTACTCGGCCGAGCGGTACATCCTGCGCGTAGGGTTGCGCTACCTGGTGGCCTGCGTTTGTTTTTTAGCGGCTGGCAGCCTCTTGTTTTCCAAACACCGGGTGGGCATTGGCCTCAAGTTGATGTCGGGCCTTATGTTCCTGTACGGCCTGGTACATGCCTATTACCTGACGGTAGTATTGTCCTTTGTCTTCCAGAAACCGTTGCCCTTCCCTTCGTTTTTTGGAATCATCGACCTGGTGTTGATGGCGGGCATTGGCCTGGCCTTGATTATCTGGTTGCTGGAAGACGAGCGTGAGCGACTGAACAAAACCAACCGTGAGTTGGACAGTTTTCTTTACAGCACCTCGCACGATCTGCGTGCACCCATCGCCTCCATTTTGGGGCTCACCAACCTGGCGCGGCTGGAGATGACCGATCCCAAAGGGCTGGAGCTGGTGGCCATGATCGAGCAGCGCGTGAAAAAGCTGGATGAAGTGATTGGCGATATCTTGCGGCTGTCGCGGAGCAAGCAATCCAACGTGCAATGGACCCGCGTGTCGTTGGATCATTTGATCGATGAAGTGGTGGCGGACGTGAAGTTTGCCAAAAACGCCCCGGACATCCGGCTCATCTATGAACGCTCCCCCGACCACGTCTTTGTGGCCGACTTTGCCTTAATGAAAACCGTGTTTGGCAATTTATTCTCCAATGCGGTCAAGTACCACCGCATTCCGCAGGAGGACCCCTACATCAAAGTGACCTACCAAGAGAACCCCGGGGCAGTAATGTTAACGGTGGAGGACAACGGCCAGGGTATTCGCGAAGAAAACCTGGATCGGATTTTTGATATGTTCTACCGCGCCTCCACCACCTCCGATGGCACCGGGCTCGGGCTCTATATCGTAAAGGAAGCGCTGAACAAAATGCACGCCACCGTGGCAGTACGCTCGCAGGCCGACACGGGCACGACCTTTACCATCACGGTGCCGCAGCCAAACTGATGGCCCGTGCGGCCTGGTCGGCTGTGGTCCAGGCCGCTTGAAAATTAAAGCCACCGGTTTCCCCATCGATGTTCAGCACTTCACCGGCAAAATAGACGCCCGGCAACTGGCGGCTTTGCAACGTGTAACTGTCAACCTCCGCCACATCTACCCCGCCACACGTCACAAACTCTTCTTTGTAGGTGGTTTTACCGCGTATGGAGAAGGGACACCGCACTAACTTTTCGGTGAGTTTGTTGATGGCCTTTTGAGGGCACTCGGCCCATGTCAGGGCCGGGGCTATTTCTGCTTCGCTTACCAGCCGCTGCCACAGCCGCGCTGGCAATTGAAACAGCGGATTGTTGTAGATGCCGCGCTTGCCGTGGGTTTGCTTTTGTTGCAGCAACAGGCTGCGCGTCTCCTCCTCGGTTTGGTCAATCCAGTTGACCAACACCGTGAACGTGTAGTGCAGCCGGGCTAACGCGACCGCAGCCCACGCAGACAACTTAATAACGGCCGGGCCGCTGAGCCCCCAATGGGTGATGAGCACCGCGCCCGCCTGTTCAAATGCGGTGGCGGCAATTTTTACGCGCGCCCGCGCTACGGCCACGCCCATCAAATCCGCATAGTGGCGTTCGGGCTCATTGAACGTGAACAGCGAAGGCAACGGATCGATCACCGAATGACCCAATCTTCGCAGCCAATCGTAGGCGTGCCGCTGCGGGTGGCCTCCCGTGGCAATCAACACGCGGTGTGCGCGAAACTCCGTGCCCGCAGCCGTTACCTTCCACCCGCTGGCTTCACGCCCCAGGGCGGTCACCTCGTGCTGGGTTTTGATCTCGATGCGGTGACGTTCGGCTTCTGTCAAAAAACAATCGATGATCGTCTGCGAGTCATCGGTGACGGGAAACATGCGGTTGTCTTCTTCGGCTTTCAACGGCACGCCCTTTTCGGCAAACCAGCGGATGGTGTCAGCTGCGTGAAAATTTTGAAACAGCCGCTTGAGCGTTTTCTGGCCGCGCGGATAATGCTTGGACAGCGGTGTGGGTTGCAGGCAATGATGCGTTACGTTGCAGCGTCCGCCTCCGGATATCTTCACCTTGGCCAGCAGCTTGGTTGTTTTTTCGAGTATCAGAATGCGCAGCCCCGCCCGCAGCTCAGCCGCCCGGATGGCACCAAAAAAGCCGGCTGCCCCACCCCCGATGACGATGAGATCATACATGGGCCCACTTACACATCGGCTTCCACTTGACCGCGCAAAATATCGTCCAGGGTATCGCGTTGGCGTATCAACTGATGGCTGCCGTTCAGGAGCAACACCTCGGCCGGGCGGGGCCGCGAGTTGTAGTGCGAGGCCATCGAAAAGCCATAGGCCCCGGCATTTTTGATGACCACCAAGTCGCCCTCGCGTACTTCGTTCAACTTCCGGTCGGCCCCCAGGGTGTCGGTTTCGCAGATCATGCCCACCACGGTGTACACCTTCTGCGAGCCGGTGGGGTTGGTCACATTCACGATTTCGTGGTAGGCATCGTACATCATAGGGCGGATCAAGTGGTTCAGACCCGAATCCACCCCCACAAACGTGACGGAGGGTGTGGTCTTGACCACGTTTGCCCGCGTGAGCAAATAGCCGGCCTCGCTCACGAGATACTTGCCCGGCTCAATCCACAGTTGCAACTTTTTGCCGTATTGGTGATAGAATTCTTTGAACGCGCGCCCCAGCTTCAACCCCAGGTCAAAGACATTGGTTACCAGGTCGCCCTCCTTATAGGCCACTTTGTAGCCGCTGCCAAAATCGATAAACCGTAAATGAGGAAAATCGCGGGCTACGCCAAACAGGATTTCGGCCATCTTCAAAAACACATCCGTCTCGGTAATCTCCGACCCCGTGTGGATGTGCAACCCCTCCACGTTCATCTGGTATTGCTCCACCAGTTGCATGATCTGCGGAAGCTGGTATACTGAAATGCCAAACTTGGAGTTGCCGTGGCCGGTCGAAATTTTGTAGTTGCCCCCGGCCATGATGTGCGGGTTCAGGCGGATGCAGCACGCTTTGGCGGCCCCATATTTTTTGCCAAACTTCTCCAGCACGGATAGATTATCCAGGTTAACCATTACACCCAAGGCCACGCCTTCTTCAATTTCTGAAAAATCTACGCAGTTGGGAGTATACATAATCTCCTCGGGTGTAAAGCCCGCCCGCAGCGCAATGTGCGCCTCGTTGATGGATACGACATCTACCCCCGAACCATGCTTCTTCAGCAATCGCAAAATCGACAGGTTGGTCAACGCCTTGGCGGCATATTTGATTTTGATGTCGTTTTCCGAAAAGGCGTTTTTCAGATTGTTCAGTTGTTGTACGATTTTTTCCCCATCATACACATACAGGGGCGTGCCATAGTGCTGTGCCAATTCGGCAAACGAAATGCCTTGAACGTGGTAGGTGCCGTGAGTCAGTTCCATAGCGTACGAAAAGCGTCAAATATACGATCGTTGTCACGGCTGGCGTTCAGGCTAGCGGTTGAATTTGTACCTTGCCGTATGAAATTGTTTTTCCGACAGGCGGGCCAAGGCGAACCGCTTTTGATCTTGCACGGGCTGTTCGGCTCGGCCGACAACTGGTATTCGTTGTCGAAGGTTTTTGCCGACCGCTATGCCGTGTACACCATCGACCAGCGCAACCACGGGCAGTCGTCCCACAGCGATGACTTTAACTACCGGCTGCTCACCGAAGACCTGGAAGAACTGATGGACGATCAGGGGATGGCATCCGCCCACATCATCGGCCACAGCATGGGGGGAAAAACGGCCATGAACTTTGCGGTCAAGAATCCGACCCGCGTCAAAAAGCTCATCGTGGTGGACATCGTACCGAAGTATTACGAAGTCCGCCACGACTCCATCATAGACGGGCTCCATGCCGTGCCGCTGTCGCGGCTCACCTCGCGCACCGAGGCAGACCGCCTTTTGATGGAGCACATTGCCGAAGCCGATGTGCGGCAGTTTCTGTTGAAAAACCTGACACGCGACAGCCACGGTCGTTTTGCGTGGAAGATAAATTTGCCGGCTCTGGACAATCACCTGGAAGAGATTGGCGCAGGCATGGTGTACGAGGGCACGTTCGAGGGCGCGGTGAACTTCATCAACGGCAAGCGCTCCTCGTATTTCAACCCGGGCGATGAGGCGATCATCCGCACGTATTTTCCGAATGCCATCATCACCGAACTGGATACCGGCCACTGGGTGCAAGCCGAAAAGCCGATGGAGTTTGCCCAAGCTGCGCTCGACTTTTTGGCTCGCTGATGGCAACCCGAGGAACACTTTTTTTGATCCCCTGCCCGATCGCGGAGGAGGCACTGGCCACCATCCCGGAGGATACGCGCCAGCGCATGGCGCCCATCACCTGCTTTTTGGCGGAAGACCTGCGCTCCGCCAGGCGCTACCTCAGCAGCCTGAAAATATTTCCATCCATCGAGGCCCTGCGCCTTGATGTGCTCGACAAAAAAACAAAGCCCCCCGAGCTGCCGGCATTGCTGCAGCCGCTGCATGACGGAAAGGATGTGGGCGTGTTATCCGAATCGGGATGCCCGGGCGTGGCCGACCCGGGGGCGCTGGCGGCTGCGTACGCGCATCAGCACGGCTTTCGCGTGGTGCCGCTGGTGGGGCCTTCCTCGCTGCTGCTGGCCCTAATGGCATCGGGCCTAAACGGACAGCGGTTTGCCTTTCACGGCTACCTTCCGATCGATGCCAAAGAGGCCGCCAAGACCATTCGCGCCTTGGAAGCCGAATCGCGCGCCAACCAGCAAACGCAACTGTTCATCGAAACACCCTATCGCAACAACACCGTTTTTTCGTTCTTGCTCAAGAACCTTCACCCCGATACGTGGCTGCACGTAAGCATTGATGTAACGGGCAGCGGCCAACAATGCCAAACCTTGCGCGTGCGCGAGTGGCGCAACCAGCCCGCCACGTGGCCCAAGCTTCCGGCCGTTTACCTTTTTTTAGCGTCTTGACTACCGCCCCCCGGCCCCGGTTGGGGGCCTTGAAATACCCCTAACCTTTTTATCTTTGCGGCCTTACAAAACACACATCTCCAATTTTTCTGCTCTATGCCGTATCTGTTCACGTCTGAATCTGTATCCGAAGGCCATCCCGACAAGGTGGCAGACCAAATCTCCGATGCCCTCATCGATTATTTTTTGGCGTACGATCCCTCGTCCAAAGTAGCGTGCGAAACCCTGGTGACCACCGGTCAGGTGGTGTTGGCCGGTGAGGTAAAGTCCGCTGCCTATTTAGACGTGCAGGACATCGCCCGCGAGGTGATCCGCAAGATCGGATACACCAAAAGCGAGTACATGTTTGAAGCCAACTCCTGTGGCATTCTCTCCGCCATCCATGAGCAGTCGGCCGACATTAACCAAGGGGTTGAGCGCAAGAAAAAAGAAGACCAGGGCGCAGGCGACCAGGGTATGATGTTTGGCTACGCCACCAACGAAACCGATAACCTGATGCCGCTGCCGCTGGAACTGGCCCACTCGCTGTTGCGCGAACTGTCGGCCATCCGCAGGGAGGGCAAGGTGATGACGTACCTTCGCCCCGATGCCAAATCGCAGGTGACCATCGAATACAACGATGAAAACAAACCCGAGCGCATCGATACCATTGTGGTGTCTACCCAGCACGATGACTTTGCCAAAGACAGCGTCATGCTGAAGCAAATCGAGCAAGACATCATCAACATCGTCATTCCACGCGTCAAGAAAAAGTTACCCAAGCGCGTGCAGTCGTTGTTTGGCGATTCGATTAAATACCACATCAACCCTACCGGCAAGTTCGTGATCGGTGGGCCGCATGGCGATACCGGTCTCACCGGCCGCAAAATCATTGTTGATACTTACGGGGGCAAGGGCGCACACGGAGGCGGTGCGTTCTCCGGCAAAGACCCTTCGAAAGTAGACCGCTCGGCTGCCTATGCCACGCGCCACATTGCCAAAAATTTGGTGGCCGCGGGCTTGTGTGATGAAGTGTTGGTGCAAGTGGCCTACGCGATTGGTGTGGCGCGCCCGGTGGGCTTATATGTCAATACATACGGTACCGCCAAAGTGCACATGACCGATGGCGAGATCGCCAAGAAGATTGAAAAGATTTTTGACATGCGCCCGTACTTCATCGAAGAACGCTTCCAGTTGCGCACGCCCATCTATTCGGAAACGGCTGCTTATGGCCACATGGGCCGCGAGCCCAAGGTGGTGGAGAAAATCTTCAACAAGGGCAAGCAGAATGAGAAGCGCATAAAGGTTGAGCTGTTCCCTTGGGAAAAACTGGATTATGTGGACGCGGTGAAGAAAGCGTTCAAGTTGTAACAAGACAGAAAAGCGCACTGCGGCCCCGGTCTTGGCAAAGATCGGGGCTTTTATTTTTCATGGCATGCGCAAAACCCGTTTAAAAAAAAGAGGCGTCCGTCTTTCCAGGATGTATTCCAATCCAGACGGCCGCCTCTTGCCCGAGGGGGGCTGGCTATTGGTGCATTACACCCGCCCTGCTTTAACTTTTGTTTTGAATTTCTTAATCTGGTTGCGCAGCGCCTCGGTGGCCATGTCGGCCGCAGCTTCAAACGAGCGCGCCTGTTCCTTGGCAAAAAGCTGGCTGCCCGGCACGTTTAGTTTTATCTCCACGGTTTTATTTTCGATCCCTTCGTTGTTCAAACGCAGATACACCTCGCCATCCACCAACCGGTCGTAAAACGTTTCCAGCTTGTCCACTTTACGTTGAATAAAGTCGATGAGTTTGCGGTCGGCATCGAAGTGGATGGAATGCACTTGTAGTTTCATAATGATTAAGGGTTTAAAAGTAAAACATACTACGGCTCCGGCTATTTTTTGGGTGCCCCGGCCGGGATCGGAAGCCTGTGCGATAGCGTCAATTCATGGGTGGCAGTTTTAGGTATGTAACGAAAGAAAGGATGGGTTGGGTTAAGCTTTGGGGTGCGCCTGTTCAAATACTTTTTTCAGTTTCTCCATGGAGTTATGGGTGTATACTTGTGTGGCCGCCAGGCTGCTGTGGCCCAGCAGGTCTTTCACCGCATTGATCTCCGCCCCCTTGTCCAGCAGGTGGGTGGCGTACGTGTGGCGCAGCACGTGGGGGCTTTTCTTTTCCACGCCCGCCTGCGCCAGCTTCTTTTTCACCAACCGCTGCACCCACATGGGGTACAGAGGCTCGCCCGTGTCGGTCACCAGCAACTGTCCATGCGGCTTTTTCTCCACTTCGCGGTCGCGGGCGCTCCGGTAGTTTTTGATCAGCTCGCCCAGGGAATCGGGGAAGGGGATGATGCGCTCCTTGTTGCGCTTGCCCAACACTTTCACGGTACCCTCGCGCAGGTTGATGTGGGTATCGCGCAAGCCGATCAATTCGGACAGGCGCATGCCCGTGCCGTACAAAAACTCCAAGATCAGGCGGTCGCGCAGGGCCTCGTGTGTGTGGCCGGTGGGCTGGCCATCCAACACCGTCACCATGTCGCCTTCCTTTACAAAGTGGGGTAGCCGCTTGGGTGTTTTGAGAAGCGTGACCTTGGTGGTGGGGTTTTTGGTGAGGGTGCCCTGCCGCAGCAAGAATTTGTAGTAGCTGCGCAGGCAGGCAATTTTGCGGTTGATGCTGGACGCATCGAGTTTTTGCTCCACCAGCGAAACGATCCACGAGCGGATCATCGGGAAGCTGGCCTGCTCGGGGTGACCCTCATCGTACGTGTGCAGCAAAAAGGCCGAAAACTGGCCCAGGTCTATTTGGTACGAGCGCACGGTTTTGGCACTGTACCGCCTTTCCAACCGGATGTATTTCAAAAAGGACTCCACCATACGCCTCAAGCGATGGCGGAATGTATAAAAAAATCCCCTCCGCACGAAAACGGAGGGGACAATGTGGAAAGATTGTCTGTAAAATGTTTATTGATTCTGGTTGCCGTACATCTTTTGCTTGTAGGCGGCCCGGATAATCTCTGACCTGCGTCTTACCGAAGGCTTCTCGAAGGACGTGCGGGCGCGCAGTTCCTTCAAAACGCCCGTCTTTTCAAACTTCTTTTTGAAGCGCTTCAGGGCCTTATCAATCGATTCGTTCTCTTTAATGTTGATGATCAGCATCGCAGTTCTTTGTTAAGGGCTGCAAATATGGGCGTTTTTGTGCAAGCACGCAAGCGTTTACTTCAAAATAGCACGTGAAATCACCAGTTTCTGGATTTCTGACGTACCCTCGCCAATGGTGCAGAGTTTGGCATCGCGGTAGTACTTCTCGGCCGGAAAATCCTTCGTATAACCATAGCCGCCAAAAATCTGGACGCCTTCATTGGCTACTTCCACGGCAACCTCGGAGGCATAAAGCTTGGCCATGGCCGACTCGCGCGTGACCGGCTTATGGGCATTTTTCAGATCGGCCGCCTGGATGCACAACAGCTTGGCAGCCTCGATTTTGGTGGCCATGTCAGCCAATTTGAACGAAATACCCTGAAAATTGGCGATCGGCTGATTAAACTGGTGGCGTTCTTTCGCATACTTCAGCGCAGCCTCGTAGGCGCCCATGGCAATGCCCAAACTGAGGGCAGCTATAGAAATCCGCCCCCCGTCCAGCACTTTGAGCGACTGTACAAAGCCCTCGCCTTCCTGGCCAATCAACTGGCTTTCATGCACCCGGCAGTCGGTAAAGATCATCTCGGCTGTTTCGGAGGCGCGCATGCCCAGCTTGTTTTCCTTTTTGCCGGCCGCAAAGCCGGGCGTCCCGCGCTCCACAATAAAAGCACTCATGCCATGCGAGTCGCCCACCTTGCCCGTGCGGGCGATGACCACGGCCACATGGCCCGATTTGCCATGGGTGATAAAGTTTTTGGCTCCGTTGATCACGTAATGGTCGCCTTTTTTGACGGCCGTGGTGCGCATGTTGCCGGCATCCGACCCTGTGTTGGGCTCGGTGAGCCCCCAGGCACCAATCCATTGGCCGGTAGCCAATTTAGGCAGGTATTTCGCTTTTTGCGATTCCGAACCAAATTGTAAGATGTGGCCTGTGCACAGCGAATTGTGTGCCGCCATGGATAGCCCAATCGAACCGCACACTTTGGCCAGCTCCGAAATGGCCGTCACATACTCGCGGTAGCCAAATCCCGATCCACCGTATTGTTCGGGCACCAGCACGCCCATCAACCCCAATTCGCCCAATTGGTGAAACAAGGCGGTGGGAAACTCTTGCGACTCGTCCCACTTCATCACGTGCGGGGCGATCTCACGCGCCCCAAAATCGCGCACCATCTGCGCAATCATCTGTTGGTTTTCCGAGTCGGCAAAGGTCAGGCTGGCGGGAAGTTCGGCTGTCGTAGTCATGGCTTGTCCGGGCTTTTTTCAAATAGCCCACAAATCTATACGAAAAAAACAAACGAATGTTAGTTTGTGGATAAATTCCCTGGTTAAATGCCCGAAAACACGGCTGCAAAGGGCTATTTTTGCCCACTTTATTTCTTTCAGGATGAAAATTGCTGTAATCGGAACGGGCTATGTGGGTTTAGTGACGGGCACCTGTTTTGCCGAAACGGGAAACACCGTGACCTGTGTGGACATTGATGTCCAGAAGGTGGCCAACTTGAAAAAGGGCATACTGCCGATTTACGAACGCGGACTGGACGATTTTTTTGAGCGCAACACAAAAGAGGGCCGATTGCATTTTACCACCAACCTGGCGGAAGGCATCCAGGGTGCCAAGGTCATCTTCCTGGCCCTACCTACGCCCCCGGGCGAAGATGGCTCGGCCGATTTGAAATACGTGCTACAGGTAGCCTCGGATCTGGGGCCTCTGCTGAAAGAATACACCATCATTGTCGACAAAAGCACGGTGCCGGTGGGCACCTGCGAGAAAGTGCATGCCAAACTCAAGGAGGGTGCGCAGGTTGAGTTTGATGTGGTCTCGAACCCGGAGTTTTTGCGCGAGGGGGTGGCCATTGAAGATTTTATGAAGCCCGAGCGCGTGGTGGTGGGCACGCAGTCGCCCCGTGCGCGCAAGCTGATGGAGAACTTGTATGCCCCGTTTGTGCGCCAGGGCAATCCGGTCATTTTCATGGATGAGCGCTCGGCCGAATTGACCAAATATGCCGCCAACTCGTTTTTGGCCACCAAAATCAGCTTTATGAATGAGGTTGCCAGCTTGTGCGAACGCCTCGGGGCGGATATCGATGCGGTGCGCGCGGGCATCGGCACCGACTCCCGCATTGGCAAACGCTTTTTGTTTGCGGGCATCGGCTATGGTGGAAGCTGTTTCCCGAAAGATGTGCAAGCATTGGAGAAATCGGCCCGTGAAGTGGACTATGACTTCAAGATACTGAAGGCCGTGATGGACGTAAACGCAGCGCAAAAAACTACGCTGATACCGCGCATCCAAAAACATTTCCAGAACAACCTGAAAGGAAAAACGATCGCCCTGTGGGGATTGGCGTTCAAACCGCATACCGATGACATCCGCGAAGCCCCAGCTTTATACAACATCGAAGCGTTGACACAAGCGGGCGCGGTGGTGCACGCCCACGATCCGGAGGCGATTGAAAACGTGAAAAAAATGGTGGGCGACCGCATCCGGTATTTTGACAGTCCCTACGAGGCGGTGAAAGGGGCCGATGCGTTGTTCATTGCCACCGAATGGCCCGAATACCGCACACCTGATTTTGAGCGCCTGGCCTCGGCCTTAAAATCAAAAACCATTTTTGACGGCCGCAATCTGTATGACCTGCCTCAGATGAAAGAACAAGGCTTCACCTACTACAGCATCGGCCGCGAAACGATTTATGGATAAACAACGGGTATTGATCACCGGGGCAGCCGGCTTTTTGGGTTCGCACCTGTGCGACCGCTTCATCAAAGAAGGGTATTATGTGATCGGCATGGACAACCTGATTACGGGCGACATGCGCAACATCGAGCACCTGATGAAGTTGCCGCAATTTGAATTCTACCACCACGATGTATCCAAGTATGTGCACATCCCAGGCGAACTGCACTACATCCTCCATTTTGCCTCGCCCGCCAGCCCCATTGATTATTTAAAGATTCCCATTCAAACGCTGAAGGTAGGATCATTGGGCACCCACAACCTGTTGGGTCTGGCCCGTGCCAAAAAAGCACGCATCATCGTGGCCTCCACCAGCGAGGTCTATGGCGACCCCACCGTACATCCGCAGCCGGAAGAATATTACGGCAACGTAAATCCCGTGGGCCCGCGCGGGGTGTATGACGAAGCCAAGCGGTTTCAGGAAGCAATCACGATGGCCTACCATACCTTTCACAACGTGGACACGCGCATCGTACGGATTTTTAATACCTATGGTCCGCGCATGCGCCTGAATGATGGCCGCGTGTTGCCTGCCTTTATCGGGCAAGCCCTGCGGGGCGAAGACCTGACTGTGTTTGGCGATGGCTCGCAAACGCGATCGTTTTGCTACGTGGATGATCTGGTGGAAGGCATCTACCGTTTGCTCCTGTCGGATTACGTGCAGCCCATGAACATTGGCAACCCCGATGAAATCACCATCCGCGATTTTGCCGAGGAGATCGTCAAACTCACGGGCACCACTCAAAAAGTGATCTACCACCCGCTGCCCAAAGACGACCCCAAGCAGCGGCAGCCCGACATCCGCAAAGCCAAGGCGATTTTGAAGTGGGAGCCCAAGGTGTCGCGTGCCGAGGGGCTGAAGATCACCTACGACTACTTCCGATCGTTGCCCAAAGACGTGCTGTACCAGCGCGATCATAAGAGTTTTGACCAGTATATTCGCTGATGTTTGCTGGGGCACGAAGACACACAATGCATTTGGGACGAAGACTTCGTGACCTCGTGCCTTCGTAGCGATGAGCTGCGTTGTATTGGCCACAAAGACACGACCTAAAATTTGCCACCCTCGCGCCTTGGTGGCCATTAGCTGCCCACCCATATTTTTCCTATCTTGGATAGAAATCAATTTTTCTGATCCATGTTGTTTCTTTTTTTCCCGCGTGCACGCCTCATCTGGTTGGCGGCCGCCAGCTCGCTGGCTTTAGGGTTTGGTGCTTGGGCCCAACCACCGTCCGCTGGGCCCAAGTCTATCTTGTTTGAACGGGCCAACGTCTTTGACGGAAAAACGAATCGCCTGGTGCCCAACCAATACGTGCTCATTCAAGGCAACCGCATTGTCTCCATCACCCCCACTCCGCCTGCGGATGCCTCTTCGGCTGTGCGCCTGGCGGCCGAAGGCAAAACCCTGATCCCGGGCCTCATTGATGTGCACGTACACATGATTTTCGGCGCCCTCACCATGCAAGAGTTGCTCGCGCCTGACATGACGCCTGAAAAAGCGGTAGCACAGGCCGGGGTGGCGGCCAACAAGATGTTGCTGCGCGGCTTCACCTCCGTGCGCGATGTAGGCGGGCCGGTCTTCGCCCTCAAATCAGAGATCGACCGGGGCCGCATCAATGGCCCGCGCATCTGGCCTTCGGGCGCCATGATCAGCCAAACATCAGGCCATGGCGATTTGCGCCTGCCGGGCGAACCTTCGCGCAGGTTTTTTGGCGTGGTGTCGCGGGCGGAGCGGCTCGGGGCCACCTTCGTGGCCGATGGGCGCGATGAAGTGTTGACGGCCGTGCGCGAAAACCTGAAAATGGGCGCCAGCCAAATCAAATTGATGGCGGGGGGTGGTACTTCTTCGGCTTATGACCCCGTAGATGTGACCCAATACACCTTTGACGAAATGAAAGCGGCCGTGGAGGCAGCCGAAGACTGGGGTACGTATGTGACCGTGCATGCCTACACCACGCGGGCCATCACACGGGCCGTGCGGGCAGGCGTCAAGTGCATTGAACATGGCCAGTTGCTCGATGCGCCCACGCTGCGGCTGATGAAGAAAAACGGAGTATGGCTCAGTTGCCAAAACCTGGTGGCCGACACCCCCGACATGGACCCGCTGCGCAGGGAAAAACGCAAGCCCGTCATTGAGGGCCAAGCCCGCGTTTGGCCGCTGGCCAAAAAAATGAAAGTAAAGCTGGCGTGGGGCACCGACTTCTTATTCGAACCACACCTAAACGAGCAACAAAACGAATACCTCCTCACACTTACTGCGTGGTTTACGCCTTTTGAAATCCTCAAGATGGTCACGCATGACAATGGCCAACTGCTGGCCCTGGCCGGCAACCGCTCACCCTACCCCGGCCCTGTGGGCGTGGTGGAAGCCGGGGCGATGGCCGATGTGATCTTGGTCGATGGCAATCCGCTGGAAAACATCCCCTTGATAGCTCAACCGGCTACTGCGTTTCTCGTGATCGTCAAAGACGGGCAGATCGTAAAAAACCTCCTCCGTTAGCGGCTCCTTCCACCGGCCTGTTTTGCAGGCTGTTGGATTTTTCGTTTGCGCGTATTATTTTTGCATCCGCTTCTGATGAAAACATTGAGAGGGGACCTGAAAAGTCCCCTCTTTGTTTATAGCAACCGGAGCGAAACCCCGATGTACCTGCACGATGCGATCAAAGCCAAAGCCGACAGCTTGCTGGAAAACCCCGCCCACTTTGTGGTGGACGTGGTGCTGTCCGTAAAGCCGGGCAGCAAGCGCATTTTGGTATTGGTGGATGGCGACTCCGGCATCAGCATTGACGACTGTGCGGCTTTGAGCCGCAGCTTGAGCGAAGCGCTGGATGCCGATGACACGTGGGACGATGCCTACACGCTGGAAGTCTCCACCCCGGGGGTAGACCAACCCCTGAAACTGACGCGTCAATACGCCAAAAACATCGGGCGGGCGGTGAAGATTACGCTGCGCGACAAAACGATGGTGGCCGGCACGTTGGCCGCGGTGCACGCAACCACCGTAGTGGTGACCCCGGCCCCGCGCAAAGACAAAAAGAAAACCAGCGAAGAAGAACCGGTAACCCTTTCGTTTGACCAAATAGAAAAAACAGTAGTACAGATTTCGTTTAAATAACCATGTTATGGACATCTCAAATTTGATTGAATCGTTTGCCGATTTCGCCAAGCAGAAAAACATCGACCGTCCCACGATGATCCGCATCCTGGAAGATGTATTCCGCACGATGATCAAACGCAAGTACGGCACGGACGACAATTTTGACATCATCATCAATGCCGACAAAGGCGATTTGGAAATCTGGCGCATTCGCGAGATTGTAGATGATGACAGCGAAGACATTTGGGAACACGACAAAATCAGCCTGAGCGAAGCCAAAAAAATAGAGCCCGACTTTGAGGTGGGCGAAGAGGTGTCCGAGCAAATCGAAATTGAAGACTTTGGCCGCAGGGCTGTGACCACCGCCCGCCAAACGCTGTTGCAAAAAGTGAAAGACCTGGAGAAGGACATCCTCTACCAGAAGTACAAAGACATCGTGGGCGAAATCATCACCGGAGAGGTGTATCAGATCCTGAGCAAAGAAGTATTGCTCATCGATGGTGAAGGCAACGAGATCGCCATCCCACGCGGTGAACAAATCCCCAAAGACCGCTACCGCAAGGGCGAAAACGTGCGCGCCATTGTACACAAAGTGGAGATGGTCAACGGCAGCCCCAAAATTGTGCTGTCGCGCACGTCGCCCGTGTTTATGGAGCGCTTGTTTGAACAGGAAGTGCCCGAAGTGTACGATGGCCTGATCACCATCAAAAAAGTAGTACGCGAGCCGGGCGAACGCGCCAAGGTGGCCGTGGAATCGTACGATGACCGCATTGATCCGGTAGGGGCCTGCGTGGGCATGAAGGGTTCGCGCATCCACTCCATCGTGCGCGAATTGCAAAACGAAAACATTGACGTCATCAACTACACCGAAAACTTAGAGCTCTACATCCAGCGGGCACTGAGCCCCGCCAAGATCTCGAGCATGAAGGTGGACAAAGAAAATGGCCGCGTGTCGGTATTTCTAAAGCCCGACCAAGTATCGTTGGCCATCGGCAAGGGCGGACTGAACATCAAACTGGCGAGCCGCCTGGTGGGCATGGAGATAGATGTGTTCCGTGAACTTGATGGCGCGCAAGAAGAAGACGTAGACCTGGATGAGTTCAGCGATGAAATCGAAAGCTGGGTGATTGACGAACTCAAGCGCATTGGGCTGGACAGCGCCAAGAGCGTGTTGGCCCTCAACAAAGAAGAATTGGTGCGCAGGACCGACCTGGAAGAAGAGACCGTGGACACCGTCATGGACGTACTGAAAAAGGAATTCGAGTAGGCCGTTGACAGAAACAAAACGCAATAAATCGGGTAAAATAGCAGATATTTGAGCATGGCAGAAGAAAAGATGATAAGGCTGGGGCAGGCATCGCGGAAGTTGAACGTAGGGCATAACACGATACTGGACTTTTTGGCAAAAAAAGGCTTTACCGTAGAGAATAATCCCAACGCAAAACTCACTACGGAGCAGTTTGCCATGCTTTCCAAAGAGTATGCATCTTCCGCCTCCGAAAAGCTGGAGGCCTCGGGCCTCACCATCGGGGTGAAGGCCGTGGAAACCCAGGTGGCCCAGCCCAAAGCCGATGTGCGCAAAAAAGCCGAAGAGGAAGAGCGCATCATGATCAAAAACCTGGGCTCGAAAGAAGTCGTCAAACCGAAAGAGAAAGAAAAGGAAAAAGAAGAATCCAAAGTTGTTGAGAAGGTAGAGCGCGAGACGCCCAAAGTAGAAGGCTTGAAAGTGTTGGGCAAACTGGACCTGGAGGCCGACAAGAAAAAGCCGAAAGAAAAAGAGCCTGCCAAAAAAGAACCCGAGGTGCCGCCCGTGGTGGAAGAGAAAAAACCGGAAGTAAAACAACCGGTGGTGGAAACCAAACCCGAGGAACTGGAACTCATCAAGGCAAAAGCCGAAAAGCTGCAAGGTCTGAACGTGTTGGGGCGCATTGAGCTGCCGGTCGAAAAGAAATCGCCCGTGGCCTCGTCCGACCTGCGCGATGCCAACAAAAAGCGGCCGCGCAAGCGCCTTCCCTCGTCCGACAACCGCAATGCGGGAGCCGGTCAAAAACGCACAGTGGCACCGCGCACCTCCAAAGAAGAACCGTCCGAAAAGGAAATCCAGGATAAGATACGCGCCACGCTGGCCCGCCTGAGCGGTGGGCAGAAGAAATTCAGCAGCGGGGCCAAGTACCGCAAAGAAAAACGCCAGGCCGTATCCGATGCGGAGGAAGAACGCCTGCAGCAAGAACAACAGGAATCCAAGACACTCAAAGTAACCGAGTTCATCTCAGCCAACGATTTGGCTTCGCTCATGAACGTGTCGGTCAACGATGTGATCTCCGCCTGCATGAGCTTGGGCATGTTTGTTTCCATCAACCAACGTCTGGATGCCGAGGCCATCACCGTCATTGCCGATGAATTTGGCTTTGATGTGCAGTTTTCCTCTTCGGAAGAAGAAGAAGAAGTGGAAGAAGTAGTGGATTCGGAAGAAGATTTGAAAGACCGTGCCCCGATCGTGACGATTATGGGCCACGTGGATCACGGGAAAACTTCCTTGCTCGATTATATCCGCAATACCAAAGTAGTGGCGTCCGAAGCAGGTGGAATCACACAGCACATCGGAGCGTATGATGTGGTGACCAAGAGCGGGCATAAGATCGCCTTCCTGGATACGCCCGGTCACGAAGCCTTTACCGCCATGCGGGCGCGCGGTGCCAAACTCACGGACATTGCCATCATCGTGGTGGCGGCCGATGACGATGTGATGCCGCAAACCAAGGAAGCCATCAACCACGCCCAAGTGGCCGGTGTGCCGATTGTGATTGCGCTGAACAAAATAGACAAGCCCACGGCCAACCCCAACAAGGTCAAGGAGTCGCTTTCCAAGATCAACATCTTGGTGGAAGACTGGGGCGGCAAATACCAATGCCAGGAAATTTCCGCCAAGTCCGGACAGGGCATTGATGAGTTATTGGAAAAAGTGTTGCTCGAGGCCGAGTTGCTGAACCTGAAAGCCAACCCCGACAAAGCAGCGGTGGGTTCCATCATCGAAGCTTCGCTGGACAAAGGCCGCGGCTATGTGGCCACGCTGATGGTACAGGCCGGCACGCTGCGCGTGGGCGATGTGATGGTGTGCGGCTCGAACTATGGCCGCGTGAAAGCCATGTTTGATCCTACCGGAGCGCGCGTAAAAGAAGCAGGGCCGGCAACCCCGGTGCAAGTGCTGGGTCTGGATGGCGCCCCGCAAGCGGGTGAAAAATTCCAGATTGTAGAGTCCGACCGCGAGGCACGCGAGATCGCCAACAAACGCGGCCAGATTTTGCGCGAGCAGAGCATCCGCACCAAAAAGCACATCACGCTGGACGAGATCGGCAGACGCCTGGCCATTGGCTCATTCAAGCAGCTTAACATCATCGTCAAGGGCGATGTGGACGGCTCGGTGGAAGCACTGTCTGACTCGCTGTTGAAGCTCACCACAGAAAAAGTAGCGGTGAACATCATCCACAAGGCGGTGGGGCAGATTTCCGAGTCGGATGTGTTGCTCGCCTCGGCCTCTGATGCCATCATCGTGGGCTTCCAGGTGCGTCCCTCCGGGCAGGCCCGCAAAGTGGCCGAAAACGAGGAGATCGAAATACGGTTGTACTCCATCATCTACGATGCCATCAACGATGTGAAGGCCGCCATGGAAGGCATGCTCGAGAAAGAGTTCGAAGAGGTGATCGTGGGCAATGCCGAAGTGCGCGAAGTATTCAAGATCTCGAAAGTAGGCACGGTGGCCGGGTGTATGGTGACCGATGGGTACATCAAGCGCGCTAACGGCATCCGCCTGATCCGCGAAGGCATTGTGGTGTACAGCGGAGAGATGACCGCCCTCAAGCGCTTCAAAGACGATGCAAGCGAAGTGCGCTCCGGCTTTGACTGCGGTATCAGCATCAAAAACTTCAACGACATCAAAGTGGGCGATGTTATTGAAAGCTACGAAAACCGCGAGGTGAAAAAATAAGCTGTCGTGCTGTCGCCCTAAACGGTGACGTTTGACCTCACCCCACCCAAGAATCTGCCCGAAGCACAGTCTCTGCTCCCCTCTCCCATGGAGAGGGGAAGGAAACGCTTAGACCCTCGCACTCGATCGGTTGGGGTGAGGTTCAGCAACACATGTCCGCTCGGTTAAACCTCACCCCAGCCACGAATCTGCCCAAAGCACAGTCTCTGCTCCCCTCTCCACTGGAGAGGGGAAAGAAGTACTTTGAATCCGCACTCGATCGGTTGGGGTGAGGTTCAGCAACACATGGCCGCCCGATTAAACCTCACCCCACCCAAGAATCTGCCTGAAGCACAGTCTCTGCTCCCCTCTCCACTGGAGAGGGGAAGGAAATGCTTAGACCCTCGCACTGGTTCGGTTGGGGTGAGGTTCATCAAGCATGTCCGCACGTTTAAACCTCACCCCATCCACGAATCTGCCCGAAGCACAGTCTGTGCTCCCCCTCTCCAGTGGAGAGGGGAAGGAAATGCTTAGACCCTCGCACTGGTTCGGTTGGGGTGAGGTGAGGGCTTTTTTGTACTTTTCGCTTTATGCAACAAGCCATACGCGTAGCGGTAGATGCTGTGGTATTCGGATACGAACCGGACGAGGGCGTATCTGTGCTGTTGATTACCCGCAAGTACCCGCCCTTTCAAAAACAATGGGCCCTGCCGGGCGGCTTGGTGAAAAACGAGGAGTCGCTGGAGGTGGCCGTGCGCAGGGAGTTGCAGGAGGAAGCCGGCATGGCCGTGAGCTACCTCGAACAGCTTTACACATTTGGTGCACCCGACCGCGACCCGCGCAACCGCGTGGTATCCGTAGCCTATTATGGGCTGGTGCGTCCGAAAGACTATCAACTGCTGGCCCAAACGGATGCCGAAGACGTGGCCTGGTTTAACATCAAAAAACTACCACGACTGGCGTTCGACCATAAGACGATCGTGACCACGGCCATTCAGCGATTGCGCGGCAAGATCGCCTACGAGCCGGTGGGGTTTGAACTGCTGGATCCGCAGTTTCCCTTCTCTGACCTGGAGAAGCTCTACCAGACGCTGTTGGACCGCGACTTGGACAGGCGCAACTTCAAAAAGAAGATCATGGGGTATGGCTTTATCGAAGAGCTGCGCGAAACCGTGCAGCGCGGGGCCGGCCGCCCCGCCCACCTGTACCGCTTCAACAAAAAGAAGTACTTCGAGCTAAAAGAAAGCGGCTATAACTTTGATTTGTTTGTGTAGCGCTCAGCCGTTGGCGGTCGGGATTACATTAACAGTGGGTATAAGCACTCGTGGGTCGGTGAAAACACCGACCACACCAAAGTCTTATCACACTCATTCTCCCGAAATCAGCATACCTCAGATGTACATTACTCTTACCGACCTTTGAACAAAGGTATGACCAACGGTATTGCCATACATACCAGCACAACGTCCAACAGGGTACTCAATCCGTTTAATATTCTGTGTTTTTTAATCATTTTCCCCCGATCCGGGTAACGAACTTTGAATTCCTCCATTTGCTTTGTCAGCTCATCCCCCTGATTTCTTCGCATTTGCCGGAGTTCCCCTGCGGTTGATATTGTATCAAGAAGCCGCTGCCTAAAACTATCGCTTCCAGCAAGTGAGTCGTCAAACGTTTGAAATCCCTCAACCCGATCTCTGAGTACTTCAAATCTGTCGGACATCTCGATGATGTCGTTCTCCAATTGTCGGGTGGGGTATATCAGACCAATTTTAATGCCAACCAGTATGACAAACCCGTATAGAAAGACTTTCTCTTTATTCACGTCATTCTAGTTTTCTATGTTATCCTAAGGCTATTGTCCATAACATAGACAAAAATCGAAGAAGGCGATTCGGCACTGGTTGGTCGCTGACCATATAGACCAAAAGTAAAAATGCCGACAGACTGCTACTAGTCTAGGCTATCTTCGCCCAACAAACTATCCACACGAGCTGCTGTTCGCTCCTGGCTTCTCAATCCAAATCCCTAATTACTTTTGAAAATATATCTCGAAACTTGACTGTGTAATCGACCAACCAGTCTAAAGCCTCGTCAATTTTTTTATCGTCTTTAAAGTCGGTCTTATAATTAAGTACGATAACCTTGTCTCTGTTCTCCGGATTTGGATTCCATTGCAGCTTTTGTCCGATGGCCCGTTCTATTTCTTCTTTTCTACTTTCAAGGAACGGAAGTGTTTTCTCGCTGGCTTTATTTCCAATGTAAACTCTAACTCCAACGGTGTTCACGTCAGTGTTGCAAGTATTTGAAAGATGAACGTGAGATTTACCAAGAGCAACGTTAAACCAGTATTGTGCTTGTGGCGTCTGGGTTGATGAAACTCTTCTTGTTCTGTCAAGTTTGTCTTTAAATTTTGTCCAGAAGTCGAGTTGGAATTTCTTACTCTGACTCAACTCATCCGTGGCTTTGGCTTTTGCGGCCTGTCGGACAGCTTGATTTGGTCGACTGATCACATTGAATTTCATAGCTGGTCTACTGTCGTCAATTTGCCAAAGTTCAACTTGAACCCCGTAGCAAGAAATCTCGTCTGTTGTATGGTCATTTAACCAGTCTAACGCTTTTGTATGTTCTTCAGTAAAATCGGTCGCAATCCAAATAATTGTGGATGCGTCCAAAACTGAAGCGTAGGTCAATGCCTTTCCTAAATGGTCGTGATTTGTTTTCTCAAGTTGGTTCTCAATTATTACATACTTTCCTGTGCCCGTGTCTTTTGCTAAAATGTCAGCGGAATATGGTCCTGCGGCAACTTCAATGTTCTCGACTTCAAGTTCAAGTCCCAGGGCATTATTGAGCAGGTCAATATTCTCAGCAATCCACGGAGTGAAATCTCTTGCTTCGTTGTTCCATTTTTGTCTCGGAGAAACGTTTCTCAATTTTCCTAAGTCCATTACTGAAATTCTGTTTAAGGTGGCAGCCAACATTCGGCTATATTCAACTGTGCCTATTTCGAATGTAGCATCCGGGATCGAAAAATCCAAGAAAACCCCCAAAACCAGCCTGAATTCCCAGAAAATTCGTTTTCGCGTTCACCCCCTCCCAAAAAATATCACATTAACCGGCCGTGATGTGAATCTTTCTTCTTTAATTTGCGTATAAATAACACAAAAAGATCATGAACACCCTTGGCGTCATCATCGCCCGCTTTCAGTCGCCCTACCTGCACGAGGGCCACCGCCACCTGATCGATTCCGTGAGCACGCACCACAACAAAGTCGTGCTCGTGATGGGCGTGTCGCCCGTGCTCGGCAGTCGCAGAAACCCCCTCGACTTCCACACACGCGAACGCATGATCAAACGCCACTACCCCCACCTGGTGGTGCTACCCCTCGCCAACCACCCGCTCGACAGCAAGTGGTCGCAAAACTTAGATGCCCTGCTGGCCAACACCTTCCCGGGTTCGCGCTTCAAACTCTACGGCAGCCGCGACAGCTTCATCCCCTACTACAGCGGCCGCTTTGACGTGATTGAGCTGCCCGAAACCGGGAGCCACAGCGCCACCCTCATCCGCGAACAGATCAGCGACCGCGTGCTGGACTCGGAAGAATTCCGCACAGGCATCATCTACGCCTACTCCAACACCTACGTAAAGGTGTACCCCACCGTGGACATCGCGGTGTTTCGACACCAAAAGAAAGAACTGCTGCTGGGCCGCAAAGACATCGACAACCAATGGCGCCTGCTCGGAGGGTTCTCGGACCCCACGGACGACAGCTATGAAATGGCTGCCGCCCGCGAGCTGCGCGAAGAATGTGGCGACATCCACACCACCGACATGCACTACGAAAAATCATTCCGCGTGGACGACTGGCGCTACCGGGCCGAAGCCGACAAGATCATCACGTGCCTCTTCTCCACAGACTTTCTCTCCGGCCAGCCTGCCGGCAGCGATGACATCGCGGAAGTGAACTGGTTTACGCTCGCAGACGTGAGGGCGCTAATGAGCGAAAACCGCACCGCAGAAGAACACACGCCACAACTTTTACACTTATTATCAACGTATGCCACGTAACCGACAATCGCGATGAAAACACAAAACCTTCTTCTGCTGGCGGATGCCTATAAATACAGCCACCACAAACTGTACCTGCCGGGCACCACAAAAATCTATTCCTACCTCGAAAGCCGGGGCGGTATGTTTGATGAAACCGTATTCTATGGCCTGCAATATTTTCTGAAAGCCTACCTGGAAGGGCCGGCCTTCACACGCGCAGACGTAGACGAAGCCGAAGGGCTGCTTAACGAAGTGTTTGGCCGGACGGGTGTCTTCGACCGCAGCCGGTTTGACTACATCTTGTCCGCCCACGGGGGGCACTTGCCGGTGAAAATCAAGGCCGTGCCCGAAGGCTTGGCCGTGCCTACGCACAATGTGTTGATGTCGATCGAGAACACAGACCCGCGCTGCTACTGGCTGACCAACTTTTTGGAGACGCTGCTGATGCAGGTGTGGTATCCGTGCACGGTGGCTACGCTGTCGCGCGAAATCCGCCACGTAGTGCAGCGCGCTTTTGATGAGACGGTCGATCGCGCGGCCCACGGAGCCATCGACTTTGTGCTCAATGACTTTGGCTTTCGGGGCGTGAGCTCGGTAGAGAGCGCAGGCCTTGGTGGCTCGGCCCACCTCTTGAATTTCAGCGGCAGCGACACCGTGTATGCCTCGGCCGTGGCCAAGCGGTACTATGGTGCCCGGCAGGCCTATGGGCTATCGGTGCCGGCCACCGAGCACTCCATCATGACACTGCTCGGCAAAGCAGGTGAAAAAGACGTATTCGCCCATGTACTTCAGGCGTATCCGGAAGGCATTGTGGCATGCGTGAGCGACTCGTACGATATCTTTCATGCCGTGGGCGAGCTGTGGGGCCGCGCCTTCAAAGAACAGATCTTGCAGCGCAACGGCACCTGGGTCATCCGCCCCGACTCGGGCGACCCGGAACAGACCCTGCTGCGAGTATTTGACTTGCTGTTCGACCGCTTTGGCTTCACGGTGAACAGCCAGGGCTACCGCGTGCTGCCCCCCCAAGTGCGGGTGATTCAAGGCGATGGCGTGGACTACGCCTCCATTCAACAAATCTACGCCCGCTTGAAAGAATCGGGCATCTCGGCCGAAAACCTGGTGCTGGGCATGGGCGGAGCCTTGCTTCAGAAAGTCAACCGCGACACGCAGAAGTTTGCGCTGAAATGCTCCTATGCCGAAGTAAATGGCAACGCCATCGCGGTACGCAAACAACCGCTCGAACTCAACGCCCAGGGGGAGTTGGTGCCGTCATTCAAGGTGTCAAAGGCAGGCCGCCTGAAGCTGGTGCGAAACGGAGGTTACCAAACCGTGGCCGAAACGGACGCGGGCGCGGACGTGTTGGAGACCGTTTTCGAAAACGGTGCCATCTTGCACGACTACACCTTTGAAGCCATACGCAACAGGGCCCGGATAGCGGAAGCCTTACCACTGTAAAACATCTACGCATGGACACACCCTTTCAAATCTACGCCACCTCCACCGCGGTAAACCTGGCGCACGCCATTGCCACCCGGCTGGGGTTACCCCTGCACCAAACGCATGTCGAAAAGTTTTCGGATGGCGAGCTGTTTGTGCGCTTTGATGAAAGCGTGCGCGGGCAGGCACTCTTCCTCGTGGCCAAAATCCATCCTCCGTATGAAAACTTCTTTGAGCTGTTGCTGACCATTGACGCGGCCCGCAGGTCATCCGCCCGCGAAGTGATCTTGGTGATCCCCTACTTGCCCCACAGCCGCCAGGAGCGCAGGGACGGCCAGCGCACGTCCATCTCTTCGCGTATGGTGGCCGACATGATTCAGTCGATGGGGGCTGACCGCATGATCACGCTGGACTTACACACCAACGCCATCGAAGGGTTTTACAAGATTCCGGTGGACCCGCTGAGTTCGTTGCGGTTGTTCATCGATCACATCCAACGGCAACGGCTGGAGCCACTCTGCCTCTGCAGCCCTGACTTTGGCGGCATCAAGCGCATCCGGCAATACAAAAAACACGTGGCGGCCGACTTGGTGGTTATCCACAAAGAGCGGCTGAAGCCGAACACCGTGGCCAGCATGGATGTCATTGGCGAGGTGCGCGGCAAAAACGTGGTGATCGTGGATGACTTGGTGGACACGGCCGGTACGCTTTGCAAAGCGGCTGACTTGCTGGTGGAACAGGGAGCCCTCTCCGTACGGGCGTATTGCACACATGGCGTGTTGAGTGGCCAGGCGCTGGAAACGATTGGTCGGTCTGCCCTGGCCAAGCTGATCATCTCCGATACGGTGCGCGAGGAGATGGACCACCCCAAAATCGAACGGATAAGCTGCGCCCCGGTGCTGGCATGGGCCATGGAGAGCATCATGGCCAATAAAAGTCTGCGACAAGAATAACCTGACCATGATCACACGAGCCATTGATACCTGCCTGCGGCTGGCCCGCGAAAAGAAGTGGGAAAAGACGTACTGGGCCTTTGACATACACGGCACCATCTTGAAACCCACCTACCGGCCGAATGAAATCAGCCGTGAGTTTTATCCCGGGGCGAAAGAGGCGATGCGGGTGCTGTCGCAGCGCACGGACATCGTACGGATTTTGTACACGTGCTCCTACCCGCATGAGATCGAGCAATACCTGGCCTACTTTGAGCAGCACGGCATCCGCTTTGACTACATCAACGAAAACCCCGAGGTGGCCAATGGCGGCTACGGATACTATGTCGACAAATTCTATTTCAACGTGCTGATGGACGACAAGGCCGGGTTTGACGGGGAACGGGATTGGATTGAAATATTAAAAACACTTACCCACTAACAAATGGAAGGAGCAATTATCGGTGACATTATCGGTTCGGTATATGAGGTAAACAACCCCGGCACAGTTGACTTTGATCTTTTCACGGCATCCTCCCACGTATCGGACGATTCGGTGCTGACCGTGGCTGTGGCAGACGCGTTGATGAATGACCAATCGTTTTTTAATCGTTACCGATACTGGGGACGCGCGTTTCCAGACGCAGGATATGGAAAATTTTTTAAAGAGTGGTTGTTTAGTGATACGGATGATCAGGGAAAAAGCTTTGGTAATGGTGCGGCCATGCGCGTAAGTCCCGTGGCGTGGCTATGTCAGTCGCTCGAGGAAGTGCTGACTGTAGCTAAGCAAAGTGCGTTGCCCACGCACCATCACCCGGAGGCGATCAAAGGCGCCCAGGCTATCGCTGCGGCTATTTTTATGGCCCGTCAAAAACGCTCAAAGCCTGAAATAAAACAATACATCGAAACACAGTTTGGCTACACGCTGGACAAAGACATCGCCTGGCTTCGCGCCCATTACCAATTCGACTCAACAGCCCCGGGCTCTGTGCCGGAAGCGATCTTTATTTTTCTCGTGTCCAACCACTATGAAGAGACGATACGCAACGCCATCTCCATCGGTGGGGATACAGATACCATCGCCTGCATGGCTGGCGGCATAGCCGAAGCCTACTATGGCCCGGTTCCCGATCCGATTCGCCAAGAGGCGTTGAGGCGCGTGCCCGTATCAATGCTTGCCGTCCTTCAGCAATTCCAACTGCGGGTTTTTCCTACTATGTTTGGGAAAAGTATGTAATGCTCCTGCTCTTCCCCGGCCGCCACCACCTGCTGACGCGTTTTCAATTTGATTATCTAAAAGAACTGATCGCAGCACATCCGGTGGATGCCATCCTGTTTGCCGTCACCTCCGCCAACCACAGCAACACGCGCAGAAACCCCTTGCCCTTTCACCTGCGCGCATTGGCGCTCGAAAAAATGGGCGACCGACTGGGGGTGCCGTGCTATGTGTATGGCATTGACGACATCGGCCACGTGCCCCGCTTTGCGCGGTACACATGCAAGCGCATCAAACACGAAAGCGAAGGGCTTTTTGAGCTAACTCCCGCGACTACGCAGGTCGTCTGCTCCACCCCGGTGTTGGAGATGTATGAGCAAGATGGCTTTCATGTGTTTACAGCCGAATTGGCCGACCGAGCCGGTTGGCAGCACCACACACCCCTGCCCTGGGACGTGGTGGAGATGATCGCCCGTGACCCCGGGTGGGAACATAACCAACGCATCGCTGACCTGACCGACTCTTCTTCCTACGACATCTGGAAAAAATACCGCCTGGGACAAAAAGTGCAAACACTCTTCCGCGACACGATGATCAGCGCAGATGGTGACATCACCACCACCCGCGACTACAACAGCTATGTGCGGCAAATGGACGACATCGCCCAACTCAAGTATCAAGAAACTTCTGCCTTCATCCAACCGGGCCGCATCGGAGACATCGGCTGTGCGGTGGGCTCGTGGATCAAACTGGCCTGTGCCGATGGGCGCTTCCGCGAATCGGACTTCTATGGCATCGAAGTGGCACGTCATCTTTTTGACGTGTGCCACCAACGAAAACACAATGGCGAGTTTACCAACCCATTTGTCTTTTTTTCGCAGCGCAACGCGGTCACAGGCCGGGTGTTTGACCGCCAGTCGATGAATACGATCCACTCCTCATCACTCACGCATGAAATCGAATCTTACGGCAGCCGGGCCGATCTGTTGGCCTTCATCCAAAACCGTTATGACGAGCTGGCGCCCGGTGGCGTGTGGATAAACCGCGATGTGGTAGGACCGTACCAAAAAGACCAACTCGTACACATGGTGTTGACCGACACCGATGGGCGAAACGAAGACATCCTGGCCGACTTTGCCACACGCGAAGCCCTGGCCGAATATCTCAAGGGGCTCTCCACACGGGCACGTTTCTATCGCTTCGCCCACGACTTCCGCAAGCGGGAAGGCTACACACTGCACTACGAAGAAATAGAGCATCAGGGCGACCGCTGCTTCCGCCTGTCGCTACGCGATGCGAGTGAATTTATGAGCCGCAAGGACTATGTCGACAACTGGCAAAGCGAGATGCACGAGATGTTTTGCTTTTGGGATTTTGACGAATGGAAAAACGTGTTGGAAAGCGTGGGCTTCACCGTGTCGGCTCAATCGTATGCGTACACCAACGAGTGGATCGTCAAAAACCGGTTGGTGGGCAAGGTGGTGTTGCAAGACGACCGTTTAAGGCCGATGCCGTGGCCTGTCACGGGCATGGTGATGGTGGCGAAGAAGGTGTAGGGTGTAAAAGGACCCGCGACAGGGGTGCCTTTTTCGTTCATATGCCGCGCGGTGTCGTCATCTGAAACAACCAATACCAGCCGATGCATGGACCCGATATATCGTGCCTACGGCACTGCGCGGCAATACCTATCCTCTGCTACCGACATCACACCCCTGCGGGGCTGGTGCGGAACGCGTCCCGTAGGGACGCAATATCGGTAGCACAATTTGGGGATTTCAGGCAAGCCCCGTAGGGGCGACATTTTTGTCACCGTTCGAAATAATGACCACCCTAAGACAACAAACCAACATATCGTGCCTACGCCACTGCGCGGCAATACCTGTCCTCTGCTACCCACATCACGCCCCTGCGGGGCTGGTGCGAAACGCGTCCCGTAGGGACGCAATATCGGTAGCACGATTCAGAGATTTCAAGCAAGCCCCGTAGGGGCGACATTTTTGTCACCGTTCGAAATAATGACCACCTCAAGACATCAAACCAATATGTCGTGCCTACGGCACTGCGCGGTAATACCTGTCCTCTGCTACCCACATCACGCCCCTACGGGGCTGGTGCGAAACGCGTCCCGTAGGGACGCAATATCGGTATACCCACATCACGCCCCTACGGGGCTGGTGCGAAAC
>JALONI010000062.1 GCA_025455015.1 Cyclobacteriaceae bacterium | reverse complement strand
CGGAAAAGGGAATGAAGCAAACATAAGCAAACGCATTCAAAAATACTTAAAAATACATACCACAGATGCAAATTATCCAAACCTGAAGCTTCAAGCAAGCGAAACAAGGACAACAAAATATGATGGAAACTGGAGTGCAGCAAAACGTAAACGAAACTCAGAAAGCAAATGACCACACTTGACGATCTCGCCTTGGGTCATAGCAGGGTTGTGAGAAGTGCACGTCAATAGTTGTGACTACCAAACAGGGTGAGCATAGCACTTCAAGGGAGGGAGCAGGGCCCCTTCCAGCGGCATGAGCAGCATACGCAGTGCAGGCACGGGGGATGGGAGGCCTACAATGCAGGCCAAAGCCCCAATGCATGTTAATGGTTTAACTCCTCCAGCGGCAACCTAACGCATGTGCACCTCCACTCCCCTTGGCCCCCCCATCCATCACTCCACTGCATGCCTCTGACAGCCGTCCAACTGCACCCTGCCACTTGGGTACGTGTACCCATTCGTTGCTGGGCCTCACATGTACTAGTGGCTGGCCTCTGTGCCATTTGGCTCTTTGGTCCGGGTGGCGTAATTGCACAAAATCGCACCGTTACCGGTGAGATCAAGTCTGAGGAGGATGGAATACTGCTTCCCGGTGTTAACGTGTTGGTGAAAGGAACCACGCGCGGTACCGTTTCAGATGTGTCCGGTCGGTACCAGATCGAGGCTTCGAGCAATGAAGTGCTGGTATTTACTTTTATTGGCTTTCAAACGCTTGAAGTACGCGTGGGAGAGCAGACCACCGTTAATGTACGGTTGAGGTCGGATGTTCGTCAATTGAGCGAGATTGTTGTGACGGGGCAGGGCACTGGGATCGACAAGGCGCGACTTTCGACTGTGGTAGATGTCGTGTCGGAGGATCGACTCAAAAACATTCCCATTGTTCGTATTGATCAGTTGCTGCAATCACAATTGCCGAACACGCAAATTAACCTGACTTCGGGTTCACCGGGTACCGCCTCGGTTATCCGCTCACGAGGGGTTTCTTCCGCGCTGAGGTCTACTACGCCTGTTGTCTATATCGATGGGGTTCGGGTTGATAACCTGAATACCGCGAGTGCCACGGCAATTGGAACGGGGGGCGCGCAAAGTTCGGCTTTGGCCGACATCCCCGTGGAAGACATCGAACGGATTGAGTTTGTAAAAGGTGGTGCTGCTACCACGCTATACGGTTCGGATGCCGCAAATGGCGTTATTCAAGTTTTTACCAAACGCGGAAAAGCCGGTCAGGCGCGCATGACATTCGAAACTCAATTGGGCGCCATTCGCGGAACCACCGATTTCTTGAAATACAAGGAGACGGGCGAGTTGGGCTTTCGTCCCGGCTTTTTGCAAAGCTACCGGTTGGGTGCCTCGGGCGGTAGCGAGAATTTAACATACAGCTTTTCGGGCAATATCTATGATGACAACAGCTTTCAACGCGGGGTTGAGCAACGCAGGTACAATCTTCGCGCCTCGCTCAATGCCAAAGTCTCCAATAAGCTGAACTACAACTTTACCACTTCCTTTGCAAGTAACAACTTCTCACGTTTGCCGAATGCCAATACGTCATTTGACCGAACCAGCGGTATTGAGCAAGGCCAGCAGGGGGACCCTGCCGACTGGGATGAGACTACCCGCGCGGAGGTGGATCAGTTGCTGCGCGATGTAGCCAGGCTCTATTACAATCGGGAGAAAATCCTCCGCTTTCAGACCGGCCATACGTTTGTTTACAATCCTATTGAGGAAGTGACGATTAATGCCACGTTGGGCTTGGACTATCGCAGTTCTGAAAACAAGGAGATCGAGACCAATGCCTATCAAATTGCCCAGCAGTCGATTGCGCCCGGCACCAATAATCAAGGGTCAATTGCGGTACAGAACCGAAACTTCCTGACCACCAACGGTACGCTAAACATCAGTTGGGATAAAAAGTGGCGAGATCTTTCATTTATTACAACTATTGGTGGACAGTTTTTCAGAGATATAGACCGACAGGTGAGGATTGACGCCAGTAACGTGACCGAAGGTTCGCTCAGTGTCAACAACGCAGCCCAGCGAATTGGTGCGGACTTCCTCAGTTATGTCACAAACTACGGCTACTACGCTGCCGAAAATGTGGGATTTCGGAACAAGTATTTTTTAGACTTAGGTGTTCGCATTGATTACAACAGCACCTTTGGCAGTAATATTAACGGACAGGTGTTTCCGAAGGCAGGGTTGGCGTACGACCTAACGAAAGAGAAGTTTTTCAGCGACTTGGGTATTGAGCCTATTGTAGGACAGTTTAAGATACGAGCCAACTATGGTGAGGCCGGCAATTTCCCACCTCCCTTTACGCGCGACCGGTTGGTTCTGGTCAATTCTTATCTTGGCAATCCTGCTTTTCAACCTGGGCAGCCGGGTGATCCTAACCTAAAACCCGAACGTACCAAAACCACAGAAATCGGTGCAGATTTGAAATTTTGGAACAACCGAATCAGCGTAGGCGTCACCTACTTTGATGCTCTCACCACCGATGCGCTGTTTACTGCGCCATTTGCACCGTCTCGCGGGGACGAGTCGCAAACACGCAACCTGGGTGAGATATCAAACAAAGGGTTTGAAATCACCACGTCTTTCGAAGTGTTGAAACGCGAGAACGTTGAGTTGAGCATCAATGCGTCAGCCAACACAGTCACCAATAAAGTATTATCCTCGGGAGGTGCGCCAGAATTCAATATCGGTGGTTTTACGTTCCTGGGTAATTTCGTAAAACAAGGGTTACCCGTTGGCTACTTCCGCGGATCGCGCCCAACATTTGCCCCTGATGGAACACTGACAGATGTTGCTGCCAACGCGGATTTGGGCAACGCACTTCCGGATCTGTTTGGAACACTGGGACTGAACGCCACGTTCTTCAAAAACCTGACGCTTTTTGTGTCGGGCGACTATCAACGCGGTAGCCAAGTGGTAAATACCAATGAGGTTCTGCGATTTTTCAACGGCTTGTCGGATGATCGCATCCCCACGCCTTCGTTGGGGGAGAGTTTTTTTGATTTGGCTGGCGTTTGGGTGGAGAGCGGTGACTACCTGAAGATTCGTAACATCTCATTGACCTACAATATTCCCATGAAGTTTTTAGGTAGTCGCATCAAAGGTGCCACCGTTGGATTTACCGCGCTGAATCCCTTCAATTTTGTGACAAACCAGATTGATCCAGAGGTGACAGGTTCAGGTGCAGCGGGCGCACTGCCCGGTACCAACACATCGGCACAACAACTCGTGACAGTCGGTGGGTTCAACTACGGTACGTTCTCGGCACCGCGTCAGTATTTGGGAACGATCCGAATCAATTTTTAAAGGATACTCAACGAATTAGATTATGAAAAGGAAAATATTATCCATTTTGTCGCTAGTATTTCTGTGTGGCTGCGAGTTGTTTGACCCGACACAAGATGCGGTCAACCCCAACCTCACGTTGGATGCCGTTTTGGGTACGCCCAGCCCCATGCGGGGTTGGATCAACGGGTTGGAACGGCAAAATGCGATTGTTTACAATAACCATGTAAACCTGATGGAAATTGGGTCAGATAACTATGTGAACACTCGCACCTTTTACAATCAACAGTTCGACAGGCTCAATATTTTGTTTCAAGACGCCAACGTGAACGGGGTTCAGTTCAGTATTGCCGACCTACGTCAGTCAGCGGTGACGGGGCTCACCGTGGTGCAGGCAGCCGATCCATCCACCACACCCGAGCAAGTGGCTGAGTTGCATTTTTTCAAAGGATGGGCCGAACTGCTGGCAGGTGAGTTGTTTGCGGTCTTGCCAAACACCCCGGGAGGAGTGCCCTTCACGGCTGAGCAAAACCTGCAAGCCGCGGTTCAGGATTTTATCGAAGCGGAGACCCGCGTGCCTACCTCGGCAAGCTATAAGCTGGCGTTGGCCAGGGCCTATTACCACCTGGGTGACAAGGTAACGGCAGGTACCAAAGCCACGGAAGCACTCGCCCTCGACAATGACTTTCTGCGGGCCGCGCAGTATGATCAGCCCAATGGGTTAACCAGCACTATTCAGGATGCGTTGTTTGATCGCGGGAATTTTGATGATCTCCAGCCGCTTCCGCGTTTGGATTTTTTGGACCCGAAACACTATGCTCGATCTGCCACTGTGGAGAGCCCCACGTATTTTCAAAAAGCGGAGGAGGCTCATTTGATTTTGGCTGAGATTGCGCTGTCAAACAACAACTTGGCGCAGGCACAAACGCATATGAAAAACTGTTTAGCACTGGTTCAGACGCGCGCGATCGACTCCTTTAGCGATGCCGTTGAAAACAGAATTCAGGCAACGCCCGGATCGCGGCCAGATCGAAACACCGTGCGCGTACGCGCCAGTGTATCCGATCCGTTCCGGACGGGGCTGGTGCTTACCCGAAGTGCGGGCAACGTCAGCATCCCCGTGGTATCGGGCACGTCTTTGACAGTTGCTCAAATTGATGCTTTCGCAACTACGGACGAGGCCTTGGAGAATCTTTATCTGATGCGGCAAGAGATATTCATCGCGGAGGGAAGAAGGTTTACCGACCTCGGATTGCGGTTGCCGTTGTCAGAGAACGAGCTATTAACGAATTCCAACGTGACCCAGCCGATGACAATTGCCCGCATACCCGGTTTTGTTCCTACGGATATGGATGCGATGGAGTATGATCGCACCGCGGGCGAGTGTACGATCAAGACCAATATGAACAGAGTGTTGGTTGCCAATAAGGTCTCTCCTGATGTTCTGCCCTTCCACTAGGCCGCCCAGTCGTCAGGGAAGCAACTTCTGATTCGGTAGGCATCGCAATGAAAGTGGCCGCTGTTGGGTCGAGTACACTCGACCCAACAGCGGCCACGTATGTTACCAGTTCACGCCTGCTGATTTGCCGCGCCTAAACGGGCGCCTCGCCTGGGTGTCCGTCCGCTCGGGGGCAGCCGCGGTGGGTGTCTCCGAAGGGGTAAAGGGGTGATCATCCACCCGCGGTATTGTTTTGCCAATCAGCTTTTGAATGTCTTGCAGATAGGTTTTTTCTTCACGGTCGCAGAAGGAGATTGACGTACCGTTGGCGCCTGCCCGCCCCGTGCGGCCAATACGATGAACGTATGTTTCCGGCACGTTGGGCAAATCAAAGTTGACAACGTATGCCAAGTCATCAATGTCGATGCCACGTGCGGCAATGTCAGTGGCCACCAGTACGCGCGTTTTGCGAAGCTTGAAGTTGCTCAGTGCGCGCTGTCGTGCATTTTGCGATTTATTGCCATGGATGGCTTCCGCCACAATGCCGGCTTTGCCCAAATCTTTGGCGATGCGATCCGCCCCGTGTTTGGTTCGGGCAAAAACAAGAGCGGTCTCAATGGCTTCGTTTTGCAACAAGTGGGCGAGCAGATGTCTTTTCTTATTTTGATCCACAAAGTAAACGCTCTGCTGAATGGTATTGGCGGTGGATGATACCGGTGTTACCTCTACGCGAACGGGGTTCGTCAGGATCGTACCTGCCAGCGAGGCGATTTCGGAGGGCATGGTAGCCGAAAACAAAAGGGTCTGCCGCTTTTGCGGAAGTTGGGCGATGACGCGTTTCACATCGTGAATAAAACCCATGTCCAGCATGCGGTCGGCCTCGTCCAACACAAAAATTTTGATGCGGTGAAGTTTCACAAAGCCTTGTCCCTTCAAGTCGAGGAGTCGGCCGGGCGTAGCCACTAATATGTCAATGCCCGCGCGCAGCGCATCCGTTTGCGCCTTTTGCGAAACGCCACCAAAAACCACCGTGTGGCGCAGGCGCAGGTGACGGCCATAGGCGGCCACGCTTTCGCCAATTTGGATGGCCAGCTCCCGTGTGGGTGTCAATATTAGTGCCTTAATACCGTCAGGCCCCTTTTGGTATAACTCATCGGTATGCAGTAACTGAAGCAGGGGTATGGTAAACGCAGCCGTTTTGCCCGTTCCGGTCTGTGCGCAGCCCAGCAGGTCTTTTCGTTGCAGCAAAAAAGGGATGGCCTTTTGTTGGATCGGGGTTGGATGGGTGTAACCTTCTGTCTTGAGCGCATGTAAAATGGGCTCAATCACGTGTAATTCATCAAATGTCATAAAGGATGGTGCCGGTTTGGAGGATAAGTTAAAAAGCCCGGCTCGGTATGTTAATGGCTCAAAGATAGTAAAAAAAGGCATACCGGCCCACCCTCAAGCCCTACGGGCGCATTTCCAATGGCTTTCGCAAACGTCACCCGCCCAGGCAAAAAAAATTTCTCAGGTTCATGCTGGTTGCGATGCGTTGAAACGGAGTCAGCCCACTGCCCGAGGAGGGGGTCGTTGGTCAGCACCGAAACCAGCCGTACAACCCTATCGATTTACAAAATAATGTAGCGCCATGGCGTATCCCTCCAGACCAAACCCCGATATCAAGCCCAGGCACTTGGATGTGATCAGGCTTTTGTGCCGGAATTCTTCCCGCGCATAGATATTCGAGATGTGGACTTCAATGGCGGGTGTTTTAATGGCCGCGAGCGCATCGTGCAAGGCAATGGAAGTATGCGTATACGCACCTGCATTCAGAATAATTCCATCGAACGAAAAACCGACTTCGTGTATTTTGTTGATCAGTTCCCCCTCCACGTTGGATTGATAGTATGCTACTTGGTGAGGGGCGAACCGCTGGGAAAGCCCCTCAAAAAAGGTAGCAAAATCCCGATTTCCGTAAATCGTTTCTTCGCGCACCCCCAGCAGGTTCAGGTTGGGGCCGTTGATGATCTGTAACTTCATGTGAGCAAGTTAACGTATTTTGCACGTCAGAACGAAATGCATGCGTGGTGAATTGGGAGGTGTACATACGGCAATTCAAAACCTACCTCAAGCTGGAGCGGTCGCTGTCGGATAACTCGATCGAAGCCTATGTGCGCGATGTGGAGAAGCTTCGCGGCTACATGGAATCGACCCACCCGCGGGTGTCGCCTATGAAAACGCAGGTCCGCCATTTGCAGGCTTTTGTGATGTTTGTGAGCGAGATGGGGTTGAGCCCCGGCAGCCAGGCTCGGATCATTTCGGGTATCAAGGCATTTTTTCAGTACCTGGTGTTTGATGAGGTAATCGAACAGGACCCGACTGAGTTGTTGGAGGCACCCAAGCTGGGGCGCAAGCTGCCCGACACCTTGGACGTGACCGAAATAGATGCCCTGCTCGCAGCCATTGATCTTTCACACCCTGATGGCGCACGCAACCGCGCCATGCTGGAGACGCTGTACAGCTCCGGGTTGCGCGTATCGGAGTTGGTCAACCTGAAGCTAGACAACATTTACGAAGACATCGGTTTCCTGCGCGTGGTGGGCAAAGGCAACAAAGAGCGCCTCGTGCCCATTGGCCGCGAAGCGTTGAAGTACTTGCTCATTTATGTACGCGAGGTGCGGGTTCATGTGCCCGTGAAGCCGGAATCACAAAGTTTTGTATTTCTGAACAAGCGCGGAGGTCGGCTGTCGCGGGTGATGGTGTTCCTGATCATCAAAACGCTGGCGCAAAAAACAGGGCTAAAAAAAACCATCGGCCCGCACACCTTCCGCCACTCGTTTGCCACACATCTCATTGAAGGAGGGGCTGATCTTCGGGCGGTTCAGGAAATGCTGGGCCACGCCTCCATTACCACCACTGAAATATACACGCACCTGGACCGCGATTACCTCAAGCAAGTGGTCAAGGAATTTCACCCGCGCAGTTGATGGGCGGGGCCTACAAATACGTACCTTTGGGCATGGCCCAAAAGATTCTGATTATTTGGTTGATGGTTTTGGCGTTCTGCGCGCAAGGGCAGGAGTTCAAGGTGGAGTACGACAAAAAACACGATTTTACCCGCTACAAAACGTTTTCGTTTGGCGAGAGCGAGATCGTCATTCCGGCAGACCAGCGCACCGCTCCCGATGCCCAATGGCACGATTGGATGAAGAAGGCGCTGCAGGACGAGTTTGCCGAGAAGGGACTGGCATTCGTGGAAAAAGATGGTGATTTGGTGATCAGTTACATCATTGGCAGTGTGTCGCGTACAGAGGTTCAAAACCTGGGCCCTATGGGAATGGCACCGGGGGCTGACCAGAGCCGCCTGTGGAACCGCGATTTTAAACAGGGCAGCATCATCATAGACCTCAATAACCGGCAAGGATTTAAGGTTTGGCGCGTCACCGCCACCACCCATGCCTCGGTGCCTGATGCTGAGCGGCAACTCGATCAACTGGTGGGCGAGGGATTTCGTAAGTTTTCCATCAAGCCCAAGAAAAGCAAGAAGAAGTAGCATGTACCAATCGTTTATTCGGCCATTGCTTTTTGGGGTCGATCCGGAAAAAATCCATCATGCCACCTTTCGGCTGTTGCAGGTTTTGCAGCATGTGCCCGGTGCATTGGCCGTCATCCGCAAACGATATGCGGTGGGCCATCCCGCCCTGCAACGAACCGTTTTTGGAATCACATTTCCCAACCCGGTAGGCTTGGCCGCGGGTTTTGACAAAGATGCCAAAGCCATCGATGCCCTGGCGGCCTTTGGTTTTGGATTTATTGAGATCGGCACATTAACGCCTAAGCCACAGCCCGGCAATGATAAACCCCGGCTGTTTCGGCTGACAGCCGATCGGGCACTGATCAATCGCATGGGTTTCAATAACGAAGGGGTAGAGGCCGCGGTGGCTCGCCTGCGCGGAAGAAAGTCGCCCGTCATTGTAGGCGGAAACATCGGTAAGAATAAGACTACACCCAACGAAAAGGCATTCGAAGACTACAACTTTTGCTTTGAAGCACTCTATCCGCAGGTGGACTATTTTGTGGTGAACGTGAGTTCGCCCAATACGCCCGGCTTGCGCGAACTGCAAGAAAAGGAACCGTTGAAGAACCTGTTGGCGCATGTAAAATCCTTGAGCGAGAACAAGCCAAAAGCCAAGCCAATCTTATTAAAAATCGCTCCGGATTTGACAACATCCCAACTGGACGATATAGTCGAGATATTGAAAACCACGAAAACGGACGGGGTGATTGCCACCAACACCACGATTTCAAGAAACGGGTTGACAACACCGGCTGCGCGGGTTGATGCCCTGGGCAACGGGGGGCTGAGTGGCGCACCGCTATCCGACCAGTCGAACGAGGTGATCCGGTATTTGCGTGCGCGCCTGGGCCCCGGCTACCCGATCATCGGGGTGGGGGGCATCATGTCGGCAACAGATGCCTTGGAAAAAATCAAAGCCGGTGCAGATCTGATTCAGCTATACACCGGCTTTGTGTATGAGGGGCCGGGGTTTGTGAAAGAAATCAACCGGGCGTTGATACCGTAGCGTTCATGTCACGTTAAATCCCGGGTGTCCACATAATACCGCTTCGGATCAGAAGGATCCACGTATACGTCTATCTCGTTGTTGGCCAACAGGCCGGTGGGGTCTTGCCACAGGTGTTCGCTTTTGAATGAGTAAGTGGTGCCGGAGGCAGCATCGTGCAACTGCGCCACAATCACATACGGGCTTCGGCCATTCATTTTGAATGACATGTCCAGTTCAATGGACACCACTGGCAGGCGAACGTTGCGGCCGCGGCCCATAGTCACGAGTTCCTCGCGCAACTGTTCTTTCTTTCGCTGCATGTACAAGCCCGTGTAACCGATGCCGGCAAAGGTCAACCCGATGGAGCCGAAGATGAGGGGCAACAGATACTGGGCCGAAAAGCCTTTGATCTCTGCCTCCTCGGGCCGACCTGCCGGAAAGTGCACTGTCACTTCTTCGCCTTCCGTCATGTCGCTGCTCGAATAGCGCGAACGCACCCGCTGTTCCTGGCCATCCACCTCAAAAACCATCCATGGGCCGGCCTTGATGTCTTCCAAGATGGCCGGTCGTTCTATCCAATTGGTTTTGGATTGTGCTGAGAAAAGCCAGTACGCTGCGAGCGTCAAGAACAACGTGCCGATGCCGGCAAAAATGCGAAAGAACGTTTTCATGCTTTGCATGACATCAGTCGATGGTAAAGTCCATTTCGGTCACTATTTCTGATTCGGCATTTCGCTTGTCAAAGATGCGCATCACACAGTGGTACGTTTCTCCACGCTTCATCGGCTTGCCCGTGGTGACGGTACCGCGCAAGACAGCGGCCGCGCCAGGATCATATCCATCGGTACTGCCGCCAAAAAGATCGGGTTCATTCAAAATGTAGCCGCCTGCGGCATCAGTTACTTGCAACGAAAGTCCCGGAAAAGCATTGCCGTTTTCGAGGGTATACCCGTCAATGCCTTCGTAGACGATGGCAAAAGTATTGTCCAGCGAAATGCGGTTGTCGTCCATCGGGGTGTCGGTCGAGTCTACGATGTACACGCTCTCGATGGAAAAACCGTTGTACCGGGTTTTGGCACCGGTGGCACCGTCTAGCTTTGCGCCTTTGGAGAAGTTGAAGCTAAAGCCTTCGGTTTCAACGCGTGTGGAGTCGGCCTCCGTTCGGGACGAGCTTCCGCTGCATGCCCACAAGGCTGCGCACACCCCGGCTGTTACTATTCGGAAAAGGGTAGGGTTGGTCATGTTTTTTGGGGCCAAGGTAGTGCCCACATCCGGCAAAAAAACTCCCCTTATATATGGATTTTTCATTTGGGCTGGGCGCGTTTCAAGTATTTGAAACGCATTTTGCCCCCGTATACCTATCTTTCAACCGTGTTTGCCTTTCGCCTCATCGTCTTGATTTTTTTTGTTTTGGCTGCCGTTCTGGTGCAAGCTCAGACGGACACACTGCTGCTTTCCACTTGGCCCTCCTTTGACGTGGCCGATAGCCACGTGGACGTTGCCATCGACTCCTCGGATACGGTACCCATTGAGCGCGCACACACGTTGGCATTTACCAGCCCGGGGCCGGTTTTTTTGAATGGGTCGATCACCCCCCCGGCCACCCGATATCGCTATTTTTATCGGCTGTTGGTACGCAATGATCGACCCGACTCGGCTTACTATTTCGTGACGGCCAGCCCGCAGCGGTCGTTGGCGGTGGCGGTGGCTGTGCGCCACCAGGCACCACACCCGGCTGTTCTGACCCAACGTCAGTATCGCTCTGACCATGCCACTCAGGTGGCGTACGTGTCGTTTGCCCCCGGAGAGATCAAGACTCTTTACATACAGCTCAAGTTTCCCCACTACACGCCCTCCAACATGTTTATTTGGCTGGTGGAGCAACGGTCGGAGTACTATTTCTTCACCTACCAAATTGGCTTTCTCAGCCGGCAAAACACATTCTCGTGGTTTTTCTGCGGCATGCTGCTGATGATGTTTTTGTACATCGCGTTGAAGTACGTACAACTGCAAACACGCGAGTATTTATATTACGCAGGCTACATTTTTTTCTTTCTCTTGTACTTTGGCCTCAAGCTGTTGGTGGTGAGCGGGCATGAGTGGCTGTGGCATGCCGAGTGGTACAATGGCTTTGTGAATGACCAATTGCAGACGGCCGGCTACGTCATGTATTTTCTGTTCTTCCAACAGTTTTTGCAGACGCGCTCGCTGATGCCCGATTTGCACCGCTTCATGTCAGCCCTGGTGGTGGCCTTGTTGATTTACATTGTCTTTGACTGGGGGCTGTTCTTTTTTCCGGATACCCTGCCGGTGAAAGAAACGATGTGGGACGTCATCCGTGTGGCGTTGGTGTTGATTACGTTGTATTGCATTTGGCGCACCAGCCGTACAGGCAGCCCGCTGGGTAAATACCTGATCATTGGCGGTTTGTTGCTGGCTGTTTTTGCGTTGGCCGCGATGGTGTTCTCGTTTTCGCCCGATCTGATCGATGGATTGCCGAGCCCGTTTCATTGGGGCATCACCTATTTTCAGATTGGCGTGGCAGGCGAGTTGATTTGTTTTGCGCTTGGCTTGGGATACAAGAACCGGCAAGATGAAATTCAAAAGCTCCAGGCAGAAGAGGAGTTGAGACGGCAAGAAGCGCAAGCAGATTTTGAACGCTACAAGACCATGACGCAGGCGCGCGAAGCAGAGCGCGGCCGCATTGCCAAAGACCTGCACGATGGCTTGGGTGGCATGCTTACGGGCGTTCGACTATCGCTGGCAAATGTGAGTGCCAGCACGGCAGCGGGTGCCTCGCAACTCAAACGCTCGCTGGATATGTTGGATGGTTCTGTCTACGAACTCAGACGCATTGCACAGGATTTGATGCCCCTGGCCCTGCAGCGCTTTGGCTTGGTGAGCGCGCTGCGCGACTACACGGCCTCCGTGGGCAGCATGGGTACCGTGGGCGTGGCGTATCAAACGCTGGGCGACATGCGCAGGCTCACGGCCGACCATGAGCTGATTTGTTTTCGGTTGGTGCAAGAATTGGTAAACAACGCACTGAAACACGCACGCGCCAAAACCATTCTCGTTCAGTTGGCCTTTCAGGCAGCCGCGTTGGAGCTGACCGTAGAAGACGATGGCGTGGGCTTTGAGGTGGCCCGGCTGCCCGAAGCCGAAGGCAGCGGGTGGAGCAACATCCACTCGCGTGTAAGCTATTTAAAGGGCACGGTCGACATCCAGACCCGTCCCGGTGAAGGCGTTTCCGTTCACATTTTCTTACCCATTTAGCTCCCCCGAAAAGGGGATTTTGGCTGCCCGTGTTGACAAAGGCCGGAGGAATCACCACCTTTCGAGAGTCTATAGTAAATGTTATGATACGCGTCTTTATCGTGGACGATCACCCCATGGTGATCGAGGGCATCAAAAGCATGCTGCTGCAACTGCCGGATACGCAGTTCGTAGGCTTTGCCATGAATGCCGGCTCGTGCGAGGGCTACTTTTTGAACAACACGGCTGATGTGGTGCTGATGGACATCAACCTGCCCGACTTGAGCGGCATCGAATTGTGCCCGCGTTTGCTGAAACGGCATCCCGATCTGCGCATCGTGGCGTTGAGCAATTTTGATCAATTGAGTTACATCCAAAGTATGAAGGAGGCAGGCGCCCGCGGGTACGTACTGAAAAACGCTTCGGCCGATGAGTTGCATCGGGCCATTACAGCCGCCACGGAGGGCGACTCGTATTGGCTCGGAAAAGATAATCTGAAAGAGCACTGGGCCAGCCAGCAGCCGCTGCTTACGCGCAGGGAAGTAGAGGTACTGCGGTTGATTGCCGAAGGGCTCACCAACAACGAAATTGCGGAGAAACTCTTCGTGAGCGCCAGTACCGTGGATTCGCACCGGAAAAATCTTATTTCAAAGCTGCAGGTAAAGAACACCGCGGCACTGGTAAAAACGGCTGTCGAGAGCAAAATTATTTGAGGGGCGAAGCACCACGTTGGCGTACGATGATTGAAAAGTTCAAGTAATACCTAACCCTCATTTCCCATGGCATTAAAGAAATGGTTCCCCGTACTGATCGCCATCGCGTGGATCGTATCCGGGTCGATCACGGCAAAGGCCCAAACACGCGAAGCGTTTGATCTGGCCACCTTTACGGCCCCCGCGGGCTGGCAGCGCGAAAGCAACGAAAATACCGTGTCATACGTGGTGTCAAACAATCTGACCGGAGGCTGGTGCCGGTTCATGGTCTATCGCAGCATGGCGTCCGCGGGTAGTGCAGCAGGCGACTTCAACGCAGAGTGGGAACAGTTGGTGACTCCGTACTACCCGGACGCTACACGGCCCAACCCCGAATTTACCGACAAAGACGGTTGGGTTTCCAGTGCCGGTGTTGCTACGTTCACCTTTGCGAATCAACCGGCCTACCTGTTGTTGACAAGCATCACGGGGTATGGACGCAGACTGTCGGTATTGGTGCTGATGAACAGCCAAGAATACATGGCACGCGTGGAGCACTTTCTGGCTTCCATTACGCTGACGAAGCCGGCTACGCTGCCACCGGCTGCCCGGCAACCTGCGTCCAGCGGAGCGGTTATGACCACCGGTGCCCCTGCCTCAGGCAACAACGGCATTACCAAAGCCACCACCAAGTTCAATGACGGGTGGGTATCCACGATCGAACCTGACAAGGTGGTGGTGACCAAGGGAAATGTATCGGTGTACTTGTATCATCCGCTGAACCATGACGATCAATCGCGTGGGGCGGGCCGCGATTTTTTTTGGGACAATCACCTCACGCGTCAATTTCGCATCCAATCAAAACAGTACCGCGATCATGGTGAAATGATCGGGGCTTTTCAGGCTCCGTACATCGAGGGCAGCGCGATAGACCCCAAAACGGGCCGCCCGGTTTTTTTGGGTCTTTATGTTTCGTCATCCAACGGCATGATGTTTCCTATTTTGGCGGTAGCGCAAGACGAAGCCGCGCTCCGGAAGACCTTTCCCAAGGCCGAGAGCCAAATGGATTCGGATCTTTCGATCATGGGTTACTACAACCGCTTTGCTGTCACGTGGGCGGATATGGTGGGCCAGTGGCAGGGGGGTGGTTCGTCTGCCATGAATTATTACAATGCCTACACGGGGGCCTACGCGGGTATGGCGGCCGTGGCAATGAGCGATCGGTTTGAATTTCAGAAAGATGGTTCGTACACCAGCAAGCACCAGGGAGCCTCCGGGATGGTCGGGTCAATGTCCACCTATTCTCAGGAGTACAAAGGCAAGGCCACCGTCAGCGATTGGGAGGTGGGTTTGTCCAACCGCTGGAAAGGAGAGACCGACCGTTTTGTGGCCTGGTTTGAGGCGGTACCCAACGGACGCGTCTTGCACCTGCGCAACGCGGTGTCGTCCGGGTTGCGCTACGACTTAGTGCTGGAAAAATAAACACCGCGTGGTCATGCGGGCGGTTGGCTAGTAAGGTCGACCGCGCGTGGTTTTTCTTACTTTTTGGCGTTCTTTTGCCAAATGGTTCGCCCCAAAAAACACTTAGGTCAACATTTCCTGAAAGATCAACAGACGGCCCGGAAAATCACCGAGGCATTGACGGCCGGCCCGGGCGAATCTGTTTTGGAGATCGGACCCGGCACGGGCGTGCTCACGCAATTTTTAGTGCAGCGGCCGGATATCTCACTTCGGGTAATTGAGATCGACCGCGAGTCGGTGGCCTTTTTGCAGAGAACATATCCCGCGTTAGCGATTGTGGAAGGCGATTTTTTGGAGATACCCTGGGAAGCGATGGCGACCGGCCCGGTGCACATCATCGGTAACTTTCCCTACAACATTTCGTCACAGATTTTTTTTCGTGTGCTTGCGCATCGGCAAGAGGTGCGGTCGGTGGTGTGCATGCTGCAAAAAGAAGTGGCCGACCGTATTGCCGAAAAGGAAGGGAGTAAAACGTATGGCATCTTAAGCGTGCTGTTGCAAGCCTACTACACTGTTGACTACCTCTTCAAAGTGCCCCCGGGCGTGTTTCATCCGCCCCCCAAAGTAATGTCGGCTGTGATACGCCTGGTGCGAAACGAACGCGAACACCTGGGCTGCGATGAAGCGCTTTTTCAGAAAGTAGTAAAACAGGGATTCAACAATCGGAGAAAAACGCTGCGCAATGCCCTGAAAGTATTGGCATTTCCGGCCGATGTGTATAGCTTGCCCGTGATGGACAAACGAGCCGAGCAACTCTCGGTAGACGACTTCATCAACCTGACCCGTCACATTCAAGACCGTGAACGAGCTGCGCGAATTTGAGCTAAGCAAAGAGTACCGCGACCGCTTCCAGCAGGCACTGGACCAGCGTGACGAAACCTTTATCCGCACTTCGCTGGAAGAGGTGAACCCCGCGGATATTACCACGCTGCTCTACGAATTCACCAGCGAGGAATCGAAATATGTGCTGGACATCTTGCCGCTGGAAACCCGGGCGGAAATCATCAACGGCTTGGACAGCGATACGCGCACACGGTTTGTCAAAGTCTATACGCCCGAAGAACTGTCAGCCATTGTTAACCAGCTCGCCTCTGATGATGCGGCCGATATACTGAACGAGTTGCCCGTTCGCGAAAGCGAAGAGGTGCTGGCCCGGCTGGACCCCGACCTTCGCGCGCAGGTGGTGGACTTGCTGCGCTATGATGAGCACATAGCGGGGGGGCTGATGGCCAAGGAATTGATCAAGGCACGCGAAAATTGGACGGTGGGGCAGTGCGTGGAGGAGATACGGAAGCAGGCGGAAAACGTGACCACCTTTTATGCCGTGTGGGTGGTAGACGAAGCCGACAAGCTGCTCGGAAAAGTTTCGTTGCAAAAGCTGATCGTGACCGAACCGGGCACGCTGATCAAAGACATTTATGAAGGCGAAATTGTATCGGTGGAAACCTACCTGGAAGAGCGCGAGGTGGCGGAGATCATGAAGAAGTACGACCTGGAATCGGTGCCGGTGGTGAACGTACAAGGCCAGTTGGTGGGGCGCATCACCATTGACGATGTGGTGGACGTGATTACCGAACAGGCGGAAGAGGACCGCCAGGCCATGGCCGGTATTGCCGAAGACGTGGAAGAAGATGACAGTGTGTGGCGCAACACACGAGCACGCCTACCCTGGCTGCTGGTCGGTATTTTTGGGGGTGTACTGAGCGCGCGGTTCATGGGCGTTTTTCAAGTGGAGATCGAGCGCATTGCCGCCATTGCGTTTTTTGTGCCGTTAATTCAGGCCACGGGCGGCAACGTGGGCATCCAGTCATCCTCGCTGGTGGTGCAGAGCCTGGCCAACCCCAGCTTTGTGGACGAGGGCCTGTGGGTGCGTCTGCGAAAAGTATCGCTGGTGGCCCTGTTGAATGGCCTGTTTCTTTCGCTGTTGGTGATGGGGGCCACGAGCCTCATTTTTGGCTTCGACAAACTTACCGTAGTGGTCTCGCTGGCCCTATTTTGCGTGGTCGTTTTTGCCTCGCTGGTGGGCACCGTTACCCCGCTGATTTTGAACCGGTTTGGGTTTAACCCCGCCCTGGCCTCGGGCCCGTTTATTACCACCACCAACGACCTGCTGGGGCTGGCCATCTATTTTTTGATTGTCTCCCTGTTGCTGTAAAGGCTGTGGCCATGTACCCTTCGTGTAAGGTTGCGTGCGTTTTCGTTTTGCTTTGACGCGGGCGGGCGAGTAGTTTTACCGTTCTATCGGAAAAACCTTTACGTGGCTTTAATCACATTCTTCAAAAGGCGGCTGGTGAAATGGCAACACTATTTCAATGAAGTAGTAGAGCGGCCACTGCTCACTTCGGCCTTGGTGCTGCTGCTGATCTCGCTGTTGGTCATCGGTCTGAGCCTGCGGTACTACATCCATGACTTCGATTCTTTTTGGGCACAGATTTTGGCCGAGGCCCACGGAATGATTTTTGATATCGCGGTCATCGGTATTCTGCTGTTTTGGCTCAATCAAAATGGCGAAACCCGCCAGCGCATCAAAACCTATAAGGATGAAATCGATGACTTCCGCTTGTGGGAGTCAGAAGAAGCGGCTTTTCGTACCGTGGGTAACATCAAGCGCCTCAACCGGCATCGCATCCACGAGATCAATTTGGTCAACTGCCATTTGCAGCGTACCAACTTAAACTACGTTAACCTGAAAGGCTCCAACTTAAACTCGGCTAACCTGTCGCATTCCAGCCTGATCGAAACCAACCTGGAGAATACCCGGCTCAACCAAACCAACCTGGAAAACTCCAACGTCAACCAGGCTAACCTCAAAGCGGCCTACGCCAGCGGGGCTAACTTCAAAGACTCGTTTTTGATCAAGGCTCAGTTTGAAGGCGCTTTTTTGATCAAGACCAATTTCAAAAACGCGTTTTTGATGGAGGCCAATCTGCAAAACAGTTATTTGATGGGCGCAGATTTTGAAAATGCCAGCTTGTACAAGGCCGATCTGCGGGGCGCCAAAGGCCTTACGGTGGAGCAACTGAGCAAGGCCAAAACGCTTTACCTGGCCAAGTTTGATGACGAACTGCTGGAGCAGATCAAGCTTGCCATCCCCGAGTTGGTGGACGCCTGAGCGTTTGCAGGAGTCCAATAAAAAATTACCTTTGTGCCAGAAGAACAACGGTTTCGGCAACGAAGCCGTTGTTCTTTTTTGTCTTACCGCAACGTGCGAATTTTATGAGCAAGATATCCTACTACACCAAAGACGGGTTGGAGAAACTGAAGACCGAACTAAACGTGTTGAAGACCAAGGGCCGGGCGGACATCGCACGGCAGATTGCGGACGCGCGCGACAAAGGTGACCTGAGCGAAAATGCCGAATATGATGCCGCGAAAGATGCTCAAGGGCACCTGGAGGCCAAAATTGCCCAATTAGAGGATCTGATGGCCAACGCCCGCTTGCTGGACGAAACCAACGTGGATACGTCCAAGGTGTCCATCCTGTCGAAAGTGACCATCAAAAACAAGAAGAACGGGGCCTCGTTTACCTACACGCTGGTGTCGGAAGAAGAGGCTGATTTGAAGTCGGGGAAGATCAGCACCCAGTCGCCCATTGGAAAAGGATTGTTGGGGAAGAAAAAAGGCGACAGCGCCAAGATTAAGACGCCCGCGGGCGAGATGGAGTTTGAGGTGATCAACATCGGAATCTGACATCACCCATGGCTTCCATCTTCACCCGAATCATCCACCGCGAAATACCCGGATACATCGTGGCCGAAGACGAACGCCACATCGCCATTCTGGATATTATGCCGCTGGTGATGGGCCATGTACTGGTGATACCCAAGCACGAGCAAGACTACCTGTTTGATTTGACGGAGGGGGCGCTGGCTGAGTTGATGATGTTTGCTAAACCCATTGCGAAAGCCCTCGAAAAAGTAGTTCCCTGCAAACGCATTGGCGTGTCAGTGATCGGATTGGAAGTACCACACGTGCATGTACACTTGGTACCCATGAACTCGGCCGATGATGTTAACTTCACCCGGCCCAAGTTGAAACCCTCGCCATTGGAGCTTTCCTTGATGGCCGACAAGGTCAAGACGGCCTTGGCGGCACAATAGCTACGCAGCGGGGTGGGGGCAGGCGCGTTTTAGATAAAGTCAATATCCGCGCTAAGCGGAAAGCGCATCAGGAAATCCAGCGCTTCTTCCACCGTCATTCCTTCAAACAGCACTTTGTATAGTCGATCTGTCACCAGTGCGCGCACCTTGTAGTGATCAGCACACTTCTTCGCGATTTGTACTGTGTTTATACCCTCGGCCACCTCTTCCATCGAGGCGAGGATCTGCGCCAATGATTCACCTTTGGCCAGCCGGTAGCCGACTGAAAAATTTCGGCTCATGGGGCTGTTACAGGTAGTCACCAGATCGCCAATGCCGGCCACACCCAAAAAAGCGCGCGTGTCTCCGCCCAAGGCACGGCCCAGGTACACCATCTCCACCGCACCCCGGCTGATCAGCAGTCCTTTGGCATTTTCGCCATAGCCCAAGCCGCTGAGCGCCCCGGAGGCAATGGCAATGATGTTTTTCAGGACGCCTGCAATCTCCACGCCCACAATGTCCGCGTTCTCGTACACCTGAAAGCGATCGTTGCGCAGCAGGCGTTTGCCCGTTTGGATCACCTCTTTGAAATGGCTGGCCACCACCGTGGCACCGGGTTGGCGCTGTGCCAGCTCGCGCGCCAGGTTGGGGCCCGCCAGGCAGCCAATGCGCACCACCACGCTTTCTTCGCGTATCACCTCACTCATCGTTTTCACGCGGGCCCGACTCAGGGTGGCAACCGAATGCAGCGTTTCGCCTTCGGGCAACTGGATGTCAAAGCCTTTGGTGCCGTGAATCAATATATGGTAAGGGTGCAGGTGGGGAGACAGCTTTTTCATCATGGCCCGAAAGTGCTGCGAGGGCACCATCGGAAAAATCACATAACACTGTTGCGCCAGTTGTTCCAGGCTGTTGGTGGCCGTAACGTGGTCGTGCAGTTGTTGCCCTCGGTTTTCACGGGTGCGATTGATGCGCTCCACGGCCTGGGCATCGCGCGCATACAACAGCACGGGCCGGTTCAGCGCAATGATGTTGGCAATGGCGGTGCCAAAACTTCCGGCCCCGATCACGCCCGCAGGCTTCTCAGATGAGGGATTCGAGGTCATAGCCCACCAGGCGGTTGTGGTAGTAGTACAAAGTGCTCAAATCCTGTGTGACAATTTTACCCTTTTTGTTTCGCAGCAGCGGCCGTTTGAGGTGAAAGATACCCACGTTGTCCAGTCCGCGTTTGATCACTAAGTCGATTTCCCCTTTCAAATGGGTAGCGTGATTGACTTTTCGCTCTTCTTTCAATTTGTACAGCTGTTTGCGCACGCGCCTAAACGTGTCGCGAAATGCTTCGTATTCCAATTCGAGTTCTTCTTCCGGCAGGCGTAGCAGGCTGAACAAATCCAGCTTCGGATGTTTCTTTTGCCACATCTCAAACGCCACAAAGGCCGCCACGTGGCTGGCAAAAACACGATTGATGCGATGGTACTCGTGCACAATTTTCTGACTGAGCATGCGCGTGTACTCATCTTCGCGCTGCTTGTCCACGGTAACGGCCCCATTCGAGATAAAGTATTCTCGGGGCTCAATCACACGGCCATTGGCATCCAGGCTTTGGCCGTCACGGTCAACATAATTGCCCAATACATCCAAGCCGGCACCTATGGATACCGAAATGCTCGATCCCTTGGTGAAAAACTTGAATAAGAATTTGATCAATTGAAAACTGCCGTACTTTTCCTGTTCGGGAAAGTAGCGGTCTTGTCCTTTTACCTGCAGGTACTCTTCGATGAGGTCCGGTGCCTCCAGCACAAAATGATAATTGAGCGTAACGGGCACAATGAAAATCTTGCGCACTTCGGGACCTGCGTTTTCCAGGTAGAGGTTTCGCTGGGCCTCAATGGCGGTACTCAGCAAGCCGAGCTTGAGTTGTTTTTCGATCATACCCGACCGCGAGCGCGTGCCGCCCGGAAAAAACAGGCTGTGTGCCCCTTTTTGGATGGCCAGGTTGGAGTACATCTTCAATGTTTCCAGGTAGGGGAGATTTTTTTTTCTGCGGTCTACCTTGTAGGCCCCCAGGCTGTTCATGAAGTAGGCGAAGATTTTTATGTTGAACAGGTTGAGTCCTGCGCCATAGATAAAGGCAGGCAGCCCCAGCGAATGGATCACCCACCCGATCAAGATGGAGTCCAAGTTACTGAAGTGGGTAGGCACCATGACCACGGTGCCCTGCTTGGCCAGTTTGCGCAGCATCTTCACTTTGCCCACGATGTGGATCTTGTCGCGAAGCGTGTAGCGGTTGCGGAAAAAGGCCCCAAATTTTTTCACCCGGGCGCCATTGAGCAATCGCGTAAACCAGAACTTGACGATGGCGCGGGTAACGCGGTAGGAGTTGGGTTTGAAGTTTCCGGCTATTTCACCGGCATACCGCTGCACAATGCGCTTGGCCAGTTCTTCCGGCTTCTGCGAGGTTTCATCTTGGCTGGCGGAAAGCTCGACCAGTTCGTGTTTGATGGCGGCCCAAAACCGGTTTTCATCTTTGGGGTCTACGCGCCAGCGGTTCCGCTTCAGGCGGTTTTGCTCGCGATAAACGGTTGCTTCCAGTTCATCAATCAACTGTTTGCGGGTGGGCCGCAGTTCCCGGATGCGTTCGAAGCTTCGTTGCGCCACCTCTTCCACAAACTCCTTGCGGTTTTTGCTGAGTTGGTACACCGGCCATTCCCGTATCCGGTTCAGGATGGGCGTGTATTTCCGGTTCTTATTTTTCTTTTCCTCTAAGATTTCCATCCACAATTGCCTTGGGCAGGGCAACAAAGGTAACGCTTAGTTATCATCCTAAAAATCAATTTGTTTGTGGCCACCGGGGTGGCGCGGGGCGTTGTTTATTGTGCCGTTCAGGGTAATTTGCCCACCGCTTCGTCCTTCTGCCAATCCGCCCCCATGAACAAAAAGGTACTTGTAGTGGCCCTTGGGCCAGCGTTGTTTTTCGTCTGTCTGACCGTACTCGGGTTTACTTCGCTGTCTGCGGATGCGGCCATCGTCTTGTCGTTGGCCATTTGGATGCTGACCTGGTGGGTGTCGGAAACGGTGCCCCTGGCGGTCACGGCCCTTTTGCCGATTTTCTTGTTTCCGCTGTTTGGCATCCTGACGGTCAAAGAGGCCACCCGATCGTATGGCGATCCGGTGATCTTTCTGTTTATGGGAGGCTTTATTCTGGCGCTGGCGTTGGAAAAACACAAGCTGCACGAGCGTATCGCGCTCAACCTGATACGGCTCACAGGCAGCAGTGGCAACGGTATCATTTTGGGGTTTACCTTAGCCACGGCTTTTTTGAGTATGTGGATCAGCAACACGGCCACGGCCATCATGATGTTGCCCATTGCCATGTCGGTGGTGAATTTGATGAAAGATGAATTTGCCAAAAACGAAGCCAACGAAAAGAAGTTTTTGAATTTTTCCACCGCCCTCATGTTGGCCATCGCCTATGCCAGCAGCATTGGCGGCATGGCCACGCTGATCGGAAGCCCGCCCAACACGGTGATGGCGGGTTTGTACCGGGCGCAGTACCAGGTGGATTTTACCTTTTTGGAGTGGTTTAAGTTTGGGTTTCCGTTGGCGCTGCTGGTGCTGGCGGCTTGCTACGTATTGCTCACCCGTTTTTTATATCCCAATCATCTGCCCAAAGTGGCAGGCTCCGAAAAGCTCATCAACCAACAGCTTGCGGCACTGGGGCCCATGCGGTTTGCGGAGTGGGGCGTATTGGCCGTTTTCGTGTTCACTTCGTTGTTGTGGATCTGCCGCCCCTGGGTAAACGAGGCCCTGGTTTTTTTGCTTTTTGAAGAGGGGGCAAAGCTCATTTTGCTGGACGACACCTCGATCGCCATCCTCGGGGCGGTGCTCATGTTCATCGTGCCAGCCGATGACCAGGGTAAGGAATTTTTGCTCGACTGGACCGACTCCAAACGGATGGCGTGGGGTATACTTCTGCTGTTTGGCGGAGGCCTTTGTCTGGCCCAGGCGCTGGAAAACACCGGACTGATCCAACTGATCGGAACCAGCATAGCCGCCCAGGGCCAGTGGTCGCTTTTTATGCTCATTCTAATCGTCACGTTTTTGGCCATCTTTCTCACCGAGTTCATGAGCAACGTGGCACTCACTACGGTGTTTGTGCCGATTGGGTTTGGCATTGCCAATGCCATGGACGTGCCGCCCCTGTTGTTGGCCATGCCCATCACGTTTGGCGCCAGTTGTGCCTTTGCCATGCCCATATCCACCCCGCCCAATGCAGTACTGTACAGCAGCGGCTATGTGAAAATGTGGCAGATGATCCGGGCGGGGGTTTGGCTGAACGTGCTGTCGCTGGGCATCATTGTGGCGGTGGCCATGACGGTGGGGCGCAGCCTCTTTGAGCCCTGAAAAGGCGATTTGCAGGCATAATTCTGCGCGTGGCGTTGACCGAAACGCAAACTTTGCACATATTTGCAGCCCGTTTGAAAAGCAACGGGCATAACGATGCCTGAGTGGCGGAATTGGTAGACGCGCACGACTCAAAATCGTGTGCCTTCGGGCGTGCCGGTTCGACTCCGGCCTTAGGTACTAGTGTAAAAGGAGATGGCTGAAAGCTGTCTCCTTTTTTTTCAGAGCTACAGCGATCTACTCGCTGGCCACCGAGCTCACATCATCAACTGATGCTTGAAATTTCGGCTTACTTTCAGCCGGGTGCCGTTGGCCATCTCGGCCAAGGCATCGCCCGTAGGCAGTGAGTGGAGCCGTTTGTTGCGCAGGGTCAAGTTCGCATTGAATGGACTTGAGCGAGCGGTACATGACGTGCTTACATTTTTCACCCACCAAGGCAATGCACTTATCATCCGCTTCGATCCAATAGACAGAGTCGAGTGGTAGCTTCGTGGAGATGCTCCCATGCTTGACGGTCAGTTCACGCACGTACGCAGCCGGGGCAGTTGGGCCGGAGGGCGAGGGGGCGGTTCGCGTAAGCAGGCCCGCGCCCACAAACCCGGCATAGCAGAGCGCGTTCACTACCAAGCTATTGGTGAAAATGTTATGTATCCAGGTGTTCTGGTCATCCACGCATCCATACAAACTGCTCATCAAGAAGGCGATAGACCCGTAGACGAATACCTGATTTAGCGCCACTGCCGCCAGCCCCCAAGCCGCGGTCGTGAACCAAAAGCGTTCTCGTTTTCGGGCATACGCAGCATAGGTGAAAATGGGAGGCCCCGCCATTGTCCAAAATACGAGACCACTCAGTAAGATAATGCCGAGCCGCGTGGCGCAATATTGCTGAAAGGCAAACTGGACAAACACACCCGCCAGTGTTGAACACAGCAATACAATGG